>NZ_CAZEFZ010000011.1:0-105756 GCF_964511145.1 Tenacibaculum amylolyticum
AATCATTTATATCTATTTATTTCTTCTGTTAAAAACTCTATATGAACAACTTAGCTAAACTAAGGGTTCGCTGTGGCGAAGAAACACCACCAAATGAATAATCAATAAACGTTTAAATTCTTATTACAATTATGAAAAAAACAATTTTAAACTTAGGAAAATCATTAAGTAAAAAAGAACAACAATTAGTATCTGGAGGATTTGGAGATGTATTTTTTAATACTTGTCCAAAATATGCTACAGAATTTGAATGTAGTAAAAGAGCACAATGTGTTTGGAGTAATAATACTTGTGTTACAGATACACCACATATTGTATAATTTATCTTTTGAAAGAAAAGTTATAAAGCCGTCCTAAAATGGACGGCTTTTTCTATGAATATTCCTCGAGTTTTACGTTGTGTTTTATAAGTTTTATTTAAGAAAAAGTAGCGTAATTAATAAACCAAAAAACGAATGTCTTTTTACTGTCATATTGGTGTCGTATTCGTGTCCTAACCTTTTCAATACAAACTAAAACCTAGAACTTACCTTTGTATAAAAATTTACAAAACAAGAAATGAGTTCAAATTCAATAAACGTAAAAGACATTAAAAAAATGAGATTAGAGCGACATTGGTCGCAAGAACAATTAGCAGAAATGAGCGGATTGAGTATTCGAACCATACAGCGTATTGAAAATGGTGAAAATGCGGGATTGGAATCCTTAAAATCTTTGGCCTCAGTTTTTGAAACAGACCTTAATAATACCGATAAAGAAGCTGAACTAGCACAAATACGAAAAGAAGAAGCATATATTCAAAATTTAAAAGGTTTCTACAAATTGCTAGCCATTGCTATTGTAAGTTTAATAGTACCAATTGTTATTGCTTTTAACGATCCAATGTTTTGGAATGCAGCCTTATGGATGTTATTTACTTGGGTACTTTTACTAGGAATTTATGCGTTTAATGTATTTGATTTTTTTGGAGAAGAATGGAAACAAAAAAAGATTACCAAGAAATTTAAAAAGGGAAAATGAATGTATTTTATTGGTTACATGTTGTTTAATATGTAAAAATATGCTGCTGCGATTTGCAGGAAGGTCTTGTTGCTATAACAATGACTATTACGGTGTCGCAGGAAGCCTTTGTTACTGTAACAATACGCTTATGCGATTTGCAGAGAGGTTTTGTTGTAATAAAAAAGGCATTCCGATACCGCAGGAAGCTTTTGCTTCCTTAACATAGCGTATTTCAGTATCGCAGGAAGTTTTTGTTAAATTTTCTTATATTTAAAACATGAAAAAGAGAAAGAAATAGACTTAATTTCCTCTGTTATTTTTACCTCTTAAATACAAAAAAGTGCTTTTATAATTCTATTCTAGAATATTTCATGAGTACATTTTATATATGTATAAATCAGTATGTAACTATGAAAAAAAACAAACGAAATAGTCTGAAAAGTAACCATTTTAAAATGTTCTTGCCAGTTTTATCCATTATTGGAATTGGTATCATCTTTATAATATCACTGTTTTATGAGAAAAGTTGGACTTATAATTGGAGTGAAATACGACAGCAAATAAAAGACAGTGTAAGAATTGCTGAACATGATGGTATCTCAAGTGGAGTTGTAGGTTATGATGCTCGAAAACCAGCTCAATTTGATAGAAGACATTGGATCATGAAAAATGCAACGACATCAGAACTTTTGAAATTAACCGAATATCCAAATGGAACTATAAAAACGATTGCTTATGAGGGACTTATTAGAAAACGAGAATATAAAAATAAGAATGCATTAATTCTGAAAGCAATAGCAGATACCGAATACCCAATTCACTATCAATCAGGTTGTGTTGGTTCAAGTATGAATATTGGAGAATATTTAGTTGATGTAGTGTTACAAATTGGAGACAATAGCCCACCACCACCAAAAGGATTTGGATTAAAATTTGGACTATCTGAAAAAGAATGCCTAGCAATAGTTACTAAATATAGAAAAACACCAAGTTTATGGAGATGAAAAAAATGAAAGAATTTGAATTATGGCTAGAGTTTGAAGAAGTTGATCCAGGAAACTGGGACATTGAGAATGACTTTGCAAATATTCATGTGGATTTACCAGATGGTAGACACTATGGAATTAATGTTTGGACATACAAATTCTTTGAAAGAGCTATAAAAGAAGACCAATTAACAGGTGAAAATTTAAATGGTCTTTATCTAAAACCTCCAGACTTATTTGTAAAGGAATTGACTCGAGAATGTATTCAAAAAACAATTGAAGATTTACTAAAAAAAGGAGATTTAGAAGACGTACTTAACCCAAGTGTGAAATAGAAAAAATAGCATCTAATTATAATTTTTGATCAAAAAGATACAATAGAAGCTATTCAATTGATTGAAGGAGTTGAGGAAATGGAATTTGCTGCTTTAACCAAAAAAGACTTAAATCATATACTAAGTTTTTTAGTTAAAAATGAGAGAAATGAATTAAAAATTAGGAAAGAATAATACATGGCTATTTCAAAAAAAGGATTTAGAAAAATTGTGGTAGATGGAAGTGAATTTTTATGGAAATTCAATAAAAAAATAATAGTGAGTTCAGAGCAATTTAAAAATAGCCTATTGATAATAGATATTGGTTGGTATGATAGATGGTTATATATAGATGATAAAGAGAACAAACCTCCAGATTTTGAACCAAAAAGTATTACTCCTCAGTTTGTTAGTGAATCAATTTATTTTGCTCTTACCAAAGGGTGGAAAGAAGGAAAAATGGAAATAGTATTTACAAATAATGAATATAAAAAGATTGAATAAAAAAGCGACCTACTAATCAAAATTTTGAAAATTAAAGAAGCAGCGTTGGCGGAAAGATGAAAAGCTGTTTGAGCGTTAGCGAGTTCTTTTATCAAGTTAATAACTGAAGATTGTTTAGAAATAGTACATGCTATAAAGCGATTAAAAGCAGCGCTTTTCAAACCTTATTCGCAATATAGAATTTGATTCCGTTAAAAAATCTTGAAACCTTGGAAAGATTTTAGGAATTATAATTCGGTTTTTAGCTTTAGCTAAAAAATATCTCGAATAAGTGTCTTTTCTTTGGTTCGTTTCTTTGGACAAGCAAAGAAATGAACAGAAAGCTTATTTGATTTAAAATATATATTTTCTAAGTTGTATAGTAGAATTTGAAAAAGAATGTTATAATAAATTAGTAAATAACTATTTACAAGAAAAATACAATAAAAAAATAACGGATATCTATAACGAAACTGAGTTTTACAAATCACTAGAAACCGAATTACAAATACAAGAAGAAAAGTAGTAAAAAAGCAAGCTGTAACGCACTATTCTTCCCTCCTCCTCTTAAAAACAGTTGCAAAAACACAAATAATTTACTAGGTTTAAACCACGAAAAAAGACAAAGAAATAGACCAGTCCCCCTGTTCCTTTCACTTTTTCTTATTCACAAACTAATGTATAGCCATAACAAACTTGCGGATATCCGTAAAGTATTGTGCTGTGCTATGGTTAGTTTTATAATTTAAAAATATAAAATAAAGATGGAACCAATTACATTAATAACAACTGCTTTAACTTTAGCTTCCCCATATTTAACAAAAACAGGAGAAAAAATTGCTGAAAAAGTAGGAGAAGGCATATGGGAAATGCTTAGAAAACCTTTTATGGAGGAGAAAAAAAAAGAATTATTTATAGAAGCTCCAAATAAAGAACAACTAGAAAAAATAAAAGAAGAGCTAATTTTAAAAGTTGAAAACAACGAATCTTTTAAAAATGAATTGTTGCAAACAATTATGCAAGCCAAAACAAATCTTAGCCAACAGAATATTCATAATAAGGGTAAAGTAGAAAAACAGGTAAATATTCAAACCAATACAGGAGATATAAAACTTTAATGACGCAAAATATAAATAACGAAGGAGGAGTGCATTCACAGTTGAATGTTAACAATTTTACTGGTAATGTATATCTAGCAAAAAAAACAAGATTTGCAAGAAGATTTGAAAAATTAAATCAAGAAGTTAAAAATGATGAACGGTATGAAGGGACAATGGAATCTTTGAAATTTTATCTTACTAAGCTTGATGGAATTAGTGCTGAAACAAAATTATATGATGGTGGTTTCAACGAAAATGAAGTCATTTCTGCGATCAGAAGAAAAGAAAGGTATGCAAAACGCTTACAGTTAAATAGATTTTTTGAATCGGCACAATGGATAGACAGTCAGTTGTTTGCGAAAATAAAAATGGATTTTGAAGCATTTATTTTACCTCTAATTGACAGTGGTTATTCTAAAAGTGAAATATTAAGAGAAGTTGTTATTAATGTTGTACAACCTGTTCTTGATTTAATAAATATAGAAGGTGAAGATGATGAAGTTTTAAACTATAATGCAGATGATATATTTGGTATGGTTTATTATTTAACAGGACAATGTCACATAAATTGGAAAAATTATGATAGTATATAATCAAGCTCTGGATTTATATCATACAATTTTTAGATTACTTCATTTCCTTAATAAATTTGAAAATAAAACCGTGATAGAGATAGAAAGAATAAGAATTTGGGATTTTTATTTATTGTTCCCAAGTAAGATTCATGAAATAAGATTAAAAAGAGGAGAATCTGATATACGAAAATTAAGAAAAAAGTTTATAAGAGATTCTAAAAATCCTTATGAAAAGATTTCTGAGAATCGAAAGATTTTCGAAAAAATAAAACCTTACCAACTTGCAGCGTTTAATTGTATAGCATCATATGGTATTATTGATAAGTCGTTTTTAAATCAACAAAGAATTTCAATAATTAATAAAGAAATATTAATTGAATTTGTTAATAATTTTGAAGATTTACCAGCAAAAGAAAAAAACGTAATAGCTCTAATGACAGGTCATTTTAATCAAATGTCATTATTTGGAACTGATGGATTAAAAAATAGAACTAACCTTTTAGAAAGCAAGTATGATGCGAAATAATTTATTTTTAAATAGACTATGTATTTTTACTGAAGAAGAAAAGGTTGCTTATGATGAAAAATTTCATAAAGGTGTAAATATAATTCGTGGTGATAATAGTAGTGGGAAATCTACGATTACACATTTTATTTTTTATGTATTAGGTGGTGCTTTCAATGATTTTGTTCCAGAAGCAAGATTTTGCTCAAAAGCTATTGCAGAAGTTGAAATGAATGGAGCTATATTTACAATTAAGAGATATCTTATAAAGGATAAAAAAGATAATATTAGTACACAAGCACCTATGTATTTTTTTTGGGGAGATATGGATGAGAGTTTTAATCCTCCAATTGATAAAATGTGGCAAAAATTTGGATATAAAACGACTGATAATAGAAAGAGTTTTTCAAATGTAATGTTTGATAATCTTGATTTACCTATAGTAAAAGGAGATAGTAATATTACATTTCACCAAATATTAAGATTACTATATATTGATCAAGAGTCCCCAACTAGTTCACTTTTTCTCTACGAATATTTTGATAGTCAATTAACTAGGGAGACGGTGTCTGATTTGCTATTAGGAGTATACAATGAAGAATTATATGAAAATAAAAAACGTCTTATTTCTGCCGAAAAAGAGTTTGAGAATATTAAAAGTGAAATAAAAGCGACTTCACAGTTTTTTTCAGATCCTTTAGCACTTAATCCAATTCATATTAATGAAGCTATACAAAGTAGAGAAGTTGAAATATCTAAAATTCAAGAGGAAATTATCTCAATAAGGAATAAAGACAAAGAAATTACTTATAAAGATGATTCTGAGCTTTATTTTCAAAAATTGAATCAAAATTCAATTGTACAACGTAAAGTAGTTACTGATATTGAAAATCAAATTAACTACTTACACAATGAAATAGAAGATTCTGTTTTTTTTATAGATACACTTGAAAAAAAAATAAATGCATTAAAAAATTCTATACAAACAAGAGAGTTTTTAGGTAATCTTCCTTTAGAATACTGTCCAGAATGCTTATCAAAAATAAAAACTAATTCAGATAGTTCTAATTGTAAACTTTGTAAAGAATCCATTGATGAATCTTTTGGCGTAGTCCAAGCTAGAAGGATGGAACTTGAAATAGGCTTCCAAATTAGTGAATCCAAAAAAATACTTCAAATCAATAAGAGAGGTTTATTAGAATTAGAATCTAAATATTCAAGTGAAATAGGTAAACTTCACGATATTCAGCAACAAGTAAATGTAGCATTGGAGGATGTTAAATCATATAGTGAAGAAGAAGTAGATAATTTAAATAATAAAAAAGGTTTTATAGAAGGAGAAATACTTCAATTTAGAACAATGTTAGAGAATGCTGAACTATATGAGAGATTGCTTGAAAAGAAAAACGAACTTCATAAAGAGGTAAGTTATTTAAAAGCCTATATTTTTAGAACGGAGAAAGAGCAAATAAAATTAAAAGAAATAATTAATAAAAAGATAAAGGAAGAAGGTATTTACTTATTGAATAATGATTTAGATAGACAAGATGAATTTAAAAATGCAAGCGATTTCTTTATTGACTATTCAAATAACATAACATTCTTATCAAATAAATTTTCAAAATATTCGGCAAGCTCAAATTTTTATTTAAAAGTTTCAGCAAGATTCTCAA
Organism: Tenacibaculum amylolyticum; assembly: GCF_964511145.1. NCBI lineage: Bacteria > Pseudomonadati > Bacteroidota > Flavobacteriia > Flavobacteriales > Flavobacteriaceae > Tenacibaculum > Tenacibaculum amylolyticum. The sequence goes on from NZ_CAZEFZ010000011.1 coordinate 6,639, forward strand.
TATTTTTAGCATCATTATATATAGATCAAATGAGGTATCCTAGGTTTATTTTTGCAGATAATATGGAGGATAAAGGTATTGAAATGAAAAGAGCACAAAATCTTCAAGATTTACTAATTAAACGAGTTAAAAATTTTGATGATAATAGTTATCAAATGATTTATACGACTTCGTATATCACAGAAGAACTTAACAATAGTGAATTAGTTATAGGAGATTATTATACAAAAGAAAACCCAAGTTTAAAAAATATTAATAATTGATTTTTTTGATTTGAGTACTTCAATCTATTTATTGAATTAGTAATTCATTATGATATTCCAGACACAATTTCCCCACAAAATATAATCCCCGTATCTTTACAAAAAAATAATCCCGTTGAGTAAGCAAACCATTGTAAACTATTACCAAGATGCTACAAAGGTAGCTTTGGTGCAACAAACCTTACAACAAGAAAAACACCATTTTCAAATCTCGAATTTGGTCGGATCTTCGTTGTCTTTTGTCATTTCAGAAACCTTTAAAAAAGCCGATAAACCTTACTTGTTTATCTGTAACGATAAAGAAGACGCGGCCTATTATTTAAACGACTTAGAACAATTACTAGGAGAAAAAAACGTACTTTTTTATCCAGGATCGTACCGTCGTCCGTATCAAATAGAAGAAACAGACAATGCCAACGTATTGCTACGATCGGAAGTATTAAACCGTATCAACTCACGCAAAAAACCAGCGGTAATTGTTACCTATCCTACAGCACTATTTGAAAAAGTAGTCACCAAAAAGGAACTGGAAAAAAACACACTCAAAGTCAATCAAGGCGAAAATCTCTCGCTCGATTTTATCAACGAAGTACTGTTTGAATACAATTTCAATCGTGTAGATTTTGTAACAGAACCAGGAGAATTCTCGGTACGTGGAGGAATTGTAGATGTCTTTTCCTTCTCTAACGACGAACCTTATCGAATTGAATTTTTTGGAGATGAGGTAGACAGTATACGAACCTTCGATGTAGAAACCCAACTTTCCAAAGAAAAACTCACTAAGGTGAGTATTATGCCTAATGTAGAAAACAAAGCCTTACAAGAATCAAGAGAAAGCTTTTTAAAATACATTGCCTCTAAAACAGTGTTGTTTGTAAAAAGTTTAGATTTACTAACGGGAAATCTAGATAAATTCTACCGCAGAGCACAAGTAGAATTCGAAAAACTATCTGAAGAAGTAAAACACTCAGAACCTTCAGAACTCTTCTGTAATGGCGAACTGATAAAAAATCAACTGAATGATTTTACAGTAGCATTTTTGGATAAACAGAACACGGCGAGCCCTGAGTCCAATCGAAGGGCACCCATCGACCTAGCTCAGGGTACGAATATAGTATTCAACGTACGCTCTCAACCTTCGTTTAACAAACAATTCAATTTGTTAATAGAAGACTTAAACGTGCATCACAGCAAAGGATTTACCAACTATATTTTCTGTGCCAATGAAAAACAAGCACAACGATTCCACGATATTTTTGACGATGCTGATGAAGAGGTACATTACGAAACAGTAGTATTTCCAATCTATCAAGGATTTATAGACGAGGATCAGAAAATTGTTTGTTATACAGATCATCAAATCTTTGAACGTTACCATAAATTCCGATTGAAAAATGGCTACGCCAAAAAACAATCCATTACGCTAAAAGAACTCACCAACTTAGAAAAAGGCGATTATGTAACGCATATCGACCATGGAGTTGGAAAGTTTGCAGGATTACAAAAGATAGATGTAGACGGAAAGAAACAAGAAGCCATTAAGCTAATTTATGGCGATCGCGATATTCTGTATGTAAGCATTCACTCGCTACACAAAATATCTAAGTTCAATGGAAAAGATGGAAAAGCACCGAAGATTTTCAAATTAGGATCGAATGCTTGGAAGAAAATCAAGCAGAAAACCAAAACCAGAGTTAAGGAAATTGCCTTTAACCTGATTAAACTTTACGCAAAACGAAAATTAGAAAAAGGTTATGCTTTTGGTCCAGATACGCACATTCAACACGAATTAGAAGCCAGTTTCTTATACGAAGACACGCCAGATCAGTTTTCGGCAACCCAAGACGTAAAGGCCGATATGGAAAAAGATCAACCGATGGATCGCTTGGTTTGTGGAGATGTTGGATTTGGAAAGACCGAAGTTGCCATTCGTGCGGCCTTCAAAGCGGTAGACAATGGAAAACAAGTTGCGGTATTAGTTCCCACAACCATCTTAGCATTTCAGCATTTTAAGACGTTTTCAGAGCGTTTAAGGCAATTTCCTGTACACATCGACTACTTGAATCGTTTTCGAACTGCAAAGCAAAAGAGAGGTGTTTTAGAAGGTATACAAGACGGATCTGTAGATATTGTTATTGGAACACATCAGTTAACCAACAAAAATGTACAGTTTAAAGATTTAGGACTGTTAATTATTGACGAAGAACAAAAGTTTGGTGTAGCAGCAAAAGACAAATTAAAAACCATAAAGGAAAACGTAGATACACTTACTCTAACAGCAACGCCAATTCCGCGTACCTTACAATTTAGTTTGATGGCGGCACGAGATTTATCGGTTATTAAAACACCGCCACCCAATCGTCATCCTGTAGAAACTAATGTCATTCGTTTGTCTGAAGAAACCATGCGTGACGCGATTTCGTATGAAATTTCACGTGGAGGTCAGGTGTTTTTTATTCATAACCGAATCGAGAATATCAAAGAAGTAGCCGGAATGTTACAACGTTTGGTGCCTTCAGCAAAAATTGGAATTGGACACGGACAAATGGAAGGAAAAAAGTTAGAAGAACTCATGTTGGCCTTTATGAATGGCGAGTTTGACGTACTGGTTTCTACTACCATTATTGAAAGTGGATTAGACGTACCAAATGCCAATACAATTTTCATTAACAATGCCAATAATTTTGGATTATCCGACTTACACCAAATGCGTGGTCGTGTAGGGCGATCGAATAAAAAAGCCTTCTGTTTCTTTATTACGCCGCCGTATCATATGATGACGGAAGAAGCTCGTAAACGTATTCAGGCCTTAGAAATGTTTTCTGAATTAGGAAGCGGATTAAATATTGCCATGAAAGATTTAGAAATTCGTGGAGCTGGAGATTTATTAGGAGGAGAACAAAGTGGATTTATCAACGATATTGGATTCGATACTTATCAGAAAATTTTAAAAGAAGCCATTGAAGAGCTGAAAGAAAATGAGTTTAAAGACTTGTATCCAGTAGATGAAAATAGCGGACCAAAAGAGTATGTAAAAGAAGTTCAAATAGATACTGATTTCGAAATTCTGTTCCCAGACGATTATGTGAATTCTATTACCGAACGGTTGAATTTATACAAACAGTTGAGTGAATTAAATTCAGAAGAAGAATTACAAGTATTTGAAACCAATATCATCGACCGTTTTGGAGAATACCCAACGCAAGTACAAGATTTGTTGGATAGTGTTCGAATCAAATGGTTAGCGAAATCGTTAGGGTTAGAAAAAATCATTTTAAAACAAAAACGCATGGTGGGATATTTTGTATCCGATCAACAAAGCGATTTCTATCATACCGAAGCCTTTACAAGAATGTTGAAATATGTACAACACAATTCTAAAAGCTGTGTAATGAAAGAAAAGGAAACCAAAAACGGTTTACGATTACTCATTACATTTATCAAAATAGACACCGTTAAAAAAGCATTAGAAACACTACAAAAAGTATAAATAAAAAACGTCATTACGAAGAAGGAAGGCTGAGCTGCGTCGAAGCCAACGACTGAAGTAATCTTTCAATCGAAATAATATAGATATATGTCATTCTGAACTGCTTACTGAGTATAATCGAAGTAGCATGAAGAATCTGTCGCTAATAAAATGTTTTTTACAATAGATCCTTCGTTTCACTCAGGATGACAGTAGTATTTGTTTTAATGAATCAGTAACACAAACGTCATTACGAACGAAACGCAGTGTAGTGAAGTAATCTGTTTATCGAAAAGAAGATTTTTTTGTCCCTTTAAGTCCTTCGATACTACTCAGGAGCTCTCAAGGACACTCGCAATAAGGCAAAAAATTGTCATTCTGAATTGCTTACTGAGTATAATCGAAGTAGCGTGAAGAATCTATTGTTTAGCAAAATGTTCTTTATAATAGATCCTTCGTTTCACTCAAAATAAATCCAAGGGACTTCAGTTCCTTGTAAAAAACAACAAATTATAACACTACAATAAGCGTGCTTACCTTACGTTGAAGGAAAAGCAACCTCATTTCTTGCAAATAGGTTGCGATTTATAACGAATCATACATAAAATAATACATGCAATGTATTTTAACGATACTTTTGCAGCCGTAGAAAAGATTGAATTATGAAGAAACTGGTTTTATGCCTTTTTTTATTAAGTACAGGATTACTTTTTGGACAACGATTATCGTTTAGTATTCGTAACGATTCTATTAACAATGAGTTTTTCCTAACCAAAATCAATGGTAAAATAGTAGAGCGAATTACAATAGACGAATTGAATTTTACTTTAGATACCAACTTAGACGACGATTACTATATTCTGGAAAAAGAAGACGATAAAATCTTGTTGTATCTAAAAAGAAATGACGAGTTTGCTATTGCTTTTGATGCAGATGATATTAATAATTCAATTGCCTTTTCAGGAAAAAGAGGTGCTGGAAGAAATACCTATTTACACAGTAAAAGAACACCACTTTTAGATAGAACAGGAAATAAGAAAAACTTTTATAAAAAAGCATTTTACAAAGGAGATGAAAACGAATATCTAGCACGACTAGATAATTTTTATAAAGGTTTTTACGGAACGTTATTTTCTGGTGGATTCGATCAAGGATTTATAGATGAAGAATCTAAAAACTTACAATACGGTTATTATTTAGACATGCTGAAGTTTGATAGTGCTAAAAAGCATTATAAATTTAACGATAGTATTAAAGCGTCAGATACATTTTTAGCACCTTTAAGTAGTTTACATTTCGACAATCAATTGTTTTCAGATACCTACGATTCGTATAACGACTTAGCCATTTTAAAATGGAAAAGAGATATTGAAAATAGCAACGATTATCCAGTTATGGAAGATATCATTGCTTCTATTAGAGTAGAAGCAATTCAACAAGGAGTATTAGAAAGTTTATACGAAGCAATGTCTAACGAAACTCCTGATAGACAACGTACGTATTATGAGTTTATAAAAAAGTATGCGAAAACGAATAAACTCATTGCAAAAGCAAAGGAAAAATACGCTGAAGTACGACAAGTTGAAGCAGAAAAGAATTTATCTAAGTTCAGTTTTTTAAACACGAATCAAGAAAAGGTAAAATTAGCCGATTTTAAAGGGAATTTTATTTTCTTATACATTTGGGCATCTTTTTGTAAAGAGTGCGTAGAAGAGTTTAAAAACATCCAAGAATTAAGAGATAAGTTTGCCGATAAGAATATTGTTTTTGTAGGTGTTTCTATAGATAAAGAAGAAAACTACGACGAATGGGTACAATTGGTAAAAGAAAATGGATTAAAAGCTAGTGCAGAACAATTGTTTTACGACGGTTCTAAATCGAGATTTGTAAAAGCTTATAACCTCTCTACTATTCCAAAATTTGTAATTCTTTCGTTAAAAGGAGAAGTAATACCAACAAAAACAACAAAAGTATCTTCTAAAAAAACCGAACGTTTATTGAATAAGTTAGTTAACGGAGAATAATAAATAGTGTAAACTTTAAATAATAATTTTCTTATCAAAACAAGTTTATAAAGTAGATTGTCATTGCGAAAAAAACGAACATATATTGAAGTTTTTTGCGGCAATCTGTTCAATAAAAGTAAACTTACTTCAGTATTCTTTTAAGATTTTTTCTGGTGATTGAGCAACGTCGAAATCATAAAGAAAAAATACGTTATTATCTAACTGTTTTGTATCAAAAAACAAAGTTGATTTAAATTTAAAACAGAAACAGTATAGTTTGATAATCTTGATTTATTCTGTGCTTAGAATAGTCATAAATAACTATATTTCAGGTTTATAATTTAAAAACAAACCCGTTGCAAAACTCATACAACCAAAAGCTTTTCGGATTAATAATTGCTACATTTTTCATAAGTACCTCTGGAGTATTAGGAAAGTACATAGCTATGCCTTCTGAAGTCATTATTTTCTTTAGAGCAGCCTTTGCAATGGTATTTCTATTCTTGTTTTTAAAACTCAAAAAGATAGATCTTAGATTAAAATCTAAAAAACATTCCGTTCCCTTTGTAATCATTGGCCTTTTAACAGGAATTCATTGGATAACATATTTCTATGCACTAAAATTCTCTAACGTAGCCATCGGAATGTTATCGTTATATACATTTCCAGTAATTATTGCCTTTCTAGAACCCGTATTTTTAAAAATAAAATTCGATCCTATTTATATTGTTTTAGGACTTTTGGTATTGTTAGGATTATACATCCTCTCTCCTACACTTACGTTTAAAGACACCACAGTACAAGGAATTATTTTCGGATTGATTTCTGCATTGTGTTATGCAATTAGAGTATTGATTTTAAAGAAATATGTAAGTCAGTACAATGGAGTCTTACTGATGTTTTATCAAACTGTAATCATTACCGTTTTCTCATTTCCAGTATTGTTTTTTATGGACACTTCAGGCTTTCAAAGTCAGTTGCCTTATTTACTATTACTTGCAATTTTAACAACAGCTATTGGACATAGTTTAATGGTATATTCATTAAAATTTTTCTCAGCTTCAACTACCAGTATTATTAGCAGTGTACAACCCATTTTTGGAATCATATTAGCATTTATTTTTATCAATGAAATCCCGAAACTGAATACGTTATTTGGTGGAGCTTTAATTCTTGCTACTGTGGTAATTGAAAGTGTTAGGAATAAGAAGAAATAATGTCATACTGAATGAGTTTTGAGGAAGTTCGAAGAGAAAGGAAAAATCTTTCATGTTAGATAAATACTTTTCTAAGTGAGAGATTTTTTCCACTATTTCGATTATACCCAAAAAACAGCTCAGAATAACGAAGGATCTATTACAAAGAATATTTTGTTAACGATAGATTCTTCACTTTGTTCAGAATGACATAGCTCAATCGCTTATTTCAAATTTTATTTGAATAAAAAAAGACAGTTTTTAAAATTTATGAATTTTGGTAATATCCCTTAGTTCCAATTCCTATAGACCAAAAGAACTTACCTTCATCTGAATCAGCGATGTTTTCATTATTCTCATCAAGTTCTGGAATAACTTGTCTCCAAAGACTAAGATCTATTGTAGGAAAAATATATGAGTATGGGATTTCTTCGTTTGTAACATCATATTTAGATCTTGTTAATTCTGTAATCTTAATAAGTAATTCAACAGCAGGTATTTTGAAAATATATAATGTATCAAGCAAAACTTCTAAATGCTCAGCGTTTTTACCATAAAACTCGATGAAATCAACTTTATTATTATCAAAAGTTATTTGAAGTTCATTATCAAAATAAGTCATTTTCATTGGTTCTTCTATAGAGAAATTACCATAGTTAATAGTAGATTTTTCAATAATTAATTGAGGAGTTCCAAGGGTTTTTATAACTTGTTTTGAAGTCATTTTAAATTTTAACTCACCAGCACCAATATGTGGTTGTATATTGAATTTCATCTAAATATGTACTTACCTGGTAGTTACATCTTCATAATTTCTACGAACAAAATCCAAAGCACTTTCTAAAACTTCTCCCATGTTTTTGCTTTTTTTGAACGAAATATCTCTAGTAAAATCAAAGACTTGCATTTTTAATAATTCAATGTTTGCTTCGGTAGAAATTTCATCGTTTTTCATACAGAAAACAAGCTCATTAATACGATCTTCTGAAGATAAAATACGCTTAGCAACTATAGAACGTTCTTCGAGTTTATATTGCTCTATGGAGTTTTCTTGTAGCTTCTCTCCTACCAATTGTACCATTGGAAAGTTTTCTTTGAAGAATTGTGGATAATATACTTTAAACTTTCCTTCATAACACTGCTGATCGAAATCTATTGCTCTAATTTTATATACCACATGATCAAAATCGTGTGTAGGTACAATTACATAATTATACGATCGCATATCGCCTAATAAACGAATCATGCAACGTTCATTAAACTTAACAAACTCTTTGGCTATTTGCGATTTTTCAGATTCAGAACAATTAGGCAACATTTCTTTGATAAAAGTATCTCCTGGAATTCCAGCAATATGCTCCTCTATCAAGGTATCTTTATATACTAAAAAGTTGAGGTTATACGGAGATAAAATATGTTCCAACTCCAAACCATATACACGAGAAGCATCAGTTTTTTTTACATAGAAATAAGTGTAATTATCATTTAAAACATTACGAACTTTTACCCGGAAAGGCTTTGAGTTTCCAAACGTACAGTAATCTACAGCATCAATATTCAAAAACTGAATATTATCCTCATTTCCATTAGAATGTAAAATATTATACACTTTTTTCAAGCTCAGATCAATTTCTTGTCGTTCAAATTCTGAATAATATACACGTACCCAAAGCGTATCTTCATCATTTTTGTCATACACAACCACAGATCCTTGAAAACGTAGTAAATCTTCATAAAAAATAGGAATCTTTATGTTTCTACTATGTTCAATTAAATAATCATTTAAAAAATGATTGATAGGAAACGCAGGTTTCTTTTTAGACATTAATTTTTCTTCAGAATGCATGCTTATGGGGTGTTTCTTCAAATGTAAGTATTTCGTTCAATAATTTCTGGAATAATATTTGCTCTTATTTGTAGAAACGCAGACTATGAAAAACTATAAGATTAGTATTCCTAAACCTTGTCTTGAAAATTGGAATGTAATGAAGTCTAATGAAAGAGGACGATTTTGTAAATCTTGTACTAAAACAGTTGTAGATTTTACTAAGAAAACACCAAAAGAAATTCAAGAGTATGTAGTTAAATATAAGAGTGAAAATATTTGCGGTCACTTTTACAGTACACAATTAGATAGTTTAGTTATTCAAATACCAGAAAGTGTTTTTAAAAGCTCTTTATCTTTCCATAAGACGTTTATGCTAATACTTTTAATAGTTATGGGAACTACATTATTTAGTTGTAAAACAGAAGATAAAGTTCAGAAGATAGAAAAAGTAGAATTAATAGAAAGTATCTGTAAAAAAGATGAAAATACAGAAGCTAAGATGAAAATAAGAGCAAAAAAAACTAGTTATAATAAGAAAGAAAAAGATAGTACACCACTACCTGTAATTAAAGGAGCAATTGAAGTAAGCGGAGAAGTTATGTTAGTAGAGCAACCAAAAAATCCTTATTCGATTTATGAGGTAGATATGCCTCCTAAATTTAAAGATACCCCGAAAGATACAGATGAAAATCTGAGAGAATTGCTGCATAAAAATTTAAGGGATTTTGTGAACAAAAGATTTGATCTGAATATTACAACAAACCTAGGTTTGTTAAGAGGAAGAAAAAGAATATTCTCTCAAATTACCATAGATAGTTTAGGAAGTGTTTCTAATATTCAAATAAGAGCACCACATCCTAAATTAAAAATGCATTTAAAGAAAATTTTAGAAGAATTACCTCTTTTTGTACCTGCTGAAAAAGATGGAGAAAGCGTAGCGACAAAATGTATATTTCCTATAACATTTGAAGTATTCTAAAATTGGAATGTACCCTAATTGCTTTCTGAATTTTATTGAAGAATACTCGAGGAGAAAGTGAAGACTCTATCATGTAGAAAGATGCCATTTCCATGAAAATGGGATTCTTTTTTAAAAATAATTATCTCTAAGAAATTTAAACCTCAAACATCTTTCCAGGAAGTGCTTTTACAACATTTTTTAATTCCATTTGAATTAATACTGAAGAAAGTTTGTACACAGGAATCTTACAATCTAATGCAATTACATCTAATAACTGTTTTCCATTGGTTTGCAAGTAATCGTATATGATTTGTTCTTCTGGTTCTAGGTTTAAAAAAAGCTGAGGTTGCTGTACAATTGCCTTCTCTTTTTTGTTCCAATTCAGTAATTGTATAATATCTTCTGCAGAAGATAATAGGTGTGCTTGATGTGTTTTTATAAGATTATTACATCCTTTGCTATAGGTATCATCTACTCTACCTGGCAAAGCAAAAACATCTCGATGATACGAATTAGCAATATCTGCGGTAACCAAAGAGCCACCTTTTACTGCAGATTCAATAATAACTGTAGCATCGGCCATACCAGCAACAATTCTATTACGCTTTAAAAAATTTTCACGCATGGGAGGTTCATCGTGCCAAAACTCAGAAATAAAACCACCGTTAGCCAATACTTGATGCATGTATTTCTTATGTGTTTTTGGATAAATTTCATCTAAACCATGAGCTAACACCGCAATGGTTTGTAAATTATTATCCATAGCAGCTTTATGTGCACAAATATCAGCTCCGTAAGCAAAACCACTTACAATAACTGGATTATAAGATGCTAAATCTTGTACTAACTGATTACAAAAAGCGCGTCCATAATTCGTAATATTCCGTGTACCAACAATTGAAATGATTTTTTGATGTTGCCAATTCATTTGACCATCGTGGAAGAAAATAACAGGGCCGTCAATACAATTTTGTAGATTTTTAGGATAGTTTTCATCTAAAAAATAAGAGTATTGAACACCATTTTCGAGTACATATGAATGTTCTTTCTCAATTTTTTTTAAATTTTTTGTACTTACAATTTGTTGAGCAAGCAACTCTCCTATTCCATCAATTTTTAATAAGGAAGATTTTTTCTCACGGAATATTTGTTCCGCAGAACCAATAATTTGAATTAATTTTTTGGTAATAATAGTACCAATTTTAGGAGTGGCTTGCAATCGTAAAATTGCAAATAATTCTTCTTCTAGCATTTTTTTAATTTTAATAGCAGTTCCTAAAATACAATTTTTTTCGTTAATTCGCGCCCCAACAAACTTGGTAAAGACAAACAAAAAAGCTAACTTTGTAATTATGATATTGAAAAGCTATATACAAGATTTATTATATCGTTATGATTGTGTAATCGTTCCTAACTTTGGAGGATTCGTTACAAATAAAATTGGCGCTAAAATTGAAGACAGTGTAATATACCCACCGTCTAAACAAATCTCTTTTAATGCACAATTAACTCATAATGATGGATTATTAGTAAATCATGTAGCTTCAGTAGAAAAGTTATCTTTTAATGAGGCAAACGAAAAAGTTGCTAAAATTGTTGCTGAATGGAAGCAATTATTAGAAACACAAAGTTTGCATATAGATAATGTTGGAAGTATTGCTCTTAACGATGAAAAGCAATTTACTTTTGAACCGAATAAGAAAGTGAATTTTGATATTGCTTCTTTTGGTTTAGCTCCTGTAGATAACTTATCTACAATAGAGCGATACAAAGAACAAGTAAAACCATTGAATCCAGTTGTTGAAGAAGAGGTTATTACAACTTCAAAATCAAGGAATTCAGTACTTATAAAATACGCGGCCGCTGCTGCAGTATTAATTGCAGGTTTTGTTGGCGCAAACAAGTACAGCCAAAATATTCAAATGGAAGAGCTTGCTAATGAGCAAAATGCTTTAGAGCAAAAGATTCAGAAAGCAACTTTTGTAATAGACGATCAATTACCTACAGTGAACTTAGATGTAGCTAAGAAAAACACAAACCATATTTACATCATTGCTGGAGCTTTCCAATTAGTAAAAAACGCTAATAAAAAAATAGAAGAGCTTCAAGATAAAGGATTTGATGCTAAAATTATTGGTAAAAACGATTGGGGATTAACGCAAGTTTCAGTGGGTAGCTACGAAACAAAAGAAGCTGCAGAAGATGCATTAATATCTGTTCGTGAAGAGGTATCTGAAGACGCTTGGATCTTGGTTAAATAAACCAAAAATCATTTATTATTTCTTAATTTAAGGTTGAAACTCTTTAAAGGGCATTGCCTATCTTTGCATCAAATTTTAATACATGAGAGCTAAGACACCTAAAGAGTCATTAACTACACTTACTGATTTAGTTTTACCTGGAGAAACAAATTATTTAGACAATCTTTTTGGAGGAGAATTGTTAGCAAGAATGGACCGTGCTTGTAGTATTGCAGCTAGAAGACATTCTCGTAGAATTGTGGTAACCGCTTCTGTAAATCATGTGGCATTTACAAAATCTGTTCCAGTAGGAAGTGTTGTTACGTTAGAAGCGAAGGTTTCTAGGTCTTTTAGATCGTCTATGGAGGTATTTGTAGATGTTTGGATAGAAGATCGCCAATCGGGTGAAAAAACGAAGGTAAACGAAGGAATTTATACGTTTGTTGCAGTAGATGAAACAGGAAAGCCTGTACCAATTCCTCAAATAGAGCCAGAAACAGATTTAGAAAAAGAACGTTACGATGGTGCACTGCGTAGAAAACAATTAAGTTTAGTTTTAGCAGGTAAAATGAAACCAGCGGAAGCAACAGAATTAAAAGCTTTATTTGTGTCTTAATTAATATAAAATTACATAAGAAGATTATATACTACTTAAAAAGCCTTGTAAACACAATTTACAAGGCTTTTTTTATAATTTAATATCATTTGTTATTTACGAGCTTTCGTTCGTTTTAATCTCATCTATATCGCCATTTTCGGAGAGCATTATAGCAATAGAACGTGTTTTTTCAAATTGAGAGAAAACAATAATCATAATTACTGTTATAGGAACTGATAATACCATTCCTGTAATTCCCCATATTTTACCCCAAACTGCTAAAGCTAAAATGGTAACTAACGGGCTTAAATTTAAAGATTTACCAAATAACCTAGGCTCTAAGAAGTTTCCTACAACTACTTGAATAGCTCCTACTGCGATAACAATAATTAAAAATGGTGTAAACTCACCAAATTGTAATAAGCTAAAAATGGCTGGAAATAAAGTTCCTACTAAAGAACCTACGGTTGGAATGTAATTTAATAAAAAGATTAAAAATGCCCAGAAAGGAGCACTATCTACTCCTACAGAAAGCAGTACAAAATAACTTAAAACACCGGTTAGTAAACTTACATACGTTTTTAAACGTAAGTAGTTTGAGATAGAATCTTCTATTTTATCTAGCATTGTTTTTATACCCTCGTAATTACCACCACGACTTATAATCATGTATAGTTTCTTTATAAAACTTCGTTCTTCTAAAAACAAGAACAAGGCATAAATAACAATCATAAAAGTATCTCCTAATAAACCACTTACACCATTGGCAACATCTCCTAAAACTGATCCATAATTAAAGTCACCTACGAGAGATTTAATAGATTTTATGATATCTAGATTTAAATAATTTCCAAGTTCCGTAATTATTTTTTCTACGTTGGGTTCGTATTTACTATACGAAGTAGTAACGTTAGTAACACTATTAGTGATGATTTCTGATACAAAGCCAAAAGCTAAAATAATAATTGAGAATACAATAATGCTACTCAACCATTTAGGAATAAAACGTTTAGCAAAAGGAACTTTATAAATTCCTTTTCGAATTTCTCTGGTAAAAAACCAAAAGATTACGGCAAAAATAAAAGGAATTAAAATTCCTTTTCCAATAACAAGAACAGCTATTAAAGCTGTAGTTATAATAACAAAATTTGAAGCTCTATTCATTTAGTTTGTTCTTATCCAGTGCGATGGATTTAGTTGTTTTCTGTTTTTATAAAGTAGAAAAACAAGATCTGTTTTTCCTGTAATTCTATCTGTAAATACCTTTCCTAAGGTGGTTCCAGTTTTTATATTCTGGCCTTTTTTAACAGATACGTTTCTAAGGTTAGAATAGGTAGCAATATAATCTCCGTGCTGTACCATAACAGTTCTGGTTCCTTTTTCAGCCTTAAAAACATTCATTACTTTACCGTTAAAAATACTTTTGGCAACACTCCCCTGCTTTCCTCTAATATGAATTCCAGGATTGTTTAAGGTAATAGACTTAAACGTTGGATGTGGTTGTTTACCAAATCTACGTGTAATTACACCATCTAAAGGCCAAGGTAAATCTCCTTTATTTTGCTCGAAATTAGCTTTTAATGCTTTTTCTGCTTTGTTAAGTAAAAGCTCACCTTTCTTTGCCTTTCCTTTTTTCCCTTTGTTGGCTTTAGCAATGGCATCTCTAATACTTTTATCAATCTTTTTAGCAACAGCTTTCTCTTCTCTTATTTTCTTCTGTAGTTGTCGCTTATACTTACTTTCTTGTTTTTTAATTTTCGAAACTAAGTTTTCTTGTTCTTCTTTTTCGTTTTCAATTTTTTTCTTCTGACTCTTTTCTGTGTTGATCAACACCTTTTTCTGATTCTTTTTCTTTGTTAGAGAGTCATTAAGAAGTTCAATTTGTTTTGTTTTGGCAATAACACGTTCGCCTTGTTTCTTTCGAAACTTTTTGTATTGCTCTATATATTTAATTCTTTTATAGGCTTGTAAAAAGTTTTCTGAAGAGAGTAAAAACATGGTTTTACTTTCCTGTGATTTACTCTTGTAAGATTTAAAGACCATTTCTGCATAGTCTGCTTTCATTTTAGCCAACTCTGCATTGTTTTTAGAGATTATCTTTTCGTTTTGCTTAATTTCTTTGCTAAGCTCTTCGTTTTCTAATTCAATGGTTTCTATTAAGCGTTCACGAACGGTAATTTTCTGACTTAGATCTTTTAAATCATCTAAAGCATTTGTTTTTTCCTTATTCGTTTTAAAAAGTAAGTTGTTAATTTTTTTAATCTCGCTATTAAGCTTTTTACGGCGTTTTTCAAGCTGTTTTCTGTTCTGACCATCTACAGATACACCTAAAAAGAGAAAACTTAACAATGATATGTAAAAAAGCTGTTTCACTATAATTCAATTTCTTTATATCCCGAAGGAATTTTAAATGGAAAACTCAATGTTTTATCAAAAGCAATAGAACGAATGCTTAAGTCAATATTAGTAAATTTATTTTGTTCCTTGGCTTTAATACTTATATTCTCAGGGAATAAGTAGGCATCTTTTTCAAGATAATCAGAATAGTTAATATCTAATCGCTGATTTTTTAAACCGTTTACTAAGTATTGTTTTTTAAGTTTGAAATGTGCAGGATTAATATGATAAAAAATATCAAAAAGTGCACGTTGTTTTTTAGGAGAAAGTTGATAAGAATTCTCTACAATTTCAACGGTTTGTTTTTTCTTTTTAACGTTAAAAAGTGTTTGTCCTAGTAACATATTTTGAAGTTGGTAAAAATCAATCTCTACGCCTAACAATTTTGTTAACATAGAAAAATCGCCTTCAAAATAATTCTTTTTATAAGGAGAATAAAAACTGACTTTCGTTGGTGTAATTTTAGCTTTAAAAATGGTAATTATTTTTGTTCCTTTTAGCCAAATTACTTCGTCTTTTTTCATTTTCATTTTTACAGAAAAACCTAAGCTCTCTTTACTGTCTTTGTAATTTACTTTTAACTTAGCCTCTACTGTTTTAGGAGTTTTAACAGCTGTATGCTTTCTAACAATTTTTCTAGCCGACATGTCTTTAATAACAGCAGTATTATCTGTTATATTCTTAGAAGACTTACAAGCACCTAGTGCTAGAAAGAAAATAATGAGATACTTATAAAATTTCATGAACTACTTAATTTTTTTCTGATACTTATTTACATTTTTTGTATCACCTAAGGCTTTATATGCCTTTACTAATTCGTTGTAAAAATGGTTCTCTAATTGTTGATCATCAATCACAAAATCAATACCATTTTGTAAACTTTCAATAGCTTTTTTGAATTGTTTGTTTTTATTTAACGCTTTACCATTCATTAAATACACAAAAGGTTGCGCTGGGAATAAAGAAATTCCTTGTTCGCTATACCCTAATAAACTATTGTTACCGTCTTTATCTAATTTTACGAGTAAATCTGAAAGATTTGTAAACGATTTTTCTTTTTCAAAACGTTCTTCTAAATTATTTCGAACAGTAGTTTTGCTAGTAGTTAGTTTTTTCGGAGGAGTTGGTGTTCCTATACGGAGTATTTTAGTTCTTAAAGAGCGCAATCTGGAGTTTAAAAGCTTAGCTGTTGCTAATTCTTCTAATACTTTTTTAGCAGAATTTCGATCGTTATTTTGCAAATGCAGATACACAAGTGGTCGTTTTTTCTTAGGAAAACGCTCTCCTAATTTTTGTTGTATAGCAATAGCAGCTTCAAAATTTCTACTTTTCTTATATACGTTTACAAGGTGTTCTAAAATCCAAACATTATTTGCTTCTAATTCTAAGGCTTTGTTTCCATAAATTATAGCTTCTGGAAGCTTGTTTAGGAAATAGTAGTTTTTAGATAACTCAAACAATACCGCTTTATTATCAGGGATAATAGCATTACATTCCTCTAAATAATCAATTGCTTTTTGATAGTTGTAGATGGCTTTTTGAGTAATTGCATCAAAGAAATATTGCTCAAAATTGATTTGTTTTTTCTCGCTAATACTAGATTCTAATACAATACTGTCTTGCGCATAAGAAGAAAAAGTTAGAAACATAAAACACAATAAAAATATTGCGCGAAATGCTTCTAACTTTTTAAAATGTAATATGTTATGTAAGTTCTGTATAATCACCGATACTTATTGATGTAAATTCTCCATTAAATTTAGCAAAATTACCAATCATAGCATTATCAAAATTTGCATTAGTAATTTCTACATTAGTTTGTATAAGAGAATTAGTTATTGTTGCATTTTCTACAACACTATTTTCACCTATAGATACGTAAGGACCAATTTTAGCGTTCTTTAAAACGACATTTTTTCCAATATAACAAGGCTGAATAATCTCTGAGTTTTCTAAGATAACATCATCAGAAACTAAATTATTTCCATCTGCAGCTTCAAAACCTAAAACCTGTTTATTTGTATCTACTGTTGGATCTTTTTTACCACAATCCATCCAAGCATCCACTTTTCCGGGAATAAATTTCGCTCCTTGTTGTTTTAAAGATTCTAACACATTTGTTAATTGATATTCATTGTTTTCTTTCAAATCATTATCAATTAAATATTGAATTTCCTCTCTTAATTTATTACCATCTTTAAAGTAATAAATACCAATAATGGCTAAATCAGAAACAAAATCTTTTGGTTTTTCAATAAAATCAGTAATAAATCCATCTTCTAGTTTTATAACACCAAAAGCACTTGGATCTTCTACTTGTTTTACCCAAATAGCACCATCTGCATTAGTATCTAACGTAAAGTCAGCTTTAAAAAGTGTATCTGCATACGCTACAACACAAGGTCCGCTAAGAGATTCTTTAGCTGCATAAATAGCATGTGCAGTACCTAATGCTTCTTCTTGTACATATACAGAACCTTTTGCACCTAAACTATCTGCAATTGTCATTAATTTATCCTTGGTATCTGAAGGAAATCCTTTTTTCGCAGGACCAATAATAAATGCTATTTCTTCAATCTTTTCGTCAATTACCTTACTAATATCTTCTACTAAGCGTTGTACTATTGTTTTTCCTGCAATTACAGTTAATGGTTTTGGAGTAGTTAATGTATGTGGTCTCAAACGAGAACCAACACCTGCCATAGGTACAATAATTTTCATTAATTTTCCTTTAAATTTTTAGTAACGCAATATACTACTAATTAAGCTATAGAAAAAAGTTAAATATCTTTTGGAATTGCGTTAATTAATGTCCTTGTATATGAGCTTTTTGGAGTAGCATATAAAGCATCTGCTTCAGCAACTTCTTCTATTGTACCTTTATTCATTACAACTACTTTATCTGACATGTATTTTACTACAGATAAATCGTGAGAGATAAATAGATAAGTAAATCCATACATTTCCTTTAAATCATTCAATAAATTTAATACTTGAGCTTGTACAGAAACATCTAAAGCAGATACAGACTCGTCGCAGATAATAAATTTAGGTTGCAATGCAATTGTACGTGCAATTCCTACACGCTGTCTTTGTCCGCCAGAAAATTGATGAGGTAAATGATAAAAGTGTTGTGGTTCTAATCCTACTTTATCTAAAATATCTAATACATAGGCTTTTCGCTCTTTTCGGGAAGAAAAAATTCCATGTACTTTCATAGGTTCCATAATGGCTTCCCCTACAGGAATTCTTGGGTTTAAAGAAGAAAAAGGATCTTGAAAAATAATTTGTATATCTTTTCGTAGTCGTTTTAATTCTCTTCTTTTTAACTGAGTAATATCTCTACCTTGGTAGAATATTTGACCAGAAGTAGCTTTTTCTAATTGTAAAATAGTTCTTCCTAAGGTTGTTTTACCACAGCCAGATTCCCCTACAAGTCCTAATGTTTCACCTTCATAAATAGCAAATGAAACATCATGTACTGC
The DNA here is from genome assembly GCF_964511145.1 of Tenacibaculum amylolyticum. NCBI lineage: Bacteria > Pseudomonadati > Bacteroidota > Flavobacteriia > Flavobacteriales > Flavobacteriaceae > Tenacibaculum > Tenacibaculum amylolyticum. The sequence continues at coordinate 25,082 of NZ_CAZEFZ010000011.1, forward strand.
TTTTACTACATTTGAAGATGAAAAGAAAAACTTTTTTGAAACAAACTCTTTATGTAAATTTTTAATTTCTAATAAAGGAGGTTTACCATATATCTTTTCATGATATTCTTTTCTTTCAGCTGTTTTGTATACAGTTAAATCAAGTGAATTGTTTAGAAAATCAGCAACAGTAGGGAGTTTTTTTAATCGTTGTTGAGTACTTGGTTTTGAATTTATAAGTGCTTTGGTATAATTGTTTTGTGGATTTAAAAAGACATCAGATGCTTTTCCTTGCTCTACAATTTCACCTTTTTGCATTACAATAAGATCATCTGCAATTTCTGAAACTAAATTTAAATCATGAGAAATAAAAAGGATACTCATTTTGTTAGTTTCCTGTAATTCTTTTAAAAGTTGTATGATTTCTTTTTGAACGGTTACATCTAATGCAGTGGTAGGTTCATCGGCAATAAGTAGTTTGGGTTTATGAGCAATTGCCATAGCAATCATAATACGTTGCTTTTGTCCACCACTTAATTCATGCGGATAAGCTTTAAAAATTCTTTCAGGGTTTGGAAGCTTTACTTGTTCGAACAAAGCAAGTACTTCTTTTTTAATTTCAGAGTTAGATAAATTAGTGTCTTTTTTAAAAACTTCAGATACTTGATAGCCACAAGTTAAACTCGGATTTAAAGAAGTCATAGGTTCCTGAAAAATCATAGAAATGAGTTTTCCACGAATTTTTAAAAAATTTTTTTCAGAAAAATTTACAAGAGAAAAATCGTCAAATTTTATGCTTCCTGTTACAGTTGCATCTTTAGGTAGTAATCCCATTATACTAAGAGAAGTTATAGATTTTCCACTACCACTCTCCCCTACCAAACCTACTGTTTTAGTAGGATTAATGTCAAAAGATACATTTTTTACAATTGGTCTATTTTTAAAAAAAATAGATAAGTCTTTTATTTTTAGCATAAAGGAGTTTTTAATTATGAATTATAAAAAACTAATATAAAGTAACTTAATAAAAATGTCAAAAAATCAATTTTTTTTTTGATTAATTAGAAAAAAAGCTATATTTGGCCGATTATTAACAAAATTTTAAGGTTTGTTTTAACATTTTTTAATGTAAATCGGCTTTTAATTTTATTAACCCAAATAACCCTTCACAATGAGAAACAATTACTTTGGAAAGCTGTTCTTTTCAGCTGCTTTCTTGGCTTTGACCTATAACGTTGGAGCACAAAGCAAAAAAGAAGCAGATCAAATTCGTAGTAAATACGATTTAGTAAAGCTTCAAACAGTTCAAAAAACTTTAAAGACTAAGGAAGACTCTGACAGAAAAAGAGCTCTAAGATTAGCGAAACAAAATGGTTGGGAAACAACTATTAAAATGAAGGACGGTAGGTTTATGGAACTACAAAAAGTAGTAGACGGAAAACCTATTTACTACACTACATTTAATGTGGCTGCCGCAAAATCAACAAGAACAGATCATTTAAATTCTGGAGGTTCATTAGGATTAAACTTAATGGGGCAAGGAATGACTGCTTACGTATGGGATGGTGGAGTTGCAAATCCAGCTCACCAAGAATACGATGGAAGCGGAGGAAATAACAGGTTCTCTATTGGGGATGGAACCAATACACGTAATTTCCACGCAGAGCACGTTACAGGAACAATTATGGCTTCAGGTTTTGACGCAAATGCAAAAGGTATGGCACCATACGCTTCTGCTGTAGGTCATGACTGGACTAACGATAAGTCAGAAGCAACAGGTCAAGTTAGTAACGGAATGTTAGTTTCAAATCACTCATATGGTTTTGCTGTAAGAAATAGATTTGGACAAGTACAAATACCACAATATTATTTTGGAGGATATATTGACGAATCTCGTGCATGGGATGAAATCATGTTTAATGCACCAAACTACTTAATGGTAGTTGCTGCGGGTAACGATGGTAATGATAACACTGCAAATAATAATCCTAACAGTGGATCTGGATGGGATAAATTAACTGGACATTCTACTTCTAAAAATAACTTAGTAGTTGCAAATGCACAGGATGCAAATATTGATGCAAATGGAAACTTAGTTTCTGTATCTATTAACGCTAGTAGTAGTGAAGGACCAACAGATGATATGCGTATTAAGCCAGATATTACTGGTAACGGTACAAATGTATATTCAAGTTTCCACTGGCCTAGTTATGATGCAGTAGCTGGAACTAACAACGCAGATGGAAATATTACAGATGATTACGCTAGTATTACTGGTACATCTATGGCATCTCCAAACGTAACAGGTTCTTTATTATTATTACAACAACACCACAATAATATTAACGGAAGCTTTATGAGAGCTGCTACTTTAAAAGGTATCGCTTTACATACTGCAGACGATGCAGGAGCTGCTGGACCAGATGCTGTTTTTGGTTGGGGATTATTAAATGCTAAAAAAGCTGCTGAAACAATCACTAACAATGGAAACCAATCTAAAATTGAAGAGTTAACATTAACTTCTGGTCAAACATATACAATTACAGTAAACTCTGATGGAACTAACCCATTATTAGCTTCTATTTCTTGGACTGATAGACCAGGTACAGCTATTACTTCAGCTTCTTCAGCTAAAGTATTAGTAAACGACTTAGATATTAGAGTTTCTAAAGCTGGAACTACTTATTTACCATATGAATTAACTGGGCCAACTACAAGTGCACAGAGAGATAATGATGTAGATCCTTACGAAAGAATTGATGTAGCAAATGCATCAGGAACATATACAATTACAGTTACAAACAAAGGTAGTTTAGTAGGTGGAAGCCAAAACTTCTCTTTAATTGTTACAGGTATTACAGGTAACGCACCAGTTTGTAACGCTACAACTCCAACTGGAGTTTCTACTTCAGGAGTTTCTCAAACAGGAGCTACTGTTTCATGGACTGCAGTTTCAGGAACTACATATGATGTTAGACACCGTCAAGCAGGAACTTCTTCTTGGACAGTAAATGCTGCGTCTTCTAACACAGCTACTTTATCTGGATTAACAGCTGGTACACAATACCAAGTACAAGTTCGTAGTAAGTGTCCAGACGGAACAAATTCTTCTTATAGCTCTACAGTTACATTTACAACTGCTGCACCAGCTGCATGTGCATCATTACCATATAGTGAAAGCTTTGAATCTAATGATGGATGGACACAAGTTAGTGGAGATGATGGAGATTGGGTAAGAGATAGTGGAGGAACACCTTCATCTGGTACTGGACCTAGCTCAGGAGCAGACGGTTCTTTCTATATGTTCTTAGAGGCTTCTACAAATAATAGCGCAGGGCAAATTGGAAACAATGCAACAGCAATTTTAGAAAGTGGATGTTTTGATTTATCTGGTAAATCTTCAGCAACGTTCACATTCAAGAGCCATATGAATGGTACAAATATGGGAACTTTAAAAGCACAAGTTTCTACAAATGACGGAGGTACTTGGACAGATGTATTCACAAAATCTGGTAACCAAGGTAATCAATGGAATAATGAATCAGTAAGTTTAAATAGCTATTTAGGATCTACAATTAAATTAAGACTTGTTGGTACAACAGGTAATGGATGGAGAAGTGATTTAGCTATTGATGATATTGAAGTAACTGCTGTAAATGCAGGATCTGATACGCAAGCACCTTCTACACCAGGAAACGTACAAGCGTCTAACGTAGATCAAACTTCTGCAACTATTGGTTGGAATGCTTCTACAGATAACGTAGGTGTAACTGGTTACGATGTATATAGAGGAGCTACAAAAGTTGCTACGGTAACAGGTACTTCTTATAATGCTACAGGTTTAACAGCTGCAACTTCTTACACATTCTCAGTAAGAGCAAAAGATGCTGCTGATAATGAATCTGCTGCAGGTTCTGTAACATTTACTACATCTAGCAACCAATTAACGTACTGTAATTCTACAGGACAAAGAACTCAATTTGAGTGGATTGATAAAGTTGTAATCGGTGGAATTAATAATGTAACTGGTGCAGGTTCAGGATATTCAGACTTTACTTCACAAGTTGGTACATTAGCTAGAGGAACAACGAATTCAATTATCATTAGTGCTGGATTTGCTAGTACTGCTTATACTGAGTTCTGGGGTGTTTGGATTGATTTCAACCAAAATGGAGTATTTGAAGATAGCGAAAGAGTAACATCTGGATCTTCTTCTAGTGCAGGAGACTTAACTGATGATACAGTTATAGTACCAGCAGATGCTGTATTAGGTAACACAAGAATGCGTGTATCTATGAAGTACAATGCAAACCAAACTGCTTGTGAAACATTTGATGATGGAGAAGTAGAAGATTATACAATTAATATTGTAGCGTCTGCATCTAGTTCATCTTTATATACAACATTTAATGATTCAAACAATCTTATTCAATTAGGAAACGAAGATGCATTATCTGTAGTTACATATCCAAACCCAGCATCTAGTTTTGTTGAGGTTAGATTAGACGACAAAGATGTAGTATTATCTTCTTATAGAATCATAAATACTATTGGTCAAACAGTTCAAAGAGGTGCATTTAGCAACCAAAGAATTGATATTTCGAACTTAAACTTTGGAATGTATGTTCTAGAGGTTAACGACGGACAAAAAGCGTTCAAAGCTAAACTTATTAAAAACTAAATTGGTTAAAAGATAAAAACCCTTCAATTTTTCACAAACCAATTCTAACCCAAGCTTTATGCTTGGGTTTTTTTATTATATAAAGATGCAGTTTTACTGGCTATTAAAATTAGTACCTTTGTTTTCTTTTTAAAATACCCACTAGTATCAATGAATTACCTTACAGTTGAAAATATATCGAAAGCATACGGAGAAAGAGTTTTATTTGAAGACTTGTCTTTTGGAATTAATAAAGATCAGAAGATTGCTTTTGTAGCTAAAAATGGGAGTGGAAAAACCTCTATTTTAAATATTGTTGCTGGAAAGGATACACCAGATTCTGGACAGGTAGTGAGTAGAAAGGGATTGCATATTGCTTATTTATCTCAAGATCATAATTTTGATATAGATAAGACTATTGAAGAAACAATTTTTGCCACAGAAAATAAAATTCTTCCTATAGTACAGCAATATGAAGAAGCTTTACAAAATCCAGACGATACAGAAGCGTATCAAAAGGCTTTTGAGTTAATGGAGCAACACAATGCTTGGGATTTTGAAACGCAATACAAGCAGATTTTATCGAAGCTAAAGCTAGATAACTTGCAGCAAAAAGTAGGAACACTTTCTGGAGGACAACGTAAACGTTTGGCCTTAGCAATTATTCTAATAAATAAACCTGATTTATTAATTCTAGATGAGCCTACCAACCATTTAGATTTAGAAATGATTGAGTGGTTAGAAGCCTTTTTTGCTAAGGAAAAAATTACTTTGTTTATGGTAACGCACGATCGTTACTTTTTAGAAAGAGTGTGTAATGAGATTATTGAATTAGATAATGGACAGTTATATAAATACAAAGGAAACTATTCGTATTATCTTCAAAATAAAGAAGAGCGAAAAGCATTAGAAGCTGTTAATTTAAGCAAAGCAAAAAGCTTATATAAAAAAGAATTAGACTGGATGCGTCGTCAACCAAAAGCACGTACCACAAAGTCAAAATCTAGAATTGATGATTTCTTCGAAATAAAATCAAAAGCACACCAGCGCCGACAAGAACATGAAGTGCAGTTAGAAATTAACATGGAGCGTTTGGGAAGTAAGATTGTAGAATTACACAAACTGAAAAAATCCTTTGATGATAAAGTAATTCTAGATGGTTTTGAATATGTGTTTAAGAAAGGAGAACGTATTGGAGTTATTGGAAAAAACGGAACTGGAAAATCGTCGTTCTTAAATTTATTGACAGGTCAAATCCCTGTAGATGGCGGAAAAATTGTAGTTGGTGAAACCGTAAAGTTTGGGTATTACACCCAAAAAGGAATTAAGATTAAAGAAGGGCAGAAAGTAATTGAGGTAATTAAAGAATTTGGGGAAGAAATTCCATTAACCAAAGGAAGAAGAATTTCTGCAGCGCAGTTATTAGAACGTTTTTTATTCGATAGAAAAAAACAGTATGATTTTGTAGAGAAATTAAGTGGAGGAGAGCAGAAGCGTTTGTACTTGTGCGCAGTGTTAATTCAGAATCCAAACTTCTTAATTCTGGATGAGCCTACAAACGATTTAGATGTAGTTACCTTAAATGTCTTAGAAAACTTCTTGTTGGATTATCCAGGAAACTTAATTGTAGTATCGCACGACCGTTATTTTATGGATAAAATTGTAGATTCTTTATTTGTATTTAGAGGAAATGGTGTGGTAGAGAATTTTCCAGGGAATTACTCCGATTTTAGAGCGTATGAAGATTCTAAAGCACCAGAACCTAAAGTTGAGAAGAAAGAAGCTGTAAAACGCGAAAAAACACCTCAAAAAGGAAAATTAAGTTATAATGAGAAGCGAGAGTTTGGTGTGTTGGAAATTGATATTGAAAAATTACAAAAGAAGAAAAACGAGATAGAAGTGCAGTTTGCCAATGGAAGCATTGCTTCTGAAGATATTAATGATAAATCTGTAGAGTTACAACAAATCATAGAAGACCTAGAAACCAAAGAAGAACGTTGGTTTGAGTTGTCTATGAAGATGGAGGGGTAGAAAGATTAAGTCATATCAGAGTTTATTTGGTAAGCATTTCTGAATGATAAGTGTTATTGTTTACTTTCTTTTCTATTATGTTTAGTGTGTTTAAAGTCATCATTTTCTAATATGAAAAAGCTATAAATTGTACTACTTGAAGAGAAGTCGTCTTTTTGAGTTGATGTACTAATTATATAGGTTATTGTTGAACCTTGATAAACTTTGAAAAAGACATCATCTTCTATGTAAGAATCATATATTTTTCCTCCCCATTTTTTAATTTGGGTTATATATTCATTATACTTTTCTTTTTTATGTATTTGAATACTTAGTCTGTTAGGATAGTTTTCACTATCTGAAAAATATAACCATATAAAGGATTCAGCGTTATCGTTAAATTTAGATTTGTTGTATGCGAAACTTAATCCTCCATATTTGTCGGTTGTTGCTGATTCAGCACTTATAAAGCTCCAATTTCTTAGTGTAAGATACTCTTCAGCTTCTGCCATATTCTTTTTTCTAACAGTGATTAATTGTTTAAGTGATAAGTTTTGAGAAATTGAAGGAATTGTTACTAAAGTAAATAGAATTAATGTTAAAATATTTTTCATTGTCTTTTTAATTAATATTACAAAAGGAGTTTATCAAGAATTATTTTTTTAGTTTAAAAATTAAAACCTTATATAAAATTCTTTTTTTTAAGAAAAGCAAGAATCGTTTTTAATTACTTCAAATGATAAGTCATAATATTCAGTTCTCATTTCCGTATAACATTGTATTAGTGATAATTTAGCAATATTTGATTTATATTTTTTAATATCTTTTTGAACAGGTTTATTTTTTATGTGGCTTGTAATACACATCACATATTTTATGTTTTCGGCAGTCTTGAATAAATCTAAAAAGTTTTGTTCGCTCAGGTTTCTATTCTTCTTTTTTGATTTTAGACTTTTATAGACAGCTTTTAAATAGTCGTTTTTCTCATCTTTTAGGTCATTTTTTAACCTCCTAGCTGATGAAATAACTTGACTATAAAGTTCTCTCATATCTGTGCTAAAACCATATTTCACATGACATAAATAAAGTGTTTTTCCTTTAAAATGAACTATATCTGCTAATTCGATTGAATCTGGTGAAATGGTATCTAAAACTAAATAATTTTTCTTATCATATTTATCATTATATGTTCCTTCGTTCTCCCTTTTTCCACTAGCTTTTTTTTGCCATTCCTCGTTCAGAATTTGATTTTTTAAATCATTAGCGTTTAATATTTCTGAACACCTTTTATTCATTTCATTTATAAATATTTCTCGTAGTTTATACCATTTGGAATCTAGATATATAAAAGTCCCTAAACCTTTGATATTTATCTCTGTGTTTAAATGATATATAAGTGCAGTTTTTAGAATTGGATTTTTATTCTGGTTTTTATAAGTATAAATATATAGACTATATATTTTACTGCCGAAACTGTTTAAATTTCGGTCAAAATTTTCATCATTTAAGTAGCGAAGAATAGTTCTAAGAATTTCACTTTTATCATTTAATTCACTTATTTTTTTGAATTTTCTTTTATCCTCTTTCAGTTTAATTGCATATTGATCTGCACTGTAGAAGTCTTCTATTTTGTTTGGGTAACAAATATCAAAATTTGAAACTTTATTCTCCAAAATATTATTTCTCTTATTGAAGAGTTCGTTTATAATGGCAGGTTTTAATGAGTTTGAAATGAGGTCTTTATCTGTTATTTCTTTGTAAGAACTGAAAAAATCATCAGCTTTCTTCGTTTCTATATATTCCAAGATTTCAATTAATAAACCTAATTCTTGAAAAGTGAGTTTTTTGTTAAGATTAAAGCCACTAGAAATATTTAATATTATATTAGGCGACCTATTTGACAAAAATTGATTAAAATAAAGTTCTGCCGTTTCTGATGAAAGTTTGATCTTAAGTTCAGTTGGAATTTTACCAAACTTAATATAGTCCATTAGTCTGTAATTATCTTTAAACTGTTCAGACATTCCTGCTCTCAAACCAGTTACACCTCTAGTTTTTATTGTAATTATTTCATCCTGTATTGGGTTCATTATTCTGGAATACGTGTTTAGACCATAGGACGTATCTAGAAAGGGTAAAATATATTTGTAAAAAGCACCTCCAATAACTGTAAAAATTCCAGATTCCGTATTAACTAAAATTAAAATAGATGGAATTTGATATTCAAGAGCAATTCCTTTTACGTATTCTTTTGGAAAGAATCTTGCCCATTCAGATTCTTTTTCACTTGATTGAATAACAATTAATTTAGAGTCATATTCATTAACTTGAATGTCTCTAATAATTGAAGGTTTTTTGTTCATTAATAAATGAGCAGAAATTCCGTCAACAATAGAATCTATATTATGTCTACTTTCAATCTTATATATCGTTGGATTCTGTTTCAAATAGTTTCAGTCTTTTATTATGCACGTTTTTAATTACAGTTAATTATGAGTATATAGACCTTTATATTGAATATACTACCAGACTAGCTGCATAAACACAGTTTATTGTTAATTAATAAATTCTCTAAGAAAAAGTGAAAGGAACAGGGGGACTGGTCTATTTCTTTATCTTTTTGGTTCTTAAATGTAGAAAATAAAAATTAAAAGCAAAAAGCACTTCCTTAGAAAGTGCTTTTAATCTTTTACTTATTAAAGAGATTGCTTCACATTCCCTTCGACTCCTTCAACATAGTTCAGGAGCCTCCTCTGGGAATACTCGCAATGACGTTTTATAAATGAGTTTTTATGGTTAGTTTATTTTTTCCATAATACAGAAGGCTGACCATATTGAAAATGAACTGGTACTTGTCCTGGATCGTAGGTATACATGTACAAGTCTTTAGGTGGATTTTCGAATAACATGATAATATCAGAACCTCCAAATCTAAACTTTCCAAACTCTTGTCCTTTTACTACTGTTTTTCCTTGTAAATCTGTGTACATATCTACACCAGATACTTGACACATTCCTATTGGTAAAACAGCCACTTTTCCAACTACTGGACCTGCATCTATAATTACTAAACCTCTGGCTTGTGTAAATTCGTAACCATCTCCTGCACCATCAGGAGCATCCCATTGTCCGTCTTTTTTAAGTTCTACGTTTAAATATACATTCCCTTCAATAGGAATAATTTCTAAAATTTCTCCACTTACTGGTGTATGAAAACGGTGATAATCAAACGGACTTAAGAAGTAGTGAATAAAAGTTCCTCCATAAAAATCACTCGAATACTCACTTTCCTGTAATAATTCATCTACAGTTCCAATAGTATGTGTTCCTTTTAAAGAAACCTTAGTTGGTTTTCCAGTAGTAATACTAATTACATTTCCGCTGTCATCTATTGGGTAAAACTGTTTGTAAGTACAATCTGCAGGAGAGGTAATTACTTCATTATTGTCTGGTGCAATAATTGGACGCAAAGGACTAATACCTGTTTCTGGATTTGCATGATTAAATTCTCTGTAGAAAAACTCATTAAACGTTTTCCAATTAGGTTCATTATCGGCATACAAAGGGAAGTTGTACATACGATCGTATTTAAACGAGTGTAAACTTTCTTTCGTTAACGATTCTTCGGTATCTAAAAACGTTCCCCAAGCATTTGCAAAATCTACCAACCAATTGGCAAACTTTTCAAAACTTTGCATGGTAAGATTCGATCCAGGAATCTTTTGATCTATCAACCAATATGATTGGCATAATAAATCGTATACTTTTTGGTTGTATCCATTTTTTTGATCGTTACTTTTCCAAGCATCTGGATATTGTGGATCGTTACTTTCATTAGGAACCATACGTACGTATAAATCTAAATAATCTAAATACGCCGAAATGGTAGTTGGCCAACCGTTTCCTTTAAATTCATTATTAATGGCATTGTATAAATCTGAATTCAAATCTTTTTTAGCTTTCTCAACTGCAATATTTAACGATGCTACTAAAGCAGCAGCCATTTTAGGATCTTCTGAAAGAATTTCTTGTAAAGAAGCTACTACAGGTTGATGGGTAGTTTTTGAAATAGGAGTTAATGTTTCCATTTTTAAGTGTTTTTAAGGTTGTTCTTCAAAATTCAATAAAATACTAGCAGGATGCTGAAAAAATGGATTAAAAGGAAGATTTTAATGTATAATTGAAGAAAAAGAAGGTATAAGAGCAATGCAGAAAATAGAAACTATTAATTAGCATTATTAAACCAAGGGACTTCAGTCCCTTGCAAAACCAAAGCTGTACTTTTATAAGCAGTTTTTATTTTCTAGGTGAAGATTATTTCAATTTCTTCAAATGTATTCTTTGGTAGAGCTCAGTGTACGCTAAAGAAATATTTTGTTATGATAAATTTAATCAATTCGCCACGGTGGATTCAATCGGTTTTCGCCAGCAAAGAATAAAATTAGTTGATTTCCATCTAGGTCTTTTAATCTGGCTTCTCTCCATAACCAAGATTGATCTGTTGGTTCTTGGTCAAACTGAATTCCATTTGCTTTTAAAGAAGTTACTCGTTCGTCTAAATCATCACATTCAAAATACACATAAATACCTTCACCTTTAGGCAAAGCATCGGTTTGATGAATAGAAAAAGTAGCATTTCCATCCGGACATTCAAAACGCGCATAATGCGGTAAAGCTTTTACAATGAGTTTTAATCCTAGTTTTTCGTAAAAAGGAATTGACTTTGTTAAGTCTATAGAAGGCACTGTTATTTGATTTAAATTCATAGTGTTTGGTTTTAGCAATTGATATGATTTATCACGCTTCAATTTCTATAAAAACCAATAAAACAACTGCTTTTTTCCATAGGAAGTTCTTAGAGAAGCATAAGCATTTCTTATAAATTAAGGATGTTCCTCTAACCATTGAGCTGCGTCTTTAGTATACCAGTTTGATGAAAAATTAGGAAGTGTTACAATGGTTTTATAATGTTGTTTCGCTTTTTTAAGATTTCCATTACGATCGTAAAAAGTTGCCATATAAGAATGTAGATACGGATCGTTTGGTGTTTCTTTTAAAAGTGTTGTTCCAATATGTTCAATTTGCGTATCGAATTGGGTAAAAGGCGGTAATTTTTTGTAAAAAGCAACGTCTTTTAAGAAAACCAATGTGTGTAACAGATTGATATCTGTATATGCTAGATAATTGGGATGCTTTTCAAATGTTTTTTCTAACAATACTTTGCTAGTTTGGAAATGTTTAAGATCAAAACGCGCCATAAAAGAATTTGCCAAAGCTTGCGCTAATACTTTTTTGCGATAGAAGGAAGTATTGGTGGCATTGTTTGTATATACTTCTTCAGCAGTTTCTAAAAGAGGTGTTTGTGGAGAATTTAAAACATAATTCTTTAAAAAACTCATCGCAAATAAAGAAGAAGTAACATCGCCCATAATAAGTCTTGCAGGATCGCTCATTAAATTATTGTTGGCTAATAAAACCAATGTTAACTTTTTTGACGGTACTTTAAGTAGTAAACTAGAATAACAATCGTATTGACCGTAGATCCAAAAAATATCTGTTTCTAAATAACGTTGTTTAAAAATTCCAAAAGCATAAGGTAAATCGTTATCAATTCCTTGTAGTAATTTGTTTTTACTAGCTGTTGAAAGAATCGAATTTTGATCTAAAGCTTTTGAAAACTGAAGTAAATCTTTGGTGTTAGAAACCAAACCTGCAGAGGTAGAATATCCGTAGTCTATAAACCCTTTTTCAACACCGTTACCTAACACATAAGGAGTTGCAATAGTTTCTTTTGCCTGTGTTAATTGCTGTTTATTTTTTAAAAGAAATGTATTTGTAAGCTTTAAAGGAGTTAATATTTCTGAATTCATAACTTCATTAAAAGGCTTACCAGTAGCTTTTTCTATAATTTGAGTTAATAAACTAAAGCGTACGCTGTAAAAGAATTGTTTTCCAATAGTTCCTTGCGAGGTATGCGAAAGTAAATGTTGTATTTGTATCTGCTTATCGAGTTTTGAGTTAGGAATGTATAGAGAAATAGGATCGTTAAGTACTAGTTTTCCTTGTGCAGCTAATTTCATTATTAATGTAGCGGTAAATAATTTGGTTATAGAAGCAACAGGAAAGATCGTATTTGCATTGACTAGAGTTTTAGTTTCAAGATCTGCATATCCAAAATGTTGCTCGTAAATAAGTTTATTGTTTTGAGTTATAGCAGCCGTCATACCTGGAATAGAAAAGAAATGCTGTAAACTTTCTAGTTCTTTTGTGAATTGAGTTTGTTGGCCAAAACTAATATTACTTAGCAGTAATAGCACAAATAAAAAACTACATTTTCTCATGTGTTAAAGCATAATTTCTTAAGTAAAGACAATGCAGTTAGTGTTTTGTTACAGTAAAATCATAAAAGGAATTTCTTAAAAATAGAAAAAAGTTAGTTTTATAAGAAGAAGTAAAATAGAAATTACACTAAACTTAATAAGAAGCCTAAAATAGCACCACCTAAAACGGTCCACATAGCATTTACCTTTTTAAGTCCAAAGGTTAATCCAAAACTGATAAGAGCAATTACAATAGCTCTCCAATCGATAAGAGTGTCTTTTCCCATTTCAAATAAAACAGCAATCATTACAGCTACTGCAGCAATGTTTACACTGTCTAAAAAATAACCTAATAACTTAGATTGTCGCATTTTAGGAACAAGTGGATTTAAAACTAGAACAAATAAAAATGAAGGAAGGAAAATACCAAGTGTAGCAGCAACTGCACCCCAAAAACCGTTTAATTGATAACCAATAAAAGTAGCAGTTGATAATACAGGACCTGGAGTAAACTGACCTACAGCTATGGCATCTATTAATTCTTGTCTGGTTAACCAACCTCTGGTAACTAATTCTGCATCTAAATACGCAAATAAAACATATCCACTACCGTATAACACAGCGCCAACTTTTAAGAAGGTCCAAAATACTTTTAAGGATGTAATACTGGCAACAGATTTTATAGATGTTGGAAGTAATACTAATGGAAAGAGAGATTTTAAATTTCCAGAAAATCTATTTTTCGAATAGAAATAAAATGCGCCTAAAACTCCAGCACTTAATAATGCAAAAACCTCATTTATACCTAAAATACTTACAATAAGTACAAGCGATCCAAGTATTCCTAACTCCCAACTCTTAAGTGCTTTTTTACCAAGTTTTACAATAGCTGCTGTAATAATTGCTAGTACAGCGGGTTTTATACCAAAAATAAAAGGAGCAACTTGAGGTAATTGACCGTAAGTTGTATATAACCAAGCGAAAAATCCAGTAATAACTACCGCAGGAAAAACAAAACAAGCACCTGCAACAAATAATCCAGGCATACCAGCACGTTCATGCCCACAGTGCATTGTCATTTCTGTAGAATTTGGTCCTGGAATTAAATTAGTTGCGCCCATAAGATCTAGAAAATGTTGTCTATCCATCCATTTTCTTTTACGTACTATTTCTTCTTCCATCATGGCAACATGAGCAGCAGGGCCACCAAAAGCAATACATCCTAACTTAAAAAATACACTGGCGACTTCTCTTAAATTTCCTTTTTTACTCATTTTATAAACGTACTAATTTTTTGCACTGGCTAAAATTAGTATATAAAAGTTACTTTTAAAGATATAATGAGTTATTTTTAAAATAGAATTTTGTTAGTTTTTATTTTGAATTATTTGAAATTGTTGAACATTAAAACATCTAATAACAAACTTTTTTCTAAAAAATAATATTAAGGTTTTGTTATTCACTTAAAGGAATATTAACCCCAAGAGAAACTCCCCATTTTGAATAATTAGCGGGGTAAAAGTCTGTAATTTCTGAAACATTATATGTCGCTTTTAAGTTAAAAAAGCCGAATAAAGAAAAACCTAAAGATGGTTCTAACATAAATGCTTGTTTTCCATTATTACCTTCATTTAAGAAATAAACAGCGTCTAATCCTATATGAAACACAGAAAAAAATAATGAAGCATTAGCTTTAGGACCGTGGTATAATCCATCAAAAAAAGCAACTTTATAACCAGCAGATAAAAACAGTCCTTGATTAGGAAAGTTTGGAACAATTCTACCAAAATCGATTCCAGAGCCATATTCAGAAACTTCAGCTCCTAAAATACCAAATCCAATACCAACATCGGCAACAAATCCAGAGTTATAGCCAGTATTAGCACTAAGTATTGCTCCGCTACTTGTTGTTAAATTTTGAGAAAAAGAGGTGATAGTTATAAAAAAGAACGATAGTAAACATATTTTTTTCATGACTGTAAGTTTTTATATTATAAAAGTGCTAAGTATTAATAGCACATTCAATACCTACAGATAAGTAATGTTGTAACCTAAGTTTACTATCGTTTGTAATGTATTTTAGTTATGGTGTACGTAGAATCTTTTCCACTTTACGACCTTTTGCTAATTCATCTATTAATTTATCTAAATACCGAGCTTGTTGTGTAAGTGTATTTTGAATTTCTTCTACTCGATATCCACAAATAACACCTTTTATAAGATGCGCGTTTGGATTTAGTGTTGCATGTTTAAAAAAAGTTTCAAAAGTAACTTTTTGCTCGATAAGCTCTTGTATTTTTTGCTCATCATAACCAGTCAACCATTCAATTACTTGATGTAATTCTTCTATTGTTCTACCTTTTTTCTCCACTTTAGTAACATAATGTGGGTATATAGATGCAAAAGTCATTTTTGCAATGCGTTCGTCGTGATGGTTTGTATCTGTCATAGTAAAAAAGTTAGTGTCTTTTTAAAATTACAAAACAAATGCTAAAACTCTTTATCATAATACGTTGTAGCATCTGAAAGCAATTGATGTAACAATGCTTTTTCTTGTGCTACTCGTTTTTTATCCCATTCTAAAATTGAAATACAATCTTTTAATACAATATCTAAATGTTCAGAAATACTATTTATATTGAAGTACAATCTTCCTGTACGTCTCACAAAGAAATCAGCTAAACTATTTGTCATTTCAAATTGAATGCAATACCATAATTCAGCTCTTACTAAACGTTGTATCATGGTTCCACTTCTGTAAAAGGCGCTTCTTTCCAAAATTTTGTTAGCCTTTTTACCATAAGTTGTACACAAATGCCAAGCATAATACGGATCGTCTATGCCTAAGTTTGCTAATGCTTTCGTAAGCTCTTCTTGGTATTCATTTACTTCAGCAACAGAATGTAAACTCGGATTGACTAATAAAATATGTTCTGTTTGTGATTTTTTAAATGAATTTCGACGTTTTTCATCCATGGTTTTTAAAACGGCATCAATTACACGATGTGCCATTTTTCTATAACCAGTTAGTTTACCACCAGCAATAGAAATTAGTCCGCTTTTAGAATGAAAAATTTCATCTTTTCTAGATAATTCTGAAGGATCTTTTTCTTCTTCATGAATTAAAGGGCGTAAACCAGCCCAATTTGATTCAATATCATCTATGGTAAGATGTACGTCTGGAAAGGTATTATTTGCCGCATTAAGCAAGTATTCTGCATCTTCTTTGGTAGCTATTACACGATCAAGACTTCCGTTGTAATTGGTATCTGTAGTTCCTACATATGTACAACGTCCTCTTGGAATGGCAAACACCATTCTTCCATCTGGAACATCAAAATACACCGATTGTTTTACGGGTAATTTTTCATGCGGAAAAACAATATGAACACCTTTTGTAAGATGTAAATGCTTATGATTCATTGAAGCATCTTTCTCTCTTAATAAATCAACCCAAGGTCCAGCAGCAGAAACGTAGTTTCTTGCTTTTGCAGTCAATGATTTTCCAGTATTAATATCAACACAATGAACGCTTTCAATTTTGCCATCCTCATCATATTCAAACGATTCCATTTCACAATAATTCACAATGGTAGCACCGAATTCAGCCGCTTTTTTCAAAATTTCTATGGTCAATCGTGCATCGTCTGTTCTATATTCAGCATAATAACCACTACCTAAGGTGATGGTTTCATCTAGTAAAGGTTCTTTTTCTAAAGTTGCTTTTTTGTCTAACATTCTACGACTGTCTTCCCCACCTACATTAGCTAGTAAATCGTATACTTTTAAACCAATAGCAGTCATCATTTTACCATAGGTTCCACCTTCAATAAGTGGTAATAACATCTTTTCTGGAATAACTAGGTGTGGTGCTAATTTATGTACAATAGCACGCTCAGAACCCGATTCTCTTACCAATCCGATTTCTAATTGTTTTAAATAACGTAAACCACCATGAATAAGCTTGGTTGATTTATTACTGGTCCCAGAAGCAAAATCATTTTTTTCTACTAAACATACATTCATACCTCTAGAAGCAGCATCTAAAGCAATCCCAGCGCCTGTAATTCCACCTCCAATAACAATTAAATCGAAGGTTTTAGAAGTCATTTTTTTAAGCTGTTTTTCCCGATCTAAAACCGAAAAACGAATAGGAGTAGGCTTGGTTTTCTTCTTTTTAGAAGTTTGCGTTTTTTCAATGGATTTTAACCAACCTTTATATTTTCTCTTTCTGGCTTTAGGTTTCATTTTTGGTGTAAACACCGTATCTACTTCTCTAATAGAAGCAATAGCATCTTTGGTCCAAATTCCTGCTTTAATTCCTGCTAATAAAGCAGCTCCAAAAGCAGTTACTTCAATCATTTTAGGACGATCTACAGAAACATTTAAAACATCCGATTGAAATTGCATTAAGTAGTTGTTAGCACTGGCACCTCCATCTACTTTTAGTGTTATCATTTCTTTCCCGCTATCATTAATCATAGCAGTAATTACGTCTTTGGTTTGATAAGCTAAAGATTCTACGGTGGCTTTTATAATTTCTTTTCTACCTGTATCTAAAGTCATTCCGTAAATACTTCCTTTTGCTTTGGCATCCCAATAAGGCGCTCCTAATCCAGCAAAAGCAGGAACTACATAAATACCTTTTAAAGGAGGAATACTTTCACAAATAGCTTCTGTATCTGAAGCTTTATCTATCAATTCCATTCGGTCGCGTAACCATTGAATAGACGCTCCACCTACAAAAATACTTCCCTCTAAAGCATAATGAATTGGAGAAGATTCTAAACTACAGGTTAACGTAGTTAACAAACCACTTTGAGAAATTACCTGTTCTTCTCCTGTGTTTAACAACATAAAACATCCTGTACCATAGGTGTTTTTGGCAATTCCAGATTTAAAACCACCTTGTCCAAATAACGATGCTTGTTGATCTCCGGCAACTCCGTAAATAGGAATTATAGTACCTTCAAAATCAATATCTCCAAAATGAGATGAAGACGACTGTACCTCTGGAAGTAATGATGTAGGAATATCTAAAGCTTTTAAAAGCGTATCATCCCAACATAAATTTTTAATATCATAAATCATGGTACGAGAAGCATTGGTATGATCTGTAACATGTTTTTGATGTTTGGTGAATTTATAAATCAACCAAGAATCTATCGTTCCAAAGCATAGTTCTCCTGCAGCTGCCTTTTCTTTTGCTTCGGGTACATTTTCTAAAATCCATTTTAGCTTTGTAGCAGAGAAATACGAATCGATTACCAATCCTGTATGTTCTTGAACATAATTAGAAAGTCCACGATTTTTTAAGTCTTCACAAATTTCTGTAGTACGCTTATCTAGCCAAACAATAGCATTGTGGATAGGTTCTCCCGTTACTCTGTCCCAAACTACAGTAGTTTCACGTTGATTGGTAATACCTACTGCTGCGATTTGTGATGGACTAATACCAGATTTTTTTACTGCTTGTGTAAAAGTTTCTAGTTGATCGTTATAAATATCTATAGGATTGTGTTCTACCCAACCAGATTGTGGGTAATGTTGTGTTAATTCCTTTTGGGCAATAGCTTTAATTTGTCCTTTTTCGTCAAAAATAATCGTTCGTGTACTTGTTGTTCCTTGATCGAATGCTGCTAAATAACGCTGGCTCATTAACTTATAATCAGATTTAAATGGTTTGAAGGTTTTTTATCAACTTTTACAAGTATGTAGAAGTTATAAAATGACCTGTAAGATACTTAAAAAAGTGGGGAAGAGTTTATATTTCCTTCACAATGGTGCATTAATCGTTGAAAATTTGATAAATTTTAAACACGAACAATATTCTCATTTTTTAGAATAGGTAAATTATTAAACCTTAATAGTAGTTGTGCAATAGCAATAGTATCATTTTCACAATAACGTACAATTCTATCTAAATCTTGCTCTTTGTAGTATACATTGGCAACTTCGCTTCCATCAATATCTTGCTTAGGTGAAGGAACTCCTAAAATATGGGTTAGTAGACTTAAAGAAGTATAATGTTTATAATCACCAAACTTCCACAACTCTAAGGTATCTAAATGTGCTACTTCCCATGGTTTTTTACCAAATAAATTAAGCTTTTCTGGCAACGGAATTTGATGAATAACCATTCGACGTGCGATATAGGGAAAGTCAAATTCTTTACCGTTATGAGCGCATAACAAGTGCTTTTTTAAGTTGAAATGTGTATCCAGTAAGTTTTTAAAATCCACCAATAATTGATATTCACTTTCATTATCAAATGAAGTAATACGTAACTGATATTCCTGATCTTTCTCGATAAAATATCCCACAGAAATACAGATGATTTTACCAAACTCGGCCCAAATACCTGCTTTGTGATAAAATTCCTCAGCAGTAAATTCTTCTTTCCGTTGATACTGAGTTTTTAATTCAAATAATTGTTGTGTTTCTTTTGGAAGTGTTTTCCAATATTCATGTTGGGGTACAGTTTCAATATCTAGAAACAAGATATCTTCTAGTTTTTTCTTTTCAAGCATATTTTTTTGTTTAATAAAAACTTAAAATTAATAAAAAGAGTTGTTAATTAAAACAGGCTTATAAAAAAAAATAATTTGTAAGAATCAGATTATGATTTGTTTAGTTGTATTTATACAAGTAAATACAGCGGCTCTCAAAAAACAACCAATTTTATTGTTTATATAATTTTAGGCAAGTAATTTTGCAATAACCTATGAGCAAACTACATAGCTATATTATTTTACTTTCAACACTTTTATTAAGTGTAGGACTCCAATTTACTGGTAGTCAAGCTACGTTATATGCATCTCCAGTAAAAACAAGTTTTTCTTTACATAATCACCATACAACTTTATTAACTGATTTTCAGGATGAGGCTGTAGTTCATCACAATAAAAAAGAGCAGGAACGATTTTTTGCTGAAATTGAAATAGAAGAGGTAGAAGATAGTTCAGAAGAAGAGTATAAAACTGTTAAGTTAAATTCTAATACAACTGTTTTTCATACTTTTTATCTATCATTTCCGGATTCTTTAAAAGTAAAGTCTCAAAAGAAAAATAATCTTTTAGTACAAAGGAATATTGTTACTACAATTCCTTTGTACTTAGAACTTCAGGTTTTTAGACTATGATTGTATTACCGAGACAGGCAAGGATAGCCTTTCTTGGTGCATTACTTAACTATCCTATTCAATAAAGCAAGAATCCGTTTGCTTTTATTGGAATTTCTTTTTAATCATTTAAGTAATAAATACATACAATTTATAATGAAATCATTGATTTTATTTCTAGTGGCTTGTACCTTATTAACAAGCTGCAATTCACATAAAGAACACCACAAAGAACATATAAAATTTAAAGTAACAAGTCCTATAAAAATGGACACTATAATCACTAAAGACTATGTGTGTCAAATCCATGCTATTCGTCATATTGAATTAAGAGCCTTAGAAAAAGGGTATTTACAAAAAATATGGGTAGACGAAGGGCAATTTGTTAAAGAAGGACAAGCGATGTTTAAAATTATGCCCAATGTATACGAGGCAGAGTTACAAAAAGCAAACGCTGAGGAAGATGTAGCTTCTATAGAATATAAAAACACCAAATTATTAGCAGAAAGTAACATTGTATCTCCTAATGAACTAGCCATGTCTAAAGCTAAACTAGATAAAGCAAAAGCAGAAGTTACAATGGCAAAAACACATTTAGGTTTTACAAATATTAAAGCTCCTTTTGCCGGTATTATGGATCATTTACATGTACGAGAAGGTAGTTTGTTAGATGAAGGAGAACTGCTTACCACATTATCTGATAATAGCAAAATGTGGGTGTATTTTAATGTGCCAGAAGTAGAATATTTAGACTACGTAATGAATGGAGAAAAAGACAAGAAAAAAGAAGTAAGTCTATTATTAGCAAACAATCGCGAGTTCAACCAAAAAGGTGTTGTAGAAGTTATTGAAGGGGAGTTTAATAATGAAACTGGAAATATTGCTTTTAGAGCAACTTTTCCAAATCCTGATAAAATCCTAAGACACGGAGAAACAGGAAGCATTTTAATGAAAATACCTTTTAACAATGCACTTATTATTCCACAAAAAGCAACTTTTGAAGTATTAGATAAAAAGTTTGTTTTTGTAGTAGATGAACATAACGAAATACATCAGAGAGAAATAACAATAGAAGCAGAATTACCACACTTATTCATTGTTAAAAAAGGACTTAAACAATCTGATAAGTTTGTATTAGACGGAATTCGATTGGTAAAAGAAGGAGAGCATATTAGCTACGATTTTATTGCGCCAAAGAAAGCGATTTCTAATCTAGAACTGTACGCAGAATAGTTTCACCTTTAAAATATTAACAAGATGTTTGGTATGTTTATCAAAAGGCCAGTATTGGCAATAGTTATCTCTGTTATTGTTGTTTTTACAGGGATGCTTTCTATTAAAAAATTACCGATTTCTCAATTTCCTCAAATTGCACCAACCACGGTAAATATCTTTATTGCCTATCCAGGAGCAAGTGCAGATGTATTGGTGAAATCGACATTAATTCCTTTAGAAACTTCAATAAATGGAGTACAAGGAATGCGATATATTGCTTCCGATGCTACAAGTGCAGGAGAAGGAACCATTAGAATTATTTTTGAACCAGGAACCGATCCAAATCAAGCTGTAGTTCGTGTAAAAACAAGAGTAGATCAGGTAATGCCATTATTACCACCACTGGTACAACGAGAAGGAGTTATTATTACACCCGTACAACCGAGTATGTTGATGTATGTTAACTTGTTTAGTAAAGATAAAAACAATGATGAAAAGTTCCTTTACAATTATGCATACACGAAGATTATTCCAGAATTGCAACGTATTAATGGTGTTGCCAGTGCCAAAATATTAGGTAGTCGTAAGTATGCAATGAGAGTTTGGTTAAAACCAGACCGAATGAGAGCTTATAATATTTCTGCAGAAGAAGTTTTAAAAGCAATGGAAGAACAGAGTTTTATTGCTAGGCCAGGACGACTGGGTAGAAGCTCTGGTAAAAAAGCGCAATCCTTAGAATATGTACTCACATACGAAGGACGCTTTAATGAAGCAGATCAGTATAAAAATATCATTGTTAAATCTAATGAAGAAGGTGAAATAGTAAAACTTGGAGATATTGCCAGTGTTGAACTTGGTAGTGAGTTTTTTGATATTTATTCGAATTTAGATGGAGACCCTTCAGCCTCTATTGTTTTAAAACAAACCTTTGGAAGTAATGCAAGTGAGGTAATAGCAACAGTAAAAGAAAAGCTAAAAGAGCTTAAAGAATCACTTCCGCCAGGAGTAGATTATAAAATTAGCTACGATGTATCTAAGTTTTTAGATGCTTCTATAGAACAAGTAATTCATACATTAAGAGATGCATTTATTTTAGTTGCTATTGTTGTATTCTTATTTTTAGGAGACTGGAGATCTACATTAATTCCTATTATAGCTGTACCAGTATCTTTAATTGGAGCATTTTTTATAATGCAGTTATTTGGGCTTTCTATTAACTTAATTACATTATTCGCATTAGTGTTAGCTATTGGTATTGTGGTAGATGATGCTATTGTTGTCGTAGAAGCTGTACATGCTAAAATGGAAGAAAAGCCTATAACTCCATATCAGGCAGTAACAGAAGTAATAGGAGAAATAGGAGGAGCAATTATAGCAATTACTTTAGTAATGGTTTCGGTATTTGTTCCAATATCTTTTATGACAGGACCTGTAGGAGTTTTCTATAGACAATTTTCAATTACAATGGCTGGATCTATTATTATTTCAGCAATAGTAGCATTAACACTAACACCTGTATTGTGTGCTATGATTTTTAAAAACAATCATGACACACCAAGAAAAAAATCTCCAATAAACCGTTTTATCGATTGGTTTAATAGAAGGTTTGATAAGTTAACAGGACGTTACATTCGGGTATTAAATACCATAGTAAATAGGCGTGTAATCACCTTTGGAATACTAATCGCGTTTTGTGGAGGTATTTATTATACGAATCAAATATTGCCTGCCGGATTTATCCCAAATGAAGACCAAGGAACTATTTATGCAATTATTCAAACACCACCAGGAGCAACTTTAGAACGTACAAATGAAGTAGCTAAAAAACTACAGCAATTGTGCGAGGAAACGGAAGGAGTAGCCTCAGTATCATCTTTATCTGGTTATGAAATTATGACGGAAGGTCGCGGTTCTAACGCAGGAACATGTTTAATTAACCTTAAACCATGGTCTGAACGCGAGCACTCAGTACATGAAATAATGGAAGAATTAGAAGAAAAGAGTAAGGATTTAGGTGCAGTTATAGAATATTTTGAACCGCCAGCTGTACCTGGTTTTGGATCTTCTGGAGGTTTCTCACTACGATTATTAGATAAAACAGACAATACAAACTATCAGGAGTTTGAAAAGATCAATAACAATTTTATGGAAGCTCTTAAAAAACGAAAAGAACTTACTGGATTGTTTACCTTTTTCGCTGCTAATTATCCACAATACGAATTAAAAATTAATAACAAAGCAGCAATGCAAAAAGGAGTATCTGTAGGTAAAGCTATGGAAAATCTTAATATTTTAATAGGAAGTACATACGAACAAGGGTTTATTAAATTTGGACGTTTCTTTAAAGTATATACGCAAGCAGCTCCAGAATACAGAAGATTACCATCAGATTTAGATAAGCTTTTTGTTAAGAATGAAGCTGGGAAAATGGTTCCGTATTCAGCATTTATGAAGTTGGAAAAACGTTTAGGTCCCAACGAAATTACCCGTTATAACTTATATAATTCAGCAGCAATTAGAGGATTACCAGCATCAGGATATACAACAGGAGATGCTATTAAAGCAATTAAAGAAGTTGCTGCAAGTACATTACCAAGAGGATACGATATTGCTTGGGAAGGATTGTCTTACGATGAATCTCGTCGCGGAAATGAATCGTTTTACATATTCGCTGTTGTACTCATATTTGTGTACTTGGTATTAGCGGCACAATACGAAAGTTTCTTACTACCATTAGCTGTTATTTTATCACTTCCCGTAGGAGTATTTGGATCATTTTTCCTTTTAAAATTAATGGGACTAGCAAACGATGTTTATGCACAAATAGGTCTAATTATGTTAGTTGGACTTCTTGGAAAAAACGGTGTATTAATTGTTGAATTTGCAGTTCAAAAAAGAAGAGAAGGTATATCCATTTTTGAAGCGGCTATAGAAGGAGCAAAAATGCGTTTTCGACCAATTTTAATGACGTCTTTTGCTTTTATTTCAGGACTAATTCCGTTAGTAATTGCAACAGGAGCAGGAGCTATTGGAAACAGAACAATTGGAGGTTCTGCTATGGGAGGAATGCTAATGGGAACTGTTATTGGGGTATTCATAATTCCAGGATTGTATTACATTTTTGCGAAGATGGCAGGCGGACGAAAATTAATAAAAGAGGAAGCTGAAGAACCTATCTCAGAAGAATTTGTAAGAGTAACAGAAGGAAGAGCATCCATGATTTCAAAATTGAAAGAAAGCTTAGCCAAATTAATGGCAAAAAACACAAAAAACATAGAGCGTAACGATGAAGACATGTAATCGAATTAGTCTTCTCATGGTACTTACATTACTGGTAGTGTCTTGCGTACCCACACAAAAAGTAAGAGAAGCTAATAGAAAATTACCAGCACAATATGATCAAACACAAATAGACAGTGTTAATACTGCAAACATTTCTTGGAAAACGTTTTTTACAGATCCAGAATTAAATACACTTATAGATTCAGCACTTGCAAACAATCAAGAGTTGAATATCTTTCTACAAAAAATAGCAATAGCTAAAAATGAAATTAAAGCACGAAAAGGAGAATATTTACCTTTTGTGAATTATAAAGCAGGAGCAGATGTAGAAAAAGTAGGGGAATATACCCGAAATGGAGCGGTAGAGAAAAATCTTAAAATTAAAGAAGATGAAGTTTTTCCAGAGCCACTTACAAACTACTCAGCAGGTTTATACGCTTCGTGGGAGTTAGATGTATGTAAAAAGCTTAGAAACTCTAAGAAAATGGCTGTAATGGAGTATTTAGCAACTACAGAAGGTAAGAAGTTTATGACGACTAATTTGGTGGCTGAAGTAGCGAGTGCATATTACGAGTTAATAGCATTAGACAATCAATTAGAAATTCTTAATCAGAATTTAAAAATTCAAGAAAATGCATTACGTGTAGTAAAACTTCAAAAACGAGCTGCACAAGCTACAGAATTGACAGTTCAAAGGTTTGAAGCCGAGGTGTTAAAAAACAAGAGTGAAAAATATGAGATTAAACAGCAAATTACAGAAGTTGAGAATAAACTTAATTTTTTAATTGGTAAGTTTTCTGCTCCTATTAAAAGAAATTCAAAAGGATTTTTAGAAAAACAAATTGATAGTTTACATGCAGGAATTCCTTCAGAATTATTGAGTAATAGACCTGATATTAAAAGAGCAGAATACGAATTATTAGCTGCGAAACTAGATGTAAAAGTTGCTAAAGCGAATTTTTATCCATCTTTTGGAATAAAAGCAGGTATAGGATTGCAAGCGTTTAAACCAAAATATTTAACTATTATGTCAGAGTCTTTATTGTACAATTTAGGAGGGGATCTCGTAGGGCCACTCATTAATAGAAATGCAATAAAAGCAACATATAGCAGTGCAAATGCAAGACAATTACAAGCAGTTTATGAGTATGAAAAAGCCATTTTAAATGGATATATAGAAGTTGCAAATGGACTTTCGAATATGAAAAACCTTGCAAAGAGTTATGAAAATAAACGTAAACAAGTTGCAGCTCTTACCAAATCTATCGAAGTAGCCAATAAACTGTACCAATCTGCAAGAGCAGATTATATGGAAATATTACTCACACAAAGAGACGCTTTAGAATCTAAAATGAAATTAGTTGAAACAAAAAAAGAACAACTATTAGGAAGGATCAATGTATATAAATCTCTTGGTGGGGGATGGAAATAAACTGATGTTCGATGAATAATCGACACAATTTTCTTTTTTTATAGTATAAGGAGTTCTTGTTTGGAGAACTCCTTATGTTTTTTGTGAATGATTAAATGAAATGATATTTTAGTGAATATTAAAACAAATTATAAGAATTGTAATGAGCGAATCAGAAAAAACAAATAAAGTACTTCAACAAATTTTAGATTTGATTTCTAAAAATGATGCTAGATTGGAAGTTAATGAATTAACAACAGAAAGTGAATCTTTTATAGATAAAGCAAAAAAAGAGGCTGATGAAGCAACAAAAAAAATACAATCAACTTTTGATCGAATACATGATAAGTTATTTAACTTTAATAATATGTTGATTGCTGCATTTTTAGGTTTGAGCAAATTTCCAACTGAAACTCCAATTTTAAGTTTGTGGATGGCTATTTTACCAATTCTAAACTTAATTTATTTGATGTTTATGGAATATTCTCAAATGGAAATCTATAGGCATGCTGCAAAAAGAATGGAATGGAGTTTAGATGTTAATTTAGATGTGAGAAAATATGGAAATATGATTAGAAAGCAGACGAGAAGATCTTTGTTTTCTATTTTTACAACTTTTGGGCTTTTTATTTTTTTGGTTATAAAAATCCTAGCTTATTAAAATTGAAAAATGAGAATTATATATTGCGATAGTGTATTTGATAATAAGATAATTGAACCTGATTACGAAAAAGAAAAAGAGGCTGCTATCAATGCTGGATTTAGCTTTTCACTTATTAGTTTTGAAGAATTGATCGATGGAAAAATAACAAGGTCATTAAGGTTTGTAAAAGAAGCAGAAAACACTGAATTTGGTATGTATAGAGGATGGATGTTAACTCCAAATCAGTACGAAAAACTCTATAACGGACTTTTAAAAAAGAATATTGAGCTAGTAAACTCTCCTATTGAATATACACATTGCCATTATTTGCCTAATTCTTATGCTAAAATAGTATCTAAAACTCCAAAGTCTAATTGGACAAAAGAATTAACTACCGAATCTATACTTAAATTAACCAAAGCTTTTGGAGACAATTCAATTATTGTAAAAGATTTTGTAAAATCTGAAAAACATCATTGGGAAACGGCTTGTTTTATTCCAAATGCATCCAATTCTGAGAATGTACTAGCTGTTGTGAATAAATTTATTGAGTTAAGAGGTGAATCACTAAATGAAGGGTTGGTATTTAGACAATTCGAGGAATTAGAATACTTAACAGAGTACTCAAAAAGTGGAATGCCTTTAACAAAAGAATTCAGAATCTTTTTTGCAAATAAGGAGGTTGTAAAAGTATTTAATTACTGGGACGAAGGTGTATACGGAGCTGAGAAACCAGCGCTTGAAGAGTTTATAGCAATAGCTCAAGCAATTGATAGTAATTTCTTTACAATGGATGTTGCTAAAAAGAAAAATGGAGAATGGATTATTATGGAACTTGGTGATGGGCAAGTTGCAGGATTACCCGATAATGCTGATAAAAATGAATTTTATACTCATTTAAAAGAAAAAACCAGTCTTAAGACTGGTTCATAATTTCTTCAATTTCTTCGGCTTCAATAGGAATATTACGCATTAAATTAAATGGTTCACCTTTTTCTTGAATTACAACATCGTCTTCTAAACGAATTCCAAAACCTTCATCAGGAATATAAATTCCAGGCTCTACAGTAAATACCATGTTTGCTTGCATTGGCTCGTGTAATAATCCGTAATCGTGCGTATCTAAGCCCATGTGATGCGATGTTCCATGCATAAAGTATTTCTTATATGCTGGCCAATTTGGATCTTCATTCTGTACATCAGCTTTGTCTAATAATCCTAAACCTAATAATTCAGAAGTCATTAATTTCCCAACTTCTACATGGTAATCTGCCCAAATAGCACCAGGAACTAATAATTTTGTAGCTTCGTTTTTTACCCTGTTTACAGCATTATACACCTCTTTTTGACGATCGGTAAAACGTCCAGATACAGGAATAGTTCTACTCATATCACTTGCATAATTTGCATATTCTGCACCAACATCTAATAAGATTAAATCACCAGCTTTACATTGCTGATTGTTTTCAATATAATGTAAAACATTTGCATTTGATCCACTTGCAATAATAGGCGTATACGCAAAACCTTTAGAGCGATTTCTTAAAAACTCGTGTGCAAATTCAGCTTCAATTTCATATTCCCAAACATCAGGTTTTACAAAACCTAAAATTCTACGGAATCCTTTTTCGGTAATATTACAGGCCTTTTGAATTAAATCAAGCTCTATTTGATCTTTTACAGAACGTAAACGCTGTAAAATAGGATTACTTTTCGCTACTGAATGTGCAGGATATTTGTTTAATAAC
This sequence comes from Tenacibaculum amylolyticum, assembly GCF_964511145.1. Taxonomy (NCBI): domain Bacteria; kingdom Pseudomonadati; phylum Bacteroidota; class Flavobacteriia; order Flavobacteriales; family Flavobacteriaceae; genus Tenacibaculum; species Tenacibaculum amylolyticum. The sequence continues at coordinate 53,470 of NZ_CAZEFZ010000011.1, forward strand.
CACTTTGTAAAACGAGCTTCTCTTGTTTCAGTTTCAATCTTAGCTCTGTAATGTTCGTTCGTATTTATGTAAACAGTATCTGCTAAAGCCATCATTTCGGCCAATACTTTTTCTAAATCCTGTAACCAATACACGGTTTTGACACCACTAGTTTCAAAAGCTTTTTCTTTAGTAAGCTTCTCACCTTCCCAAACAGCAATGTGCTCATTCGTTTCTCTTAAAAACAAAACTTCACGTAAGTGTTTTTTAGGGCAATCTGGAAATACAACTAAAATACTTTCTTCCTGATCTACTCCACTTAAAAAGAAAATATCTCTATGTTGTTCAAAAGGTAAAGTAGAATCTGCACTAACAGGATAAATATCATTAGAATTAAAAACAGCTAAACTATTAGGCTTCATTTGTGCCATAAAATCGTGTCTGTTTTTAACAAATAAACTACTATCTATAGGTAAATATTTCATTAGAGTTTAGCATTTATAGGTTATGTGTTTTCAAAAATAATGAAAGAAATAAGTACACAAGGTAGCCAAATGGCGTTATTTTATGTTTTTGCGAATTCTACTCATATGTCGTTTAGAAATTCCTAAGAAAGAAGCCAAATAATGAAGTGGAATGCTTTGTAATAATTCTGGATCATTCATTAATAATTTCTGATAACGTTCTTCTGGAGATAAGGTTAATAAATCAATTCGATAATCATCAATTAAAAAAATCTGATGTTCAATAAGCTTATGATAAAACTGAAAAAATGCCGTATTTTCTTTTATAAGACGATTAAAATCATCGATGGTAATTACAAGTAATTCGCAATTACTTAATGCCTTTATATTTTTTCTAGAAGGTTGCTGATGCAAAAAGCTTTTTAATGCAGCAGTACAAGTATTTTTTAAGGCTAAATACGTTGTTTTTTCTTCTCCATCAACATCTATAGAATGTTGTAAAATGCCACTTTTTATAAAACAAAAATAATTACAAATCTGATTTTTAGAAACAAAAAAATCATTCTTTTTAAGTTGTAGCGATTCAAAAGAATTTAAAATTTCAGGAACATAAGAACTAACCAAATCATTATTTATGATGTGCTTTAAGTAATTATTAAATTGATCTTTTGAATTCATTTTGATTAACTTGTAGTTTTCCTGCTAGGTCTTCTTTTTGAGTTGTTTTTTCTTTTATTAGAAGAGCGATTGGTGGTATTTTTTTCACTCGACTTGTTTTTAGGTCTGAAATTTCTTTTAGAAGTATTTCTAGTAAACGACTTTTTTGCCTTGGTATTTTTAGTAGTCGCTTTCTTTTGCTCTGTTTGTTGTGTAGTTGTAAGATCGAAACCTTCCAGTTCAACAATTTTTAGTTTTTGTTTTAATAACTTTTCAATACCTTTTACATATGCCAACTCTTCATCTCCCACTAACGAAATAGCCTCTCCACTAGCACCAGCTCTACCTGTTCTACCTATTCTGTGCACATAATCTTCTGGAATATTTGGTAATTCATAATTGATTACGTGAGGTAATAATGGAATGTCTAATCCTCGTGCTGCAATATCTGTAGCGACTAAAACACGAATCGTATTTTCTTTAAAACCTTTTAAAGCTTTTGTTCTAGCACCTTGACTTTTATTTCCATGTATAGCAGCAGCAGAAATTCCTCTTTTAACTAATTTTTCAGTCAGTCTATTGGCGCCATGCTTTGTACGTGTAAAAATCAAAACCTGATTCCAGTTACCATCAGAAATCAATTGAATAACCATAGCTGCTTTTCTACTTTTAGGAACACGATATATCTTCTGTGTAACCATTTCTGCAGTTGTATTTTCAGGAGCAGCTTCTACAAGTGTCGGATTTGTTAAGATTCCTTTTGCAAGCGCTTTAATTTCCTTAGAAAAAGTAGCTGAAAAAAGTAAATTTTGACGCTTAGAAGGCAAAAGAGCTATGATTTTTTTAATATCTCTTACAAAGCCCATGTCTAACATTCTATCAGCTTCATCTAAAATTAAAATATCTACTCTTTTTAACGACAATGCTTTTTGATCGTGTAAATCTAATAACCTTCCAGGTGTAGCAACTAACACATCGATACCATTTTTTATGGTTGCAATTTGACTTTTAGGTTTTACACCTCCAAATATTACCGTAGATCTTATATTGAGATATTGACTATAATCTCGTACGTTATCATAAATCTGTGCTGCTAATTCTCTAGTTGGAGTTAAAATTAATGCACGTATTGGGCGAAATTTTGGATTCTTAGTATCTGTTATTATTTGTAATATAGGTAAGGTAAATCCTGCTGTTTTTCCAGTTCCAGTTTGTGCAGATGCTAATACATCTTGGCCTTTTAATATTACGGGTATTGCTTTTTCTTGTATTGGTGATGGAGTCGTGTATCCTTTTTCTTCTACTGCTTTTAAAAGCTCCTCTTTTAATCCTAATGATTTAAATGTCATAAATATGTATATAGAAATAAATTAAGTTTTATTTCTGAATAGGTTACAAAGGTACGGTTATAGATCTTGTGAATAAGAAAAGCGCTTAAATAAATACTTTAAACGCTTTTTTATAATTTTATTTATACTGTGTATAAATCTATTTCTTCATGGAATTTTTAATAACTCCAATAATAGCCATTAAAACACCACCTCCTACAGTTCCTCCTGCAATACTTCCAATAATACCTGAGAGATCAATACCAAGCATTCCTAATAATTGAGCACCAAGACCACCACCTAAAATTCCTACAATAGAATTCCACAGCGTTCCCATTGAAAACTTTTTTAAGATGGCACCAGCTAAATTTCCACCTACAGCTCCTGTAAGTAAGCTAATAATTAATTCCATGTTGTTTGTTTTAATTAGTTAATTGTTAATAAATTAACAAAAAAATAAAGACTCGTGCAAGTTTAATAGATTGAAAGCTAGGTGTATAAGAATAAACATTGATCTAAATAAAAGATGTTTCACTTTTTTTCGATAAACTCAGAAAGCAGTTCAGAATAACATATTTCCACGTCATTGCGAGTGTTCCCTGAGGAGACTCGAAGGGAAAGGGGAGCAATCTGTTTTTTCAGATAGAAAGATTTCTTTAGTCGTTGACTTCGACGCTGCGTAGTCTCCTTCTTAAAAGTAAAATAATAAACCAATTTTTTCAATATCCCATGTGAAATAAAGGATCTCCCAGATTTACAACAGGAAAGTTGTTTTTAGCAATAATAAAACCATCTTTTGGAGCTTTTACAGAAAACTTAGTTTCTCCATAAGTATCCATAATAAAACCTAGAATTTCTCCCTTTTTAATAGCAACACCGTTAGCTACTTTAGGATTGAAAAGCCCAGCTACTTTAGCACGAATCCATGTTTTTTTCTGAATCTCTATAGAAGGTACTCCAGTAGGTATAAGAACATTTTCGTCAATCATTTTAAAATGCTTTAAAATACGTAGTGTTCCATAAATTCCTTCTTGAATTGGAAATTCTTCTAAACGTAAGGATTCTCCTCCTTCGTAAACAATTACAGGAATATCATATTTAAAACACTCTTTACGAAAAGACTTAGCAATTAAGTTCGATCCAAATACAAAAGGAGCATTAAAAATAGTAGCTAATGCTTTGGCTCTTTCATCTTGTGGGGTGTATCGTATTTGAGGATGGTTATTTCTTTGAGCGCCACCTGTATGATAATCGATAGCGAAATCTACATTTTTCGTAATCTCTTTCATTAAATAATAAGCAAGTCTGCTTGCTAAAGAACCTCTTTTAGAGCCTGGAAAACTTCTATTAACATCTTTTCCATGCATTTCTCGAGACAGGTCTAAAAAACCAAAAATGTTTAATAAAGGAACTACAATAACACAACCTCGATGTATTTTATAAGATTTATCAATTAACATTCTTCTCACCAGTTCTACACCATTGGTTTCATCGCCATGTAAACCACCCTGTAATAGTACGGTTGGCCCTAATTCTTCGCCATTAAAAATATATACAGGAATTTCAATTAGCGTACCTGTAGGTAATCTATCAACTGGAATCTTAATCAATTTCGATTCTCCTAATCGAATTCGTTCTCCTCTAATTAATATCTCCTCATTCTTGAATTCTTTGTCGAACATTTCTTCTCTAAATATTTTATAATTCCTTCAGCTACATTAATCTTTGTATAAGCTTCAATTCCTTGCAATCCAGGAGTAGAATTCACTTCTAGTAAAAGAGGTCCTCTTTTAGAGCGAATTAAATCTACACCAGCAACAGGTAAACCTAAATAGCTAGCAGCTCTAATAGCCATTGATTTTTCTTTATCTGTTAAATTCACTTTAGAACCAGAGCCACCTCTATGAATATTCGATCTAAAATCGTCATCCAATCCTTTTCGTTTCATGGCTGCTAACACTTTCTCACCAGCAACAATAATTCGAATATCTTCACTATTACTTTCTTTAATAAACTCTTGTAATAAAATGTTATGATTCATTCTATAAAAAGTATCAATAATAGATTTTGCCGATTTCTTACTTTCAGCAAGCATTACGCCCATTCCTTGGGTGCCTTCTTGCATTTTTATAATAACAGGAGCACCGCCTAACAATTCTATTTGCTCTTTTATATTTTCTGGATTTACAGAGAAAACAGTATCTGGAATAGGAATACCTTTACGATTCATAATTTGTAATGTACGAACCTTGTTTTGAGCCCTTAAAATACCTAAAGATCTAGCGGTACTGAATACATCGTTCATTTCAAATTCTTTCACAACAGCAGCACCATGTCTAGTAATAGAAGCTCCAATTCTTGGAATAATTACATCAGGTTCATCAATAATATTATCACCGTAATAATTAATTTCCCTTTTCCCATTACTTAGTTTGATAGAACATTTACTATGATTAATGATATCTACTTCATGACCTCTATTAACAGCTTCATCATATAACCGTTTGGTAGAATAAATATGCTCACCCGCAGAGAGAATAAAAATGTTCATGAGGCTTCTTTTTTCACAAATCTAATTAAAATATAAAATGGAAACTATTTTTTATTTTTGATGTAATTAGTAAAACCAAATAGTATTCTAAAAACAGAAGAAAAATTTCATCAAAATATATATTTAATGATGGATTTTTCTGATGTATGTTTTTGAAAACTAATGCAACTAAAAATTGGTATTTCAATAGCCAAATAAAACAAACACACAATGAAAAAAATCTTTAAACTAGCATTCCTTGTAGGGCCAACCATCTTTGCCCAACAAGTTGCTACTCCTGTAAAAAAAGTGCAGGAATCATTACAACAGAAAAAAGCAATGGTATCACAATCTTTAGTGAAAAATATACCATTTGAAAATATTGGTCCAACAGTTATGAGTGGACGTGTTGTAGATATAGATGTAAATCCAAAAAATACAAATGAATTCTATGTAGGATATGCTTCAGGAGGATTATGGTACACAAATAATAACGGAAATACGTTTACGCCAGTATTAGATAGTTCACCAACACAAAACATTGGAGATATTGCCGTAGATTGGAAAAACAATACTATTTGGGTAGGAACAGGAGAAAATAACTCATCTCGTTCTTCGTATGCAGGAATTGGAATTTTAAAATCTACAGATAAAGGTAAAACTTGGGAAAATGTTGGTTTAGGAGATTCACATCATATAGGGCGTGTATTAATCAATCCTAATAATCCACAAGAAATAGTAGTAGGTGTTTTAGGACACTTGTATTCGCCAAATAAAGAACGTGGTATTTTTAAAACTACAGACGGAGGTAAAACTTGGAAGAAAACCTTATTTATAAATGAAGATACAGGAATTATTGATGTACAACCTGCACCAAATAATTTTAATGTATTGTATGCTGCAGCTTGGGAAAGAGATCGTAAAGCATGGAATTTTGAAGGTAGTGGATCGCATTCTGGAATTTATAAATCTACAGATAGTGGTACTACATGGACAAATATTTCTGATGATAACGGGTTTCCAAAAGGAAATGGTGTAGGTAGAATTGGGTTAGCTGTTTTTGATGAAAATACAGTATATGCTTCACATGATAGTCAGTTTAGAAGAAAGAAAGATGGAAAGAAAAAAACAGCTTCTAATGCATTAGCAAAAGATGATTTTAAAACAATGTCTGTGAGTGATTTCTTAGCCTTGTCTGATAAAAAGTTGAATTCATACTTAAAAATGAATGGATTCCAAGAAAAGTACCGTGCAGAAAATGTAAAACAAATGGTACGTGCAGGAGCTGTAAAACCTATTGATTTAGCAAAGTATTTAGAAGATGCAAATTCGTTGTTATTTGACACTCCAGTGGTAGGAGCAGAAGTATACAAAACCACAAATGGAGGGAAGTCTTGGAAGAAAACTCATGATGGATATTTAGATGATTTATATTATTCATACGGATATTACTTTGGAGAAATTAGAGTAGATCCGCAAGACGAAAACGGAATTTACATTTTAGGAGTTCCTATTTTAAAGTCGAAAGACGGTGGAAAAACATTTACATCTATTAGTAGAGAAAATGTACATGCAGATCATCAAGCGTTATGGGTAAATCCAAAATTACAAGGACATTTAATTGATGGAAACGATGGAGGTTTGAATATTTCTTATGATGATGGAGCTAGTTGGTTAAAATTAAATACGCCTTCTGTTGGACAATTCTATTCAGTGTATGTAGACAATCAAAAGCCATATAATGTGTATGGAGGATTGCAAGATAATGGTGTTTGGACAGCAAAAAACAATGCACGTATTAACAAAGCTTGGCATCAAACAGGTAAAAACCCATACCAATCTATAATGGGAGGAGATGGAATGCAAGTACAAGTAGACGATAGAAATCCAAACATTGTATATACAGGATATCAATTTGGAAACTATTTTAGAATTGATAGAGCTACAGGAAAGCAAACCTATATTCAACCAAAACACACATTAGGAGAAAGTCCATACCGATTCAATTGGCAAACACCTATTTTATTATCAAAACACAATCAAGATATTTTATACTTAGGAGGAAATAAATTACATCGTTCTTTAAATCAAGGAAACGATTGGGAAACTATTTCAGAAGATTTAACCAAAGGAGGTAAAAAAGGAAATGTAGCGTACGGAACCATTACAAGTATTAGTGAAAGTCCTTTTCAGTTTGGATTATTATACACTGGATCTGACGATGGCTTAATTCACATTTCTGAAAATGGCGGAGGTTCATGGAGGCAAATTTCAAGTGCTTTGCCACAAGATCTTTGGGTAAGTAGAGTTATTGCTTCTAAACATAAAAAAGAACGTGTATACGCTACATTAAACGGATACCGTTGGGACGATTTTAATCCGTATGTATATGTATCTGATGATTACGGAAAAACTTGGAAAAACATCAGCAATAATATTCCTGCTGCTCCTGTGAATGTTATCAAAGAAGATCCTGAAAATGAAAACGTATTATATGTAGGAACAGATAACGGACTATATGTTTCTTTAGATCGAGGAAATACTTGGGAGATTTTCAATAAAAATTTACCAAACGTAGCAGTACACGATTTAGTAATTCAACCAGAAGCAAAAGAATTAGTAATTGGTACACACGGAAGAAGTTTATATAAAGCTAACATAGCTCCGATTCAAAAATTAACTGAAGCAATTAAAAAACAATCAGTTCATATTTTTGCCGTAAAACCAATTAGAAAATCAAGATCTTGGGGAAATACATGGAGTAAATGGTTAAAACCAAATACGCCAGAAGTTACAATTCCTTTTTATGTAAATAAAGATGGTAAGGTAAAGATCACTATTTTCTCAGGAGATATAGCTGTAAATACAATGGGAACTTCGGCTTCTAAAGGAATTAATGAAGCTATTTTTGATGTTTCTTTCAATGAAAAAGGATTGAAAAAATATCAAAAAGAACATCCAGATGCGATTGTAATGAAAGCTAAAAACGGAAAAACCTATTTACCAAAAGGAAAATACACAGTTAAAATAGGTGAAAAAGAAAGTACATTCGAAATTAAATAAGTTACATGGGAATCATAAAAGTTACAGATATTAGACTGTTTACAAATCACGGTTGTTTAGACGAAGAAGCGAAAATTGGGTCGGAATATCGAGTGGATATTGAGGTAAAAGCCAATTTAAATCGCTCTGCAACCAGTGATGAGCTAAAAGATACAGTTGATTATGTACATTTAAATAAAATAGCAAAAGAAGAAATGGCCATTCGCTCCAAATTATTGGAGCATGTGGCTAAAAGAATGATAGACAGAATCTTCGAAGAAATAATTATGGTAGAAGAAGCTACTGTAAGTGTCTCAAAAATCAATCCGCCAATAGGTGGAAATGTGGGTGAAGTAACAATTATGCTATCTGAAGTGCGTAAAAATTAAAAAATACTTGCTGAAATTAATAAAAGTATTAAATTTGCACACTCACTAAAGGTGTCGTGGCCGAGTGGCTAGGCAGTGGTCTGCAACACCATCTACAGCGGTTCGAATCCGCTCGACACCTCAAAACCTTCACAAGTAACTTGTGAAGGTTTTTTGTTTTGTATCATTTTGAAGATTTCGGAATCTTTCTATAAATAGAATAAAATTTACACGGTAAGAATAGCCTAGATAAATGCATCCTTTGTTATGATTAGGGTATAATTAAAGTTCATTATCCCATTATTGGGATTTTCTTCAAACGTTTTTTTTCCTTTTTAACCTATTCTATTTCCCTTTAGTATAGTTTACTAGTAGTAAAAACAAGGGCTTAAGGTAATTTCGTCTCAGAATTTATAAAAAGCAGATACCATGAGACAAATTAACTTTTTTTTACTATCACTACTACTGTTAGTAATATCATGTAACGACGATAATGATGTGGCTACTGAACCAGATACACCTATAACACCAGAAATAAATGTAGTCTTTAACGAGATAAAATATCAAGGAACAAAAAACTTAATTGAAATTTATAACAGAGGTGATCAAGCAGCAGATTTAAATGAATATTGGTTGTGTTTAGGTCCAGGAGCTTATCAGAAAATAGGAGATTTAACACCAGAAAGTGGAAATATTGTAATTCCATCAAAAGGATACCTAGTATTAAGTTATGATTTACCAGCAGAAAGCGGTGGTTTAGGATTATACAGTACAAATGAATTTACAAACGCACAAGCTATTGTAGATTTTGTTCAATATGGTGCGGCTGGAAGTGCAAGAGAAAATGTTGCTGTTGAAGCTGGAATTTGGACTGCAGGAGAGTTTGTTCCTGAAGTTAAGAGTGAGAATAACAGCATTATTTACGATGGAGAAGGAAACGGTGTAGGAAATTGGGCAGAAACAACTGAAACAACTTTTGGAGCAGAAAACATTTTAATGGTACCAGAAGACGATGTACGTTCTGTGGTATTAAATGAAGTAAACTACGGTCAAAATAAATTAATCGAATTGTGGAATAACGGAAATGTAGCTGTAGATGTATCAGATTACTGGTTATGTTTAGGCCCAGGAAAATACTTGCAATTAAAAGATGCTACTGTAGTAAGCGGTTCTGTACAATTAAATCCAGGAGAATTCTTAGTAGTAAATTGGGATCAATTAAGCGATAGCGACGGATTAGGTTTTTACTCAACAAATGCATTTACAGATGCTAACGCAATTGTAGATTTTGTACAATGGGGAGCTTCAGGAAGTGCAAGAGAAAATGTGGCAGTTGCAGCAGGAATTTGGACTGCAGGAGAGTTTGTTCCAGCAGTAAGATTAGATACTTATAGTATTGCTTATGATGGAGAAGGAGATGGAGCACAAGATTGGCAAGAAGCAGTAAATACAACATTTGGAACTGGAAATAGTCAAGATGCTACTAAAACAACCTTTTCGGTAACAATTACAAATAAAATCAATTATTTAGCAACGTATGTTTTCAATACACCAAATGGAGCTGCAAATCCAGGACCAATTCCAAATGCTAACGGAAGTTATTCAGTACAATTTAAAGCAGTACCAGGAGCGAAGCTAAGTTTCGCAACTATGTCTGCAGCTACAAACGATTGGTTTTTTGCACCAAAAATGACAGGAATTGATCTTTTTGATAGCAATGGAGCTGCAGTAACAGGAGATGTTAGTAATCAAATTTATTTATGGGACGCAGGAACAGAAGAAGAAAACCCAGCAACTATTGCAACAGAGCCAAATGGAGGAACAGCAGGAGATCCAGATGATGACAATACGGTTCGTGTTGTAAAGGAAGACGTAACAGATTATTTGAAAACAGAATTAGCTTACGATAGCGGTACAAAATACTTTACACTTACCTTAACAAATGTTGAAGGAAATGCTGGAGCAAACCCAATTATTATTACACCAGGATTGGTTGTATTACACGCACAAAATGCACCATTATTTACTACAGGAAGTCCAGATAGAGGTTATGGTCTTAAAGAATTAGCAGAAGCAGGAGACCCAAAACCATTATACGATTGGTTTAATGAAACTGGATCACAAGGAGCGCCATTAAGATTATCTTCTTCGTATACAGTGTTTTCTCCAGGAATATTATATGCTTTCAATACAACTAAAGATCCTTGGTTTGTTCAAGGGCAAGCTGCAAAAGCAAATAGCGGTTTAGAAGAATTAGCTGAAGATGGAAATAATCAAGTAGCATATGAATACCTAAAGAATTTAGGATTACCAACAGCAGTAAGTAATGAAATGGCACCTGTTAAGCCAGGAGAATCATTAACATTCACTATAGAAGTTCCACAAGGTTTAGGCTATAAATTAGGTTTTGGTACAATGATGGTAGATTCTAACGACTGGTTTATTAGTTATAACAATAACGGAGTAGCTCTTTTTGATGGAAACAACACACCTTTTTCTGGAACTTCAGAAAGTGATGAAACGTATTTATATGATGCAGGAACTGAAGCCGACGAAGATGTTGGATTTGGAGCTAATCAAGCACCAAGACAAGGAGGAGCAAATACTGGAGCTGCAGATGCAGATAACTTAGTTAGAAGAGTAGGAACAATAAACGATGTACAATTTAATAAAGGAGAAATTAATAGTGCACCAGGAGTTACTTGGTTTGGAGATCCAAGAGGTGGTTACAACTTTATAGAAGTAAATATCCAACCAAATTAAGAATATGGATGTAAATCGATCTTACATGTTTTTGAGAATAAGATGGTTTATTTCAGATTAGGGACCAAAACCTCAGCTAAAATAGCTGGGGTTTTGTATTTAAAAAAAGAATAACGAGAAGGCATTTAACGCACAACGAAATCGATTAAAATTACGAAATAATTAACCTTATTTTTCGTTAAAAATTTGCATATTTGCTTTCTATGCGAATTTATCCTATTGAAACGGGGAATTTTAAACTAGACGGAGGAGCAATGTTTGGAGTTGTTCCAAAATCTTTATGGGAACGAACAAACCCTGCCGATGACAAAAATATGATTGAAATGGGCATGCGATGTATGCTTATTGAAGATGGTGATCGATTAACTTTGATCGATACTGGAATCGGAAATAAACAATCCGACAAGTTTTTTGGTTACTACTACTTATACGGCGATTTTTCACTAGACAAATCTTTAGTAGAATTAGGTTTTCACAGAGATGATATTACCGATGTGTTTTTAACACATTTGCATTTCGATCATTGTGGAGGAGCTATTCAATTTAATAAAGATAGAACAGGTTACGAACCTGCATTTAAAAACGCAAGGTTTTGGAGTAACAGTCGTCATTGGGATTGGGCAGTAAATCCAAACCCAAGAGAAAAAGCATCTTTCTTAACAGAAAACATTTTACCAATTCAGGAAAGTGGGCAATTAAATTTTTTGCATTTAAATGCACAAGACTATGTTGGTTTTGATGTAATTTTTAAAGATGGTCATACAGAAAAACAAATGTTACCTAAAATAGAATATCAAGGGAAAACAATTGTTTTTATGGCAGATTTACTTCCTACTGCAGGACACATTCCTCTTCCTTATGTTATGGGTTACGATACAAGGCCTTTACTTACATTAAAAGAAAAGGAAGCATTTTTAAATGAAGCTGCAGATAAAGAATTTTACCTGTTTTTAGAGCACGATGCGCATAATGAATTAATTACTGTGAAACACACAGAAAAAGGAGTACGATTGAAAGAAAGTTATAAATTTAAGGATATTTTTAATTAAACAAACATGAGAGTTTTAAAACCTATTTTATATTCAACAATAGCTGTTGCTTTAGCAAGCTGTTCTAGCTCAGGAAATGTTGCAAAAAAAGCAGTTCCTCAAGGACCAAATGTAGTGGTAGATATACCTGCAAAGAAAGCAGAGTTAACAGATACCGAGAAAGAGAACTGGCAACATTTAGATTTAGCTACTGACTCTATCCCTGGAATGAGTGTGTACAAAGCATATGAGTTTTTAAATGGGAAAAAAGGTGTTGAGGTTGTTGTTGGAGTTGTTGATAGCGGTACCGATTTAAAACACGAAGATTTAAAAGATGTAGCTTGGGTAAATGTAGATGAAATCCCAGGAAATGGAATCGATGACGATAAAAATGGTTATGTAGACGATATTAACGGATGGAATTTCTTAGGAGATACTTATAAAGAGCTTTTAGAGTATCAAAGAATTATGCAAAACCCATCTATTGCAGATGCTGAAACAGCAGCAAAAGTAAAAGAGTTCTATAACAAAGAGTTAAAAGACGCTAAAGAAGGATTAAGTAAGTTAGAGCAAAACTCATTTACTTACGGAAAAATCTTAGAAGGAATTATTAAAGCAGATGAAGCTTTTACAAAATACTTTAAGAAGTCTGATTACACAAGTGAAGAGATTTTAGCAATAAAAGATCAACCAGAATTAGAAAATTACATTGCGATTGCAAAACAAGTTTTTGGTTTTGGAATGTCTTCTCTTAAAGAAGGAAAGAGTGAATTAGAAGGAGCTGTTAACTATTTTACAAACAAAGTACAAGGAAACAAAGACTTAATTTCTGGAGAAATTCTTAAGAAAAACTATCGTGCTACAGTTGGAGACAATCCAGAAGATATTAAGGATAGCCCAGGATATGGAAATGGAAACTCTGGACACTCTACAAAAGATGAGTCGCACGGTACACACGTTTCTGGAATCATTGGAGCAACTAGAGGTAACGGTAAAGGAATGGAAGGAGTAGCAAATAATGTAAAAATTATGGCAGTTCGTTCTGTTCCAGATGGAGACGAGTACGATAAAGATGTTGCTTTAGGTATTCGTTATGCAGTAGATAATGGAGCTAAAGTAATTAACACAAGTTTTGGTAAAGGATATTCTCCACATAAAGATTGGGTTTACGATGCTATTAAGTATGCAGCAGATAACGATGTGTTAATCGTAAATGCAGCTGGAAACTCTAGTGATGATATCGATGTTGTTGAAACATATCCAAACGATACACCAGATAATAAAAATGAAGTAGCAGATAACTTTATTACAATTGGTGCTATGAGTGCTAATAATGATAAAAATTTACCAGCAACTTTTACAAATTATGGTAAAAGAAATGTAGACGTTTTTGCTCCTGGAGTACAAATTTATGCTACTACTCCTGACGGAGAATATGGTAAAAAGAGTGGAACATCTATGGCTGCTCCTGCTACAGCTGGAGTTGCTGCATTAATTCGTTCTTACTATCCACAATTATCAGCAAGTCAGGTAAAAAGAATTTTAATGAACTCTGGAACTAAAATAGATTTTGAAGTGATTAGACCAGGTTCTGCTTCAAGAGAAAATCCAGATGGAGAATTAGTGCCATTTTCAGATTTATCTGTATCAGGTCGTGTAGTAAATGCGTACAATGCATTACGTATGGCAGACAGAATTGTGAACGGAAAATAATCATTCATATAACAAATAAAAAAAGAGCATTTATAAATGCTCTTTTTTTTGATTAACAAACAGACGAAATGAGAAAAATTATTTATTCAATAGGATGCCTTTTCTTGCTTTCTAGCACAAGTTTTGCTCAGAAAAAAGGAAAGACGAATTATTGGCAACAGGAGGTAGATTATACCATGGATATTGATATGGATGTGAAGAAATATCAATATAAAGGGAAGCAAAAATTAGTGTACACTAATAATTCACCAGATGTGTTAGATAAAGTTTTCTATCACTTGTATTTTAATGCCTTTCAACCTAATTCTCAAATGGATGCAAGGTTGCATACCATTGAAGATCCAGACGGAAGAATGGTGAATAAAACAGGGACTAAAGAAGAACCAAAAGTTGAAAGTAGAATAGCGAAACTAAATCCTGATGAAATAGGCTATATTAAAGTAAATAGCTTAAAACAAAATGGGAAAAAAGTAAGCTACGAAACTGTAGGAACAATATTAGAAGTTACTTTACACAAACCAATTCAACCAGGACAAAAAGCAACTTTTGAAATGGATTTTGATGCGCAAGTACCTGTGCAAATCCGTAGATCGGGAAGAAACAGTAAGGAAGGAGTTGCTTTATCTATGACACAATGGTATCCTAAAATGGCAGAGTACGACTTCGAAGGATGGCATACACCACCTTATATTGCAAGAGAATTCCATGGTGTTTGGGGAGATTTTGATGTAACGTTACATATCGATAAAAGCTATACCGTTGGAGGAACGGGAAGACTACAAAACCCACAAGAAGTTGGACATGGATACGAAGATAAAAGCAAGAAATTAAAACTTCCAAAAGGGAAGAAACTTACATGGAACTTTAAAGGAGAAAATATACATGATTTTGCTTGGGCCGCAGATCCAGAATATATCCACGATATTTATAAAATGAAAAATGGGATAGATTTACATTTTTTATATAAGAAAACCTTAGCAGAAAATTACTTAGAAAATTGGAAGAAACTACAGCCTAAAACAGCTGAATTAATGAACTATTTCAGCGAAAATATTGGTCAGTACCCATACAAGCAATATTCAGTATTACAAGGAGGAGATGGAGGAATGGAGTACGCACAATGTACTTTAATTACAGGAAAAAGATCTTGGGGAAGCTTATTTGGTGTTACAGCACACGAGTTAGCACATACTTGGTTCCAATTTTTGTTAGCTACAAACGAGAGTAAACATCCATGGATGGATGAAGGATTTACAACCTATATTTCTAATAAAGCAACAAACGATATTTTAGGAAAAGGTGAAGTAAACCCACATAAAGGCTCTTATAGAGGATATTCGTATTTAGTAAGTACAGGAAAAGAAGAACCACTTTCTACACATGCAGATAGATACAATACAAACTTTGCATATGGCGTAGGAAGTTATAGTAAAGGAAACATCTTTTTAAGTCAATTAGAATACATTATTGGAGCAGAAAATGTAGCGAAAGCATTAAAGAAATACTTTAGTGATTTCTCATTTAAACATCCAACTCCTAATGATATTAAACGTAGTGCAGAGAAAGTTTCTGGAATACATTTAGATTGGTATTTAAATGAATGGACGCAAACAAACCATAGAATAGATTATGGAGTAAAATCTATAAATAATAAAGAAGTAACTTTAGAAAGAATTGGAGAAATGCCAATGCCTATAGATGTTGAAGTTACTTATGCAGATGGAACAACTCAGTCTTTTTATATTCCTTTAGAAATTATGAGAGGACATAAAGCAACCAATGCTACATTATTAAAAGATTGGGGATGGGCTTATCCAACCTATACATTTGAAACTGCAAAACCTGTAAAATCTGTACAAATAGATAAAAGTGGTTTAATGGCAGATGTAGATGTGAACAACAATGTTTTAGTTATAGAATAAATAACTTTTACAATAAGAATACAAAAAGGTTGAGAATAAATTTTCTCAACCTTTTTTAGTTTAATATAAATACTTTTTAAAATATTATAAGGTTATTTAGACGGAAATATTACCTTTATATACCATGGAGCAAATAACCTTAGAATTTAGTTATCTATTAATTATTGACGTACTTTCTATAGCAACATCATTAATTTTAGGTTTGTTATTTATAACGTTAAAATCAGATAACAGGAAAGCAAATGTCTTTATTGGTTTGTTTTTATGGTCTTTAAGTTTCGAAGTCCTAGAAGCTTTTTTGGAAGCAATAGAAGAAGCTCCAGAGATGTTGTTTAATGCAACATTGCTAACAATTCCACTACTATTTTTATATGTAAATTCAACGTTAAATAGAAAACTACCAAAGAAAATATTTCTATTGTTTCTACCCTGGCTTATTGTAACAATACTAGGTATACACACAGAAGATCTTAGATTAGTAGAATACCTTTTTAACGTAACTATTTTGATATTTATATTTAAAAAAGTCGATAGTAATAAGGAAGAAGTCAAAGATTTTTATTCAGATATCGAAAACAGAACGTTGTCTTGGATTAAAACAATAGTATATATCTTTTTATTCTTTAATGCTTTTTGGATTCTTGAAGATATAGTAGGTTTTCAGTATGAGTATATTGCCGAATACTTTGCATATGTTTCTTCAATACTTACCTTCTTTATGATTTATTGGATAGGACATAACGGATTCTCTCAATCGGCAATGTTCACTACTACATTATTTCAAAAACAAGAAACTGAAATAAAACCTGAGCAAGAAGATACAAGTGAAAAGTTTGCTGAAATAATAGCAACTATAGAGAGTAAAAAATACTTTACAATCTCTAATCTTAACTTAAAGTTGCTTTCTGATTTGTTAGAAATTAAAGAAAAAGAATTGTCAAAATTGATCAATTTACACACTCAAAATAATTTTTATCAATTTATAAATCAATTTCGAGTAAGTGAGTTTAAAAACCTACTACTTTCTCCAAAAGCGAAGCAATTATCTATATTAGGAATGGCACAAGAAGCAGGTTTTACTTCAAAATCAACTTTTTATGTGGCCTTTAAGAATATTGAAGGAATCACTCCAAAGCAGTATCAAAACTCCCTAAAAGAGTCCGAATAGAGTTTATACGGACTTCTAGGAGCCTTTTTAAAGCAATTCTGGCCATACTTTTGAAGTTACAAGTGTAACAATGTTAAATTTTAAAAGTATGGCTAAGAAAACCCTTTATTCATTCCTAATCCTAATAGGAATATTTTATACTTCATGTTCTAAAAATGAAGAATTAGTTGTGCCAGATAATGGTACATCAGGAACAGGATCTTCTAATAATACCTTAGAAGAATATCTAAAAGCAAATGCAGATTATGTGCATAATATTAACGGATTTTATATTGTAGGTAGTGCAGCAGCACCTGGTAGTCCAGAAACCACACCAGGAACTACTGCTAAAGAGATTTTTGATCATTCCGTACGTTTATTCAGTAGTTTTTTAGATCAAGACAACGATGGAGTTGTTGATGAAGATAGAAAACAATTAAATACGTATTTAGCAAATACAGTACTGTTTATTTCTGGGCCTCTTTCTTTTGTAGATAAAATTTCAATGTCTTCACAGTTGACTTCTAAAAATCTGTACGGTATGAGTATGCAAACGGATAATTGGCCATATGTAAAAAACTATGATGGAAAAGGATGGACTGTTAGTACATTAAATTCTTCAACATGGAGACCAAATAACTTTAATGCTTTATGGGAGGAGGTATTTCATACAATAACTGAAGCATATAGTAGATCGGACAATACGCTTGCTTTTACTCCGGGAGCTAAGTTTCGTCAATTAATGGATGCAGACATTGCTGCGGGAACATATGATATTTCTGAGCAAAATGCAGCCGAAAATGGAAATTATGATAGAGTGACTGCCGTAAATGAATACATCCATCAAATTTGGGCTATAAATTTTGCAGGCCAAGATGCCGCATTGAATTCATATCAAAAAGAAGCATTACAATTTATGAAGGACAATAAAATTCCAATGACTGTAAATGCTACATATAATCAAACAATAGGAACACAAATTAAATAATTAAGATATATGAAGAAAGTAACAGCAAACATCGTAATGGTAGTAATAGCATTTATATCTATTGGCTGCCTGTCTTGTTCAAAAAATGATGAAGTTGTTGGTGGAGGAACCAACTCAGGAACTATTAATGAAGGAAATGATCCTAATTTTAAAATTGTAGCGAATACAGATGCAGGAATGTCTGCATTTAATAGAAAAGTAGTTGTATTTGGAATCGATATTTATGCTGTAGCAGGAGTAGAAGATGCGAAATTATTACATGCGGCTAATGTAATGGCCCAATATTTAGATAATAATGAAGACGGTGTAGTAGATAATCAGGCTGTTCTAGATAAAATGCTAGAAAATAAAGCATTTCTTTTTATGTGGGCTTCAGAATCAGATTTAAATTCTATAAATCCTCCATCAGGAAGAATAGGACAAGATCTTGGAAATGGAGAAACAGTTCCAAATTTTGTTGCAAATGGGAAAACAGGAAGATTTGATGCTTCTTTAGAGGAAGTTTGGCATATTATTACCAATGCAGGATATTCTAAGGCTTATCCAGCTGTATTTGGCGAAAGTGCAGGATCAACATTATCTAATGCAATGGATAAAGCAAGAGGTGGGCAATTTACAACGATTCCTAGTTCATATCCTTCAGGAGCATGGTATACTTATAACGATACTACTTGCGATTACAACTGTCAAAACACTGAGTATTTCTATTGGGCAATGACTTCTATTTTAGGAGCTCAAGTAAATCGTTTAAGTGAGATTCAACAAGAATGGAAATTAAATACAAAAGATAAAGTGCAAACAACAGATACAGATGTATATGCTTTACTAACAAATGTTCAATATAAACTTCCAACAGTTTTGCCTGATGGAACTTATAAAAGATAAAAAAGATTATCCAACCCTTGATTTTTTTATGAGTTGTTAGTTTAAACAATGACTAGCAACTCATGATTTTTAATAATGAGGATTATAATTAGAGAACGAGAGCGCTTTTTTCAGTTATTTGTTTTGATGAATTGTTTTAGAAGAGATATTTATTATGGGATATCTTATACTTTTTTCACTGATTAAGGTTGCTCTTTTCTCTGTTTTTAACTGAAAACTTTTCGATATAAAGGAATTAAGATAGTACAAATGAAGAAAATATTTTGCCTTGCTGTTATATGTGTCTTAACAATTTTTACTTCTTGTAAAGTAACTCCTAAAAAGCAAGAAGAAAGAGGTCAAGAGAAAAATCCTAAACTAGGAGCTTGTGTATTTGCTACTCCACAAAATTCAAAAACGGTAAACCCTTCAAATCTTGCAATTAGCATTCATAACGGATCGGGAGCCTTTGCTAAAAAAATGAATGTGTATGGTATGGAGTTTATCGTAATGAAAGACGTTCCTAATAGTTTCTTAGAAGAAGTTGGGACTACACTTCAAGAGATATTTCCTCAAGATAGTTCATTAAATCTAGTAAGACAACATAAGGTTTTAAATAACCTAATACAATATAAAGCAACGATTCCAGTAATCGATGGACATCACGATGCTATGCCAGAAAATGTTATGGAAGAACTTTACACTAAGTACGAAAATAAATGTAGTGTTTGTGATGTAATTATGTATAATGTACCCTTACAAACTATGGAAGTTGTGGAACATTTATTGCATTTTATTACAGATATAGGTTTGAACTATGAATATCCAGAAGAATGGTCTTTTAATACTAAAGATGCTACTGTATTTAATGTAATGCAAGAAGCAATTAACAAAGGTTTTTATGATATAGATAGCTATGATGATTTGAAAGAAGATAAAGAAGCATATGAAAGAGTAGTGATTCAGGAATTTGCATATTGGCTAATTAGTACCTATTGGAATTTACAAGAAGAATATGGACCGAACGAAAATGAATGGACTATTAGAAATAAAGATGAATTAAAAAACAAATTACCTAGTGCCTATAATTTAGTTGAGAATACTGTTGGAGAAATAATGAAAACTCCTTCAAAAAGCATATTAGAAAAACTACAAGCTAATTACAAATAAGGTTTAAAATCGAATAGCTTAATAATTGGTTGTTTTTAATAAAAAAGTTCGGATAAATTTTATTCGGACTTTTTTTATGTGCTGAAAAGCAGTTTTTTAAATTGATTAATGTAGTTTTAAAATGTTAAAAGCATTAATGTATTCTAATCCCCATCCTAATTTATCTGTAAGTAAGACTACAGGATAGATTTTATAAGAAATTCCATGTACTAATGTAAGGTATGTGGAGTTTTTTTATTATTGAACTTTTTCTAATATTCTGTTTTTTAAACGCTTTTGCTGTTCATGTTTCCCGTGTAATTGTTCATCTTTTTTGTAAAGAAGGATTTGTTTATTTAAATGTTTTTCTTCTTCAAGAAGTTTCCTGTCGCTTAATCGAAACTTATAATCTATTTCATTTTTAGAATTGCTTACTGCTTGTACAAATACTTTCCATCCAGAATTTTTGTAAGCCACTTTTTTAGGAATGTTTTTTATATTTCTATACTCTAAATTGCTAAGAGGTATAGATATCCAGAGATTAGTGTTATTATCAAAACCTAAATCTCCAAGCACATATAAATTAAAAGCAGTAGATTGAATTTCAGTACGTGGAATTTCAACGGTTTTGTTTTTAAAGTAAATGGTGTTAGAAATAGGAGCAAAACGTATATTTTCAAATCTACTTTTCCTAAAAACAAGATCAGCAACCTTCTCTAAAGGTTTAAATCCATCAATAGATAAACTATCAATATTAAAGTCAATTTTTCCTGAAAGTGTCTGTAAATCTAAACCTTTATCATTGTTTAAAACACCTTTTACAACAGTATTTACATCTATTGCTCCAGTAAACTGTTTTAAGTTTTGTAAACTTTGTATTCCAAAATAATCGTAATCTTTAACAACCTTAGCAAAATCTAATTTACTAGTAGTGCTTTCAATTTCAAATATTGTTTTTTCAGGATCAGTAATATCTAAATTGGCATCTAAAACAACGCTGCCATTTCTATAATCGAAACCAGTATTTTTTAAATAAATTTGATTTTCATTTTTAAATTTCAGTCCAGTTTCTGCATTGAAAAGTTGAAAATCTTTATAGTTAAATTCCTTGAACTTTATAGAAATATTCGGGTTGAATTTTTGATAAATACTTTTAGCAAAATCATTAATAACTAAATGCTGCTTTGCAGTACCAGTATTAAAGCTATCTATTTTGTTAAATAGCTGCGTAACATTCTTCCAAGCAATCTTTTCAGAACTCATTTTAATAGCAGTAGCTACAGGTTCTTTTTTTCCAAAAACTAAGGCAAGCACATTAGTTATTTTACCAGTAAGATCAATGTTGTTTTCTTTAAGAGGAATTTTTAAAATACTAAGATTAGCATCTTTTTTAGCAATAGCTAAATGCAAAGTATCAATAGCTATACGAACACCTAATTCTTTATGTAATACATTACTGTTTTGTATACTAAAAGAGCTTTTCGTAGTTTGTAACAAACTATCTAAATTATTGATATTTCCACTTATTTGAGATGTTAAATTAAACCTCCCTTCCTGAAATAAAAAAGTAGTGTTGTTAAGTAATGAGTTTAATGATTTTGTATTTCCTTTAGCAGTAGTTACGGTTTGTATAGATGTTTTTCCGCTTGCGGTACTATATAAATCAGCTTTTTTAGTAGAGAAAGAAATGCCTTTATAAACTCCTTGTAATGTTTTAGTATGCAATTTTAAAACACCACTTTCTTCGCTAATAAAATTTCCAACCAAATCTAAACTGTCAATGGTAATACTATCCTTTATTTGTAAATTATTTTTAGCTATTTTAAAATCAACATTTACATACGGATTACTATTGGGACCAAAACTTCCTTGTAATGCAATATCGGTATGAATTGGTTTGGCAAAAGAAAAATGTTTTAATGTTTTTCGAATGTTAGCAGGCAAAAGTTTAACCGTTTTATCATAGTCGGTTTTACTGTTTTTAATAGTCAAATCAAAAGAACCATAGCCTTGAGTATATATCGTACCTCCTACCTTAAAAATCTGATCATTCAATACAATATCGAAAGGTGGAATAGCTATGTTTTTTTTATCGATAAATAGTGTAGGGTGCATCCTTAACTTTACACGTGTGTCTTTTAAGAAAGCTCCGTTTTGTAAATTAAAACCTAACTCTTCCATATAGGCATTTAAAACTAAATCGGTATGAATAATAGTATCATTCAAAGAAACAGTAGCATTTAAACCATTTAAATTTCCACTTATTTTTTGATGATTAAACTCCTGTATGATCTCATATTTTACATTAGTAAGTTCTAAATGCATTTGTTCCTTAGAAAACCAAGACTGTAGATGCTTTTTTTTAGAAGCTGTTTTTTTAGCTGAAAAAACAGTTGTGTTAGAAAGGTTGTTTTTATCAGTGAATAAAAATACCTTTCCATTCTTCATGATTAAAGAATTGAATTGAATTTTCTTTCGCAATAAGTTTTTAAGAGATACCTTTAAATCTACTTCATCAAATGAAAAATCTTGAGTTTGTTGTCCGTTATCAAGTGAGTTTTTCAAAGAAACCTTATGAATTGTAAAAGATAAGGAAGGAAAATGCTTAAAAGTGTTTACTGAAATATTATCAAAAGTTAATGTTCCTTTATGATGTTTATGGTACCATTGAGAGAATTCATGAAGTACTTTTTCCTTATGTGTTTTTAGATAATAACCACCACCAATAAGCCCAAGTATAAAAACAATACTTATGGTTATCAATACTTTCAATATGATTTTTAAAACTTTCAATGCGAAAAAATAACCTTCTAAAGATAAGTTTTTGAAATGAAAGAAAAATCCAGTTAGAAACGAAACAATTTTAGCCTTATGAAGTTCTTAATTTTGATTTGATAAATCATTGTCTTTTTATTTTAAAAGGAGTTGATTTATATAGAAATCACGTCAACAATTTTATGTAGTTTTGCACTTCAATTTAATAGAAAATGTCAGAAGAAAAGAAATCATTGAATTTTATTGAGCAAATTATAGAAGAAGATTTAACCAATGGGATGAAAAACGAAGCATTACGTTTTCGTTTTCCTCCAGAACCAAATGGTTATTTACACATTGGACATACAAAAGCTATTGGAATTAGTTTTGGTTTAGGTGAAAAATACAATGCACCTGTAAACTTACGTTTCGATGATACAAATCCAGCTAAAGAGGAACAAGAGTATGTAGATGCTATAAAAAAAGACGTTGCTTGGTTAGGTTACAAATGGGAAAACGAATGTTATTCTTCTGATTATTTTCAGCAATTGTACGACTGGGCTATACAATTAATTAAAGACGGAAAAGCCTATGTAGATAGCCAAACCTCTGAGGCTATGGCAGAGCAAAAAGGAACACCAACAGAACCTGGTGTGGCTAGTCCGTTTAGAGATAGAACAGTTGAAGAAAACCTTGAATTATTCACAAAGATGAAAGAAGGAGAATTCGAGGAAGGTTCACATGTATTAAGAGCTAAAATAGATATGGCATCTCCAAATATGTTGTTAAGAGATCCTATTATGTATCGAATTCTTAAAAAAGCACATCATAGAACAGGAACAGATTGGGTAATTTATCCTATGTACGATTGGACACATGGAGAAAGTGATTATATCGAACAAATTTCTCATTCGTTATGTTCTTTAGAATTTAAGCCACATAGAGATTTATACAATTGGTTTAGAGATAATGTGTACACTTATAGCAAAAGTGAATATCCATTAATGCCAAAACAACGAGAGTTTTCAAGACTTAACTTAAGTTATACTATTATGAGTAAGCGTAAGTTACTTAAGTTAGTTGAAGAAGGTGTAGTAAGTGGATGGGATGATCCTAGAATGCCAACAATTTCTGGATTAAGAAGAAGAGGATATACACCAGCTGCAATTCGTAATTTTATTGAAACTGTAGGAGTTTCTAAAAGAGAAAATGTAATTGATGTAGCGTTATTAGAGTTTAAGATTAGAGAAGACTTAAACAAAAATGCAAACAGAGTAATGGGAGTTTTAAACCCTGTAAAACTTGTAATTACAAACTATCCAGAAGACAAAGAAGAAATCTTAATTGCAGAAAATAACCCTGAATTAGAAGATGCTGGATCTAGAGAAATACCTTTTTCTCGTGAATTATACATTGAAAGAGAGGATTTTAAAGAGGAAGCGAACAGGAAGTATTTCCGCTTAGCTTTAGGTAAAGAAGTACGCTTAAAAAACGCTTATATCATTAAAGGAGAAAGTTGTGTAAAAGATGCCGAAGGAAACATTACAGAAATTCACTGTACCTACGATCCTTTAAGTAAATCTGGAAGTGGAACAGAAGAAAGTAAACGTAAAGTTAAAGGTACATTGCATTGGGTTTCTATTAAACATGCCGTAGAAGCTGAAGTAAGAATTTATGATCGTTTATTCTTAGATGAAGCACCAGATTCTCATAAAGACAAAGATTTTATGGAATTTTTAAACCCAGATTCTTTACAGGTAATTAAAGCATTTGTAGAGCCAAGTTTGGTTGCTGCGAAGGTTGCAGATAGATTTCAATTTCAACGTCTAGGATATTTCAATGTAGATACTGACAGCACTGAGAATGCACTTGTTTTTAATAAGATTGTTGGCTTAAGAGATACTTGGGCTAAAGTGAACAAGTAGTTGAAAATGAACTACTTGTTTTAAGTGTTAAGGAAGTATAATTTTAAGTTAATTAAATCAATTTAAATTAGTTTTAACTATAAAAAAGAGATTTTTTTTAGTATATTAGCTATCCCAATATTACAAAAAATACAGAATAACCAAACTTTATAAATCCCCAAACTATGAAGAAAGTTATATGGTTGCTGATCTGTATGTTTATGGTTTGCAAAGCATACTCTCAGGATAAACAAAATCAGTCTATCGAAATTAAGAGAAACAAAAAAGCTTCTCAAAATATCGAGGTTGAAATTGTTTATAATAAAAATAAAGACACAAAAACTTCAGAGGCAGATAATAAAACACGTTTTCTTATTAAAAGGAAAAAGGATGTTGATGCAAAGAAACTTTCAGTAAAAAAGAAAAAAAAGAGCACTACTTCAAAAATTAATAAAGTAGAAGAAGTACACAATACAGTTTATAATTTTTATAAGGTAGATAAAGTACCTGTATTTATTAATTGCAATTCTAATTCACAAAGAAGCCAGAAGAAATGTTTCAATATTGGTATAAGTAAACATATACAAGAGAATTTTGTATATCCTGAAGAAGCTGTAGAAAATGGAATTGTAGGTAAAGTAGCGATCAAATTTATTATTAATGAAAAAGGAGAAGTAGTAAATGTAAATGCTACAGATGAAAATAAAGAAGATATACTTACGAGTTATACCGTAGAGTTAATTTCTAAATTGCCAAAGTTTAAACCAGCTAAGAAAGAAGGGAAACCTGTTGCTGTTTATTATGAATTCCATTTAGACTTTTCTCTTTAATTTATCTGTAAAATAAATGTCAAAACAGTGTTAAATAAACAAGCTGTAGGTTAAAAAATTGAATTATTAATGAAAAATTAGCTTTTTTAACATTTTTTTTCTAAATTAGCTAATGTGAATATTACATAACCAATTAAAATCCCCCCACATGAAAAAAGTACATTGGTTACTCGTTTGCCTGTTTATAGGAAATTTAGTGACAGCACAATCATCTAAGACTTGTGATTCCGATAAAAATACTGTAACAGAAGAAGACTTAAATAGTATAGACAAATGCAAAGTCATATCTAAAGAGTTAGACAAAGATGGCAAACCGATACGTCAAATCATCCTAAGTTTTAATGCATCTCAAGGTCGTCGTTTTCTTAGAAAAAGGAAAGCGGAAAAGAAAGCTATTCAAAAAGCAAAAGATGCTGTAAGAGCAATTACTGAATTAGACACAAAAGGGGTGAAAACAAATGCAAAAGGAGGTGCTAATACAGATAAGAAATTAGCGGTAAACAAAATAAATAAGAAATCAGTTTACTTATTGCACGAAGTGGATTACGTGCCAGTATTCGAAGCCTGTAAAGCATTTAAGGATATTAAAATTTTAAAGTGCTTTAAAAGTGTAATAGGAAAGCATATTCAGAAAAACTTTGAGTATCCAGAAGAAGCTATAGAGGACAATATTACAGGTAAAGTTTCTGTTCAATTCTTATTTGATAAATACGGAAAAATCCAAATCAAAAAAATAATAGACAACAACGAAGATAAAATACTAGGAAAATATACAGCAGGATTAATTTCTAAGCTGCCAAAATTTACTCCAGCTAGGAGAAACGGTAAACACGTTCCGCTTTCTTATGAACTTTCTCTTGATTTTTCGCTTTAATGTTTGATGTGTATTAATGAAAATGTGGGACCTGAGGAAAATTAGAGAGGTTATTTAAAAAAAAGAGCACTTAATAGTGCTCTTTTTTTATGGTTAAAGTTTCATTAAAAGACCAATTGGCTCGCATTTCTATAACTTCAGGGAAATATATAATGCGTTCTGGTTGTATTTTAAGTAAATAACTTCCGGTATCCCAAACGCCATTTTCATTGGAGTCTACAATAGCTCTTATTGTGTATTTTTTAGGTTCTAAAAGTGTAAAATCAATCTTTTTAGAGGTTTTTAAGTAAGTACTACTTACCACTTTTTTATCCATTATTAACTCAATAATTATAGGCTCTTCAATTTCTTTTACAACATTTAATGAAATAGAGCCGTAATCTTCAATTTCCTTAGTATTTAGTGTATAACGTATAGTATCTTTTGATTGTACCTTATATAGGTCTTCTATGGCTTTAGGAAGGATTTCTAAGTTGTATTTAGAATTAGGTTTTTTTTCAAATAAAACAGCGAGCTTATTAAAGTCTATTTCTTTAATTTCAAAATTTACAGCAACGGTGTCTGCATCTACTAAAGAAAATTTGGTTTTATCAAATGCTACAATTGGATTGTTAGTGTTGATGAACAGGGTATCTGCTAAGTGTAAATTACTACCTCTAATACTAGATGAAACAGTAAGAGAGTCAATTTTTTTCTTTCTTAATTTTACGCGAGTTGTATCTTTATGATTGTTGTTGGTAACAATAAAGTTTAAAGAATCAGCTTTTATTGGAGTGTGCCAGTAAATTAATGAATCTTTATCTTTAAGAACTTTAGAAAATGCTTTAAAATCTGCTGGAACCTTAGAAATTACTTCAACTTTCATGTCTTTTTGTTTTCCAGTAAAACCAAAGTTTATTTTTCCTTTACTTAATTCTTTACCTCTTTTAAATTTATAAGGTTGATCTTCTTTAAAAAGAATAATTGGTTTAATAATAACACTATCCTTTGGTAAAGAGATTGTTCCTTCAAAAAAACCTACTTGATCTAATTTTGAATTAAATAAATAATCAGAAGTTTCTTCTTCTAAAGCAAAAACCCTGTAATCTCCATCGCTTACATTAGTGAATTTAAAATTAAGAGAATCAATAGTTTTTGTTACATAATCAGGCTTTCTTTTATAAATAATAGAATCATTAAAAGTTGAATCTACCTTGTATAAAAGCACATTATAGTTTTTACTTTTTACCTTTTCTTTTATATCTATAACAGAACCGCTAACTGTAAGAGAATCGATAAAGTCTCCCGTAGAAAAAACATATTTAAAGTTTTCTAATTTATTATTCTCGTTATTATCAAGAATAGCATCTCCAAAATTAAAAGTATAAGTTGTGTTCTTTTTTAGAGTATCTAAAATTTTAATATTAATATACTTGCTAGGTGTTCCTTGTGGTGTAATTAAAGGAGGGTTTTTAAATGGAGGAGAAACGATTAGTTTTTTGTTTAAATCTCTTAAAATAATGTACTCATCAAAATAAATACGAATATTTTCTCCATCAAAATTTAAACTCTCATAAGCAGGTTTTGCAATAACCATTATCGGAGCTGTTTCATCTTTAGGTCCTCCACTAGGACTTCCTTTTCTAGCACAACCTGATAATAAAATTATACATGAGAATACTATAAAAAATAACTGTTTATAAAGTTTCACAAGAATCGAAATTTAGATAACATCAAAAGTAGTAAAAAACTACTAGCTATCACTTGTAAACGCAATACTCAAAATGCTTATTTTCAATTTTTCTGTTTTTAACAATTCTTTACAACAAGACTCCAGAGTAGCGCCAGTAGTAATTACATCATCAACTAAAAGTACATGTTTATTTTTTAAGAAAGATACATCTGTTAATTTAAAATTATGCGCTAGATCTTTAGATCTTTCAAAGCGAGTTTTAAATGTTTGGGAAGTATTGTTTGTTACTTTAGTTAGTAAGTTTGGAATGTAAGTGATTTGTAATACATCGCTAATACATTTACAAAAACTATCAACTTGATTATATCCTCTTTTGCGTTTCTTTTTTAAGTGAATTGGAACAGGAATAATATAATCTACATCTTTAAACACCTTGTTTTCTTTTAGTTGATAGCCAAACCAATTTCCTAAAAATAGACCAATATCTTGTCTTCCATTATACTTTAAATTATGAATAAGTTTCTGCGAAATATTCCCTTTTTTAAAATAGAGGAAAGAAGCACCAGATTCAATTTTTATTTTCCCATACAAAGTATTTGTAACAAAATTGTTCTTGTAGTCGTCTATTGTAATAGTAGGCAAATCATTACTACAAATAGTACATAAAACTTTTTCTGAAAAAAGTAAATGATCCGAACAGTTTATACATAAATTAGGATAAAATAAACGTAAAAAGTCTACGAAAAAACGCATATTTGTGCAGCAATTTATTTATAAAAATACAAAACACTATACAGCTTTTGAGTAAAAAGTTCAATTTTTTTAAAGAAGCAATCGCTACAGCCAAAACTTCTGGTACAATTGCTCCAAGTTCCCGTTTTTTAGCAGATAAAATGTTGAAAAACATTAACTTTAATGAAGCAAAACTTATTGTGGAGTTAGGGCCAGGCAATGGAGCTATTACAAAACATATTTTAGAAAAAATACACCCAGAAACTATGTTAATTTGCTTTGAGATAAACGATAGTTTCTATAATGAATTGCTAGAAATTAATAATGATCAACTAATAGTTTTAAAAGCTTCTGCAGAAAATATTCAGGAAGAAATAGAAAAAAGAGGCTTTCAGAATGCAGACTATATTGTTTCTAGTTTGCCGTTAGCAATCATTCCAAAAGAAATAAGTAAAAATATTCTTATAAAATCGTACGATTCTTTAAAAGAAAAAGGAATCTTTATTCAATTTCAATACAGTCTCAATTATTTAAAGAAGCTGAAAAAAGTCTTCGGAAGAAATAATGTCTCAGTAAAATTTGAAGCCATTAACTTACCACCTGCATTTGTGTATGAATGCGTAAAGAAAACTGCTTAAAAAATAGTATAGTGTGAAAAAGCATCACTATAATTTGTAATTTTGCCCTCTATGATTGAAACACGCGAAGTAATATCTGAGAAAGCGGTGCTAATTGGAGTAATAACTCAACATCAAAATGAAGAAAAGGCACAAGAGTATTTAGATGAGTTAGAGTTTTTAACCGTTACAGCTGGAGGAGTACCTACTAAAAGATTTTTACAAAAGTTAGAAAGACCACACCCAAAAACATTTATTGGGTCTGGAAAACTAGAAGATGTAAAAGCTTTTGTTGAGTCTAATGAAATTGGTACAGCTATTTTTGATGATGAATTAACACCAGCACAATTACGAAATATAGAAAAAGTTCTAAATTGTAAAATACTAGATAGAACGAATCTAATCTTAGATATTTTTGCTAGTCGTGCACAAACTAGTTCTGCGAAAACACAAGTCGAATTAGCGCAATACGAATACTTACTTCCTCGTTTAACGAGAATGTGGACACATCTTGATAAGCAAAAAGGAGGGATTGGAATGAGAGGGCCTGGAGAAACGGAAATTGAGACGGATCGACGTATTATTCGAGATAAAATAACACTCCTTAAAAAGAAGTTGCAAGCCATTGATAAACAAATGGGAGTGCAACGTAAAAATAGAGGTAAAATGGTACGTGTGGCTTTAGTTGGTTATACCAATGTAGGAAAGTCTACACTAATGAATTTAATTAGTAAAAGTGCTGTATTTGCTGAAAACAAATTGTTTGCAACATTAGATACTACTGTACGAAAAGTTGTGATACAGAATCTTCCATTCCTTTTAACAGATACAGTAGGGTTTATACGTAAACTTCCAACACAATTAGTCGAATCTTTTAAGTCTACTTTAGATGAAGTTAGAGAAGCAGATCTTTTGGTACATGTGGTAGATATTTCACATCCAAATTTTGAAGATCATATAGATTCGGTTAATAAGATCTTAGATGAGATAAAAAGCGCAGATAAACCAGTAATTATGGTTTTTAATAAAATAGATGCATATACTCATAAAACGATTGACGAAGACGATCTAGTTACACAAAAAACAAAAGAACACTACACTTTAGAAGATTGGAAGAAAACATGGATTAATGATTTGAGTAAAGAAGTGTGCTTTATTTCTGCCATTGATAAAGAAAATATAGAAGAATTTAAAGAAAAGGTCTACGAAGAAGTAAAAAAGATCCACACAAAAATTTTTCCTTACAATAATTTTCTGTATTAAAAATGTTTTTTTAGTGTAAAATTTGTTAACACTTGTTTATAAAAAGTTAAAAAAGGGCTGTTTTTCAAGGGCTAATGGCTTTTGTATGCAATTTTTTCCTACTTTTGTAGTTGGAACATTGTGTAAAATCTAAATAAAAAGCTAATAATATACACTTGTGTATTATTGGTTTAAATCCCTTGACTCATGAAAAAAATACTAGTATTACTTTTTTTAGGGCTGTCAGTTAATGTCTTAGCTCAAAAAGAGACATGTGAGACCCCAGAAGATGCAGCGGTAGATTTAAATAGTATAACTAAGTGTACTATTAAACCTTCAAAGAACTCAAAGGACAAGAAGGCAAGGCAAATCTCAGTTAGGATATCGGCACCTAAGAAAAGATTTTTGAAGAAAAGAAAGAAAATAACTTCAGGAGCTAATGGATTAAATAGTTCTGGACTTTCTAGTACTAGTCACGACAATGAAATCTCAAAATCAGTTGCGCTTAAAACCAATTTAGCAGCATTAACAAATACACTTTCGAAAGAAGAGGTAAGAAAAGCTGCAAAATTTAGCACTGTGAGTAACATTCCTCTTTTTCCAGACTGTAAAAGTGAAGACAAATCATCAGATCAATTAGACTGTTTTAACACAGAAATGATCAAACATATTCAAGAACATTTCAGATATCCAAACGAAGCATTAATCAATAAACTTCAAGGAGAAGTTTGGGTGCGTTTTATTATAGACAAAGACGGAAATGTTACTAATATCAAAGCTTTGGGACCTAAAGGAGGTAAAATATTAAAAGATGAAGCTATTCGAGTAGTTTCAAACTTACCTAAATTTAAGCCAGGTATCAAAGATGGTGAAACTACTTCGGTAAAATACGGTTTCCCTATTAATTTCTCTTTAGAAGAAGATTAATATCTCACCGTCATAAAATAATTTACATCAATACAAAATCAATTAATTCAAAATAGTATGGTTAGAAAATTACTAGCACTATTCT
Source organism: Tenacibaculum amylolyticum (assembly GCF_964511145.1). NCBI lineage: Bacteria > Pseudomonadati > Bacteroidota > Flavobacteriia > Flavobacteriales > Flavobacteriaceae > Tenacibaculum > Tenacibaculum amylolyticum. The sequence goes on from NZ_CAZEFZ010000011.1 coordinate 85,049, forward strand.
TTTCTTTAAGTACTTTTTTCGCAATAGCACAAACTGAAGTTTCAGGACTAGTATTCGATGAATACTTAGAGCCTTTTCCAGGAGTGTCTATTCGTTCAAGTGAAGGAGAATCTGCAACATCTAATATAGATGGAGAATTCACAATTAAAGTAAAAAAGTTTCCGGTTACCATAAATGTTTCTCTTGTTGGGTTTCAAACAGAAGTATTACAAATTAGCGATGCTTCAGAAGAAATTAATGTAATCTTAAAAGAAACATTTGTTTTAGATCAAGTAGTAGTTTCTGCCTCTAGAACACCCGAGCGTATTATAGAATCGCCAGTAACAATTGAGAGAATTGGTATTGCAGATATTAAAAGAAATACTTCGGTTTCTTTCTATGACGGGTTAGTTAATTTAAAAGGAATTGATTCTTACGAAGCGAACTACGGATTTAAATCTATAAACTCTCGTGGTTTCTCTACATTCGATAATACACGTTTTGTACAATTGGTAGATGGAGTTGAAACTTCTATTCCAGCTACAAATTTCTCTGTAGGTAACTTAGTAGGACCTTCAGAATTAGATGTGAAAAATGTGGAAATTCTACCAGGAGCATCTTCTGCACTTTATGGAGCAAATGCATTTAACGGAATTTTATTAATGAGAACAAAAAGTCCATTTGAATTTGATGGAGTAAGTACTTATGTAAAATCAGGTTTTATATCGCAGGAAGCTACAGAAAAGAGTGATCTTTTCTACGATGTAGGAGCTAGAATGGCATATAAATTTAGCGATAAGTTTGCTGGTAAAGTAAACTTCACGTATTTCGATGCAGAAGAGTGGCATGCAAACGATTTATCAAATACAAGCGGTATTGCAGGAGTTGTAATTCCAGGAACTAGAGAGTCAGATACAAACTACGATGGAGTAAATGTTTATGGAGATGAAGTTTCTGCTAATATCAATGAGATTGCTCAATTATTAGAATTAGGTGGTTTAATACCAGCTGGTGCTTCTGCATTGGTTCCAAATGTTGATGTAAGTAGAACAGGGTATGCAGAAACAGATTTAGTAAACTACGATGGATATAACATGAAGTTTGATGGATCATTACACTATAGACCATGGGGTGATGATAGAATAGAAGTGATTTTAAATTCTCGTTTTTCTAGAGGAAATAATATTTACCAAGGTAGTAACCGTTTTTCGCAGAAAGATTATTACGTAGAGCAGTATAAATTAGAAGTTTTAGGAAAGAACTTTTTCTTAAGAGGATATTATACTGGTAATGATTCTGGTCAAAGTACAGATTTACGATTCTTAGGTATTGGTATCGATGAATTAAATAAACCTTCTTCACAATGGTATGGAGAATATATTGGTGCATTCTTAGCTACAGGAAGTCATGCAGCTGCTAGAAATGTAGCAGATGCTAATAGATTTGTTCCTGGAACTCAAGCATTCGAGAATGCGTTAAATACTGTTGCTAGTACTCCAATATCTAATGGAGGTGCAGGTATTACAGATGTAACATCTTACTACCATGGAGATGCAAATTATAACTTTAGAGATCTTATTGATTGGGCAGAAATACAGGTAGGAGGATCTTTCCGTAGACATCTTGTAAATTCAAACGGTACTTTATTTACAGATCTAGGAAGTCAAATTACTTTTGATAATTATGGATTTTATACACAGATTCAGAAGAAATTTTTAAACGATAAATTAAAGTTTACAGGATCTGTTCGTTACGATAAGTCTAAAAATTTTGAAGGGAACTTCTCTCCAAGGATTGCATTAAACTATGCATTAGATGAAAATAATGATCATATCTTAAGAGCATCATATCAAACAGGATTTAGAAACCCTAGTATTTTAGAGCAATATTCAGGTTTACGTATTGGACCAAATAGATTCTCTATAGGTACTGCGGAAGAAAATTTAGATAGATTTGTGGCTATTACTGCTAATAATGATGGAACTACAAGTACTATTACTGGTAGAGACGCTTTTAGTAGAGCATTACTTCCTTCTTCTGTATTCGCAGGAGCGCCAGTAAGAGCGAATGTAAGTCCAGTTAAACCAGAAACGGTTACTTCTTACGAATTAGGATATCGTAGTATTATTGGAATTAATGACGATAATATTTTAGAATTAGATATTAATGGTTACTACAACCAATATCAAGATTTCGTAGCTTTTAAAGATGTTATTATCCCTAATTACGGAAGTTTAGATGCAAATGGACAACCAGATGCACTTGCATTAGGAGCGTTGGCTGCAGGCGATATAACAGCGTTTAATTTAAATACAAATTCATTAGCAGATATTAGCTCATACGGTTTTGGACTTGGAGCAAGCACAAAAGTATTTGGTAATTTTAACTTTGGATTAAATTATACATTATCTAAATTAATTTTCGATCAAGATTCTGATCCTGAATTTAATCCTGGATTTAATACTCCAGAACATCAAGTAAAAGTGTCTTTTGGTAATCCTAAATTATTTAAAAATATTGGGTTTAACATTAATGCGCGTTGGCAAGACAGTTTCTTATGGGAATCTAGTTTCTTAACAGGAGTTATAGACTCAAGAACTGTAATCGATGCACAATTAAATTATAGAATTCCAGTATTAAAATCTAGATTTAAAATAGGTGCTACAAACTTAACTGGAGAAGAATATGTAGTAGCTCCGGGTTCAGGTAGTATAGGATCTGTATATTACATTTCATGGACAATAAACGACTAAATTATTGTAAATAAATAATATAAAAGAGGGCTGATTTTTAGCCCTCTTTATTTTTTTAACAAAAAAATATTTTGAATATAAAAATAGTTGTATTTTTGCGCCCCCAATCCCCAATTAATCGTCTACAAAAGTAGATTTTTTTAGATATGAGTAAGATAAAATTATGCATTGTAGTATTACTATGTTGTTTAAATGTTGTTAGTCAAGAAGTTTGTGAAACCCCGGAAGAGCAAACGTTAGATTTAAACAGTATCACTAAGTGTACTATAAAACCTTCAAAAAAAGGAAAAGGTAAAAGAAGCAGACAAATTACCGTTAGAGTATCTGCAAAAAGAAGATTCCTAAAAAAGAGAGAAATTAGAAAGAAAAAAGAAGTAGTATCAAATGGAAAATTGAATACTACAGGAGTTTCTGAGATTTCAACTACATCAGGAATAGCTACTAAACTTAACTTAAAAAGAAAGAGTGCAGCAAGTGATATTGCAGCATTAACAAATAGCTTGTCTGAAGAAGAAGTGAGAAAAGCAGAACGTTTTGCTACTGTAGATAAATTACCATTGTTTTCTGATTGTAAAAATGCAAGAAAAGGAGAAATGGTAGATTGCTTCAATACAGAAATGATTAAGCATATTCAAAAGCACTTTAGATACCCAGCAGAAGCAGTATCAAACATGATACAAGGTGAAGTTTGGGTACGTTTTATTATTGATGCAAATGGAGATGTGAAAAACATTAAAACGTTAGGCCCAGAAAACGCTGAAATTTTAAATGAGGAGGCAAAAAGAGTAGTAACTAAACTATCTAAATTTACACCAGGTAAAAAAGACGGAAAGCGTGTTGCTGTAAAATACGGTTTCCCTATCAATTTTTCACTAGAAGAATAATTTCCAATCCCTAAATATTAATTTTTTAAAATGCTAAAGAGACAGTTAGTAATGATTGTTTTTACTTTATGCGCAAGCATGGCTTTTGCACAAGTAAAAATAAAAGGAGTTGTGTACAATGAGTACTTAGAGCCATTTTATAATGCGAAAATAACAAGTGGTTCAAACATAGCAGTATCTGATTTCAATGGGCAGTTTACGATTACTGTAGAAGGAGCACTTCCACAAGAAATTGAAGTTGCTGCGTTCGGACATCAAACGGAATATGTAGAGATTATAAAACCAAATCAAAAAGTAAATGTAATCTTAAAAGAGAGCTATTTACTAGACCAAGTAGTAATTTCAGCATCTAGAGTTCCGGAAAGAATTATAGAATCACCAGTAACTATCGAAAGATTTGGATTAACAGATATTAGAAGAACATCTTCTAATTCTTTCTATGATGGATTAGCAAACCTTAAAGGTATTCAATCTAATGAAGGTGGTTATGGATACAAATCTATCAATACAAGAGGTTTTTCTGATTTTGCAAATTCAAGATTTGTACAAATGGTAGATGGAATGGATACAGCAGTACCAGCATTAAACTATAGTGCAGGAAATTTATCTGGAGTATCAGAATTAGATATTAACAATGTTGAAATATTACCAGGAGCTTCTTCTGCTTTATATGGAGCCAATGCCTATAATGGTATTTTGTTAATGAATACTAAAAACCCTTTTGATTTCACTGGGGTTAGCACATTATTTAAAACAGGTGTTACAAGTCAAGAGTTGGCAGGAAATAACTTATTCTACGATCTTTCTACAAGAATGGCGTATAAGTTTAGTGATGCTTTTGCAGCTAAAGTTAATTTCTCTTATTACGAAGCTAACGAATGGTTAGCAAATGATACTAGAAACAAACTAATTGATACGAACGAAATTACTACAGGTAGTATAAATAATCCTCTAAATTACGATGGAATTAATATCTACGGAGATGAATTTAATAGAAGTATTAGTGTTCAAGATATAGGTCGCAGATTCTTTAATGTAAATTTACCACAAGATGCTAGAGTTAGTAGAACTGGTTTTGCAGAAAGAGATTTATTAATGGATGAAAAATCAAAAAATTTAAAATTTTCTGCATCATTACATTATAGACCATTCAAAGATGAGTCTTTAGAATTAATATTAACTGGTAGATTGGGATTAGGTAACAATTTATTACAAGGGAATTCTTCTAGGATATCACAGAGAGATTACTATATCGGACAATATAAATTTGAGGTTAAAGGAGATAATTTTTATGTAAGAACATATTACACAAATAATGATGCAGGTAATACCTATAATTTAGATGCGACTGGGGCAATACTTACGTTTAGATCTGGATTAAATAATACAGCAGGTAACTGGGGTGTAGATTATTTAATAGGTTTACAAAACAATGGTGTAGATTTTAATAATATAACTGCAGATATTTCAGTATTAGAGAGAGCAAGAGCATATGCTGATAGCTTTGGGTTCCAACCAGGAACAAATGAATTTGATGCTGCATTTAATAGTGTAACATCTACATTAATCACTGAAGGAGGAAGTAAAATTTTTGATAAGAGTTCTTATACACACGTAGACGGAAACTATAATTTTGCTAGTTTATTAGATAATTGGGCAGATGTTCAAATAGGAGGATCTTTTAGACAATATAACCCAAATTCTAGAGGAACTATTTTTAACGATGCTACAGAAGCAATTCAAGTAAATGAGTATGGTTTTTATACACAAGTTCAGAAAAAACTTTTAGATGAAAGATTAAAGTTAACAGGATCTATCCGTTACGATAAATCTCAAAACTTTGATGGTAATTACTCACCTCGTTTTGCTGTAAACTATGCTTTAGGAGAAGATAAAAACCATATTATTAGAGCATCTTACCAAACAGGTTTTAGAAACCCAACAATACAAGAACAATACTTATTCAACCAACCAGGGAGAAAGATTAATGTAGGTACTTCTGGAGACAATTTAGATAGAATTGCTATAGGAACTGAAATTACATTAACTTTTCCAGGACAACCTGATTTAACAGGTGGTATTATTAATGGACATGATATTATCAATAATTCATTATTAACAGAATCTGTATATACTACTGGTACATTCATCAAATCAGACCATGAAGAAATAAAGCCAGAAGAAGTACGAACTATAGAATTAGGATATAGAAGTATGTTCCCTATTACAGATACAAATAATATTAGTATCGATGTTAATGGTTTTTATAGTTTCCATAATGATTTTGTTTTCTTCCAGGACGTTGTTACTCCTAAAATAGGTAAAGTATATCCTTTTGGAAATAGACAATTAACTGCAGCAGAATTAGCAGATCCTTTTATTCAAGCAGGTAGGATTGTTGATGGTGTTTTAGTTTGGGATGCGTATGCTGAATTTGCATTTACTAACGTTCACCCAACTACAGGAGAATTATTAGTACAAGAATTTAATATTATAACTAACAGTAAATCTAAAGTTAACTCTTACGGAGCAAGTATTGCTTTAAACACTAAAATCTTTGGAACTTTTGATTTAGGATTAAACTATAGTTATATAGATTTTAGAGTTGAGGATAGAGATAATGGTTTCTTTGAGCCAAATTTCAATACACCAAAACATACTGTAAAAGGACAATTTGGTAATGATAACTTATTTAAAAACTTTGGATTTAGTGTAAACGGTAGATGGTTAGATAAATACAGATGGGTTTCTCCATTTGTAAAAGGAGATGTAGCATCTAGAACTGTAATAGATGCACAAGTAAACTATCGTATTCCATCTATAAAGTCTAAATTCAAAATTGGAGGAACAAACTTATTAGGAAAAGAATATTTAGTAGCACCAGGAACTGGTCAAATAGGAAAGCTTTATTATATATCTTGGATCATTAACGATTAAGAATGTAATAATTTGTGACTAAAAAAGCCTTAGAGATGTACCTCTAGGGCTTTTTTATTGATTTTTACCGACGTTCTTTAAAACTCTAGCAAATCATCAGCTTTATCATTAAAAAGCTTGTAAAATAGGATTTAATTGCAAAAACCAAACGCAGTTAAACCTTTGTAGTAAGTAGCTTAATAAAAGGTTACTTGGATACTCTTTTTAGATTTGATTTAGACCAGGTTTTGCAATGATGATAGCTGTAAAAAATAACAGTTTAATGAGTAAGAATATAGAGTTAAATAAAAAGGCTAAAAGTTTTAAAACTTTTAGCCTTTTTATTTATATATAGTTGATGAACTATTAAAAAGTAAAGAATTATTCAATAATTCCTAAACGTTTTGCTCTTTGTTCCCAGCTTTTCCTTGCTAAACTTTGTAAATCTGCTACATTATCGCTTTCATCCATAATTTCAAGTCCTAATAAAGTTTCAATAGCATCTTCTTGAGTTACAATTCCACTTACAGAACCAAATTCATCTACCACTAAAGCAATGTGCTCACGTTGTTCGATTAATTTTTCAAAAAGTTGTGGAATAGGAAGATCTCTTTTAGTTACAATAATATCTCTTTTAATAGAAGATAAAGGCTCGTCTCCTTTACCTTTAATAATAGCTTCTAAGAGCTGATCTTTTAAAAAGTACCCTATGATACTATCTGGACTTTCTGAGTACAAAGGAATACGTGAAAAGCGTAATTTAGGATTAGTATCAAAGAATGATTGAATAGTTTGAGAAGCATCTGCGGTTACCAATACAGTACGAGGTGTCATAATGTGTTTGGCCCAAACATCTTTAAAGCTCAACATATTCTTAATAACCTTACTTTCATTCTCTTTAAAAACACCTTCTTTTTCAGCGATTTCTGTCATAGCAGAAAAATCTTCTCTACTTAAAACACTTTCTCCATGACCACCTTTACCAAACATTTTGGTAAATAATTGAAGTACCCAAATGATTCCAGTAATTTTAAAGATGAAAATTAAGAACTTTAAAGTACTTGTTGTAAAACCAGCTAAAGATTTCCAGTAGGTAGCACCAATAGTTTTTGGAATAATTTCTGAAGCTACTAAAATTAAAACAGTCATAATAGCAGAAACAATAAACACTCCGCTTAATACTCCAGAATTAGAATCTCCTTCAAAAACTGTTTCTGCTTGTGAACCTACTAAAATAGCTCCAACAGTATGTGCAATGGTATTTAAAGTTAAAATTGCGATTAAAGGTTTGTCTACATCTTTTTTTAATTCTTCTAATCCAATAGCGAAAGACTTTCCTTCTTTCTTTTTTACATTAATGAATGTTGGTGTAACACTTAATAATACAGCTTCTAATATTGAGCATAAAAAGGAAATAACGATAGAAAATACTCCGTAAATAATTAATAGTCCCATTTTAAAATTTTTTGTAAAAATAAAAAACCCCAAGTTATAATCTTGGGGTTCTGAATTATTTATTGCGAAATTGGTTAGAAAGCATAATTTACTCCTAAACCAAATACTTCTCTAGTTTGAAAACCTCTAAAGGCATTATCGTCATAAATAGTTTGTAAAGCAAGGTTTGCAGATAAATACTTGTTAATTTTCATAACCACATTAACAGTATAATCTAAATCTACATTTTGTGGGTCATCTAAATAGTTACTATATAAGTTTAAAATGTTCTCAACAGAAACATTTTCCATTAAATTAAACTTGTAGTAAGCATTCACTGCAGCACCTAATTCATAACGAATAGACTCATTAGCTTGTACACCAAAATAACCACCATTAGCATTAAAAGCAGCAACTGCAGCAGCAGGCACATCTGTAAAATCACTAGCAACTACGACTAACTTTGAAGTACCTGGAGCGATATTAACTTTTAAATTATCACTCTTTTTCCATAACATACCAGGACCAAATTGAAAGTATGCAGGAGAGAAAAAGTGCGATTGTTGTACACCATTAACATCTGTAGAAGACATTTGTGTTTTAAAGTTGAAAAAAGCAGAATAGTACCAGTTTCCTTGCGCTTTTTTACCAGCTAAAGAGTTAAACTCTAAACGATCATCTGTTTTTTGTAAGTCTTCTCCTTTTAATTTGGTTAAACCATACGAAGCAATGATTTTATTATCCCAAGTCCAATCACCTTTTATATAATTAAAATCATAATTAATGTTTAATGTACCAGCAATACTATTGGTACCACCAGCTAACCAATTATTAAATGCAGATTGGTTGAAAAGTAATGAGATATTTCCTCCTTTTTTCCACCCATCCTTTGGTTCTTCTTTCTTTTCTTGCGCCGAAAGAGTGAATCCTCCTAATACAATAGCGATAGCTAATAGTTTTTTCATTTTGTTAAATTATGTGTGTTTTTACGCAAAATTACGTTTTGATATGAATTTAGACAATTTAACAATAGAAAAGTCACATCTTATAAAAAAACATAATTAACCCCTAATCCAAAAAGTTGTTTAAACTGAATTCTACTAGAAGCATTATCATCTATAATTGTGTGAAAACCAAGGTTTGTAGAGAAGTATTTACTGATTTTAACCATAAAATTCATTTGATAATCGATATCCACATTTTGAGGATTATCTAAATAATCAGCATACAAAGCCAACACGTTTTCCATGGTTAAATTCTCTGTAATATTAAACTTGTAATAAGAAGACAAGTTAAAACCTAAACCAAAGCTACTTGTTTTACCTTCTTCTACCCCATAGTTACCTGAAAATTCAGGAGAAACAAAAGTAAAACGGGAAGTAGAAGGTGCAATGTTTATAAACTTATTCTCAGATTTTTTCCATAACATTCCTGGTCCAAAACTTAAATAAGCAGGCGCAAAAAAGCTAGAAATCGCAACCTGTGGCGTTTTAGTATAATCGTATCCTTTAGAAAATTGAGTTTTAAGATTGTTAAAAAAGGAAAAATACCAATCTTTTTTAGTTTTGTAACCCAATAACGAGTTGTATTCTAATCGATCGTCTGTTTTTCGAACACCTTGTCCGTCTACATAACTTAAACCATAGGCAGAAGTTATTTTATTATCCCAATTCCAATTGTTTTTTTTGTAGTTAAATTCTTGATTAACATTTAAATTACCAGCAACAGTGTTAGTACCCCCGGCAACCCAATTTGAAAAAGTAGATTGGTTTAAAATAAAGGCAACTTTAGTTGGTGCATTCCACTTTTTAGGAATACTGTCTTTCTTTTTAGTTTCTTGAGACAGTAGGGATATGGGAAGGCTTAAGAAAAAAAATAGTAGTACTCTTTTCATGTATTAAAATTTAAGCTTTTTTGGCTTTTTTCTTGAAAAGGGGGACAGTGGAACAAGCTTCTCCATACATAATAGATTTAGCAATAGGTTGAATTTTGCTAATTAACAACGTATAAGCACTTGATGGTATGGGTTTATTACTACAACCTTTAATAATAATAGGTTTATCGGTATAAATATCTACGGGTAATTGATTGATGATATCTGTATAGATTACTGTTTCCAGTAGTTCTAAATCACCAATAACTACTTTTTTTGCAAAATTACTAAGTTCGGCGGTTACTAATAGGTAAGCCCAAGAAGGGATAATAGCATCGGTAGCACAATATAAAGCAACAAAAGCATTACTATATTGAGACCAATCATGTTGTTTTACAGATTGTCTAAAATCTTTTTCTCGTAAAAGTAAGCCTTCAAATAACCAATCGGAAATATCAAACAACACACGGTTACCTTTTGGATAAAAATCTTCTAAATCAACAGTAATTAACTTACTATTAGCTACTCTATTTATAATTTCATCTGCCATTGTTATAACAAACCTAATTCTAATTTTGCTTCTTCACTCATCATATCCTGAGTCCAAGTAGGATCAAAAGTAATTTCTACTTCGCAATCATTAATTTCTTTCAATGTTTTTACTTTTTCCTCAACTTCTACAGGTAATGTTTCGGCTACTGGACAGTTAGGTGAAGTTAATGTCATTAAAATTTTTGCATCATTCTCTTCAGAAACAAAAACATCGTAAATTAATCCTAACTCATAAATATCTACAGGAATTTCTGGATCGTATATTGTTTTTAATACACGCACTATTTTATCTCCTAACTCTTCTAATTGATCTTCTGTCATTTATTTGTTGTATTTGTATTCTGTTGTATAGGTTTGTGAAGCATTATAAAACTCGTGAACGACTTTTATCAAATAACCATCTTCATCATAAGAATTAATTATGTTTGAAGAAAGGTCTCCACCATGGAAACTTTTATACGAAATTAGATTATTCAATGGTTTAGCGTCTAACCTTCTATAAGGTATTTTAGTAAATGGGCTTTTCAATGTGTCGAATTCCCTTAAACTTAACACGCCGTATTTACCTAACTCTTCTACTTTATTATTTTTTAAATATTTAAAATTTAAAAAAGTAATAACCGAATCCATTTTTACTTTTTTATAACGTGTTGTTTTAATTTGAACTAGTCTTTCTATGGAATCGTATAAATAATTTTCTGATTTTACTTTTTTAGTACCATCAAAATAATTGATTTTTTTAGGAAGACCTTCGTTATACTCTATAACTTTAACTTCTATTTTCTTTCCACTAACATCATATTTTTCAATTATATTTTGATTATTATGATAAATTATCTTGGAGTAGCCATTAGGCTTTTTATCTTTTTTAACCAAAAGAGAGATAGGTCTATTTAAACTATCATAAAGATATTTGTACTCATATATGGAACCGTTAGCTTTACCATTTTTAGTAGATGTTTTTATATACGATATTAATAATTTGGGTTCTTTTTTATTGTAATTTGAAATAGCAGTTTTCTTACTACCACATTTAATCAATAACAAAAGAGCTATTATTAATAGAATTCTAGTTTTAATTTTAAAAAACATAATTTCAAATTAACTTGATAATTTACTTTGTTGCGCAATCGCATACATTTTAATTTGTTTCACCATAGAAACCAATCCGTTGGCTCTTGTAGGACTTAAATGTTCCTTTAAACCAATTTCATCAATAAAAGCAGTATCTGCTTCTAAAATATCTTTTGGCGTTTGGTCGGAAAAAACACGTAATAATAACGCAACAATTCCTTTTGTTAGAATGGCATCGCTATCGGCTGTAAACTTTACTTTGTCGTCTTCAACCTCAGAGTACATCCACACTTTCGACTGACAACCTTTAATTAAATTTTCATCTAATTTATACTGTGTATCAATCAAAGGAAGCGATTTTCCTAACTCAATAATGTATTCATATCGTTCCATCCAGTCTTCAAACATTGAAAACTCATCGATAATTTCTTCTTGTATTTCTTTGATAGTCATTTTTTAGAACTATTTTTGCACTTTATAAATTGTTTTGTACAATTCATGTGCAAAATTACTGATAAAAATTAATAAATGGGTAAACTATTAGCAGTAGGAACTGTTGCTTACGATGCAATTGAAACACCTTTTGGTAAAACAGATAAAATATTAGGAGGTTCTGGAACTTTTGTTGGGTTAGCAGCATCTCAATTTGGAGTACAAACAGGAGTCGTTTCTGTAGTAGGTGGAGACTTTTCTCAATCGTATTTAGATATGATGGAAGGAAAAGGAATTGATACAACAGGAATAGAAATCGTTAAAGACGGAAAAACGTTTTTCTGGAGTGGTAAATATCATAACGATATGAACTCTAGAGATACATTAATAACAGAGTTGAATGTATTAGAAACATTTAATCCTGTAGTACCAGAATCTTTTAAAGATGCTGAAGTTGTGATGTTAGGAAACTTACATCCGTTAACACAAGCTTCTGTATTAGACCAAATGAATGAAAGACCAAAATTAGTTGTATTAGATACAATGAACTTTTGGATGGATATTGCCTTAAACGATTTACACGAAGTATTAAAAAGAATAGATGTAATTACCATTAACGACGAAGAAGCTCGTCAGTTAAGTGGAGAATATTCTTTAGTAAATGCAGCGAAGAAGATTCATGAAATGGGTCCAAAATATGTGGTAATTAAAAAAGGAGAGCACGGAGCTTTATTATTTAACGATGATAATATGTTTTATGCACCAGCATTACCATTAGCAGAAGTTTTTGATCCAACTGGAGCAGGAGATACATTTGCAGGAGGTTTCTGTGGATATTTAGCCAAAACAGAAAATTACTCTTTTGAGAATATGAAGAATGCTATTATTTACGGTTCTAATTTAGCTTCGTTCTGTGTAGAGAAATTTGGAACACAACGAATGGAAGCATTAACAAAAGACGAAGTTCAAACACGTTTACAGTTGTTTAAGCAACTAACACAATTTGATATTGAATTACAATAAAAAAAATCCGCGCAGTATTGTGCGGATTTTTTATTTATAAAACGAACACACAACAACACAACACAAAAGACTAGAATGAGTGATTTTCTGAAACACGAATGCGGAATAGCATTAGTAAGATTATTAAAACCACTTCAATATTATAAAGACAAATACGGAACGGCTTTTTACGGGTTAAATAAGATGTATTTGTTAATGGAAAAACAGCATAATCGAGGACAAGATGGAGCTGGTTTAGCAAGCATAAAATTTAATGTAGAACCTGGAACAAGATACATTAGTAGAGTTCGTTCGAACAAAACACAACCTATTCAAGATATTTTCGGTCAGATAAACAATAGAATCAATGGTATTTTCGAAAAGCACGAAGATAAGTTAGATGATATTGCATGGCAAGAGGAGAACATGCCTTATATAGGAAACCTATTTTTAGGTCATGTACGTTATGGAACTTATGGCGGAAATAGTATTGAAAATGTACATCCATTTTTACGTCAAAGCAATTGGAAACATAAAAATCTAATTGTTGCAGGAAACTTTAACATGACCAATTCAGGTGAATTAATGAAAGAATTAATCACATTAGGTCAGCACCCAAAAGAAGCTACAGATACGGTTACTGTTATGGAAAAAATAGGACATTTTCTAGAAGATGAAGTTTCAGACACCTATGTAAAAGCTAAAGCAGCAGGCTTTAATAAAAAAGAAGCCTCTCCTTTTATAGAAGAACATTTAGACATTCAACGTATTTTAAAACGTTCTTCAAGAAACTGGGACGGTGGCTATGCAATGGCTGGTTTATTAGGACATGGAGATGCTTTTGTATTAAGAGATCCTTCAGGAATCAGACCTGCTTTTTGGTATCAAGATGATGAAGTAGTTGTTGTAGCGTCTGAACGACCAGTAATTCAAACTACTTTTAATGTTCCTATTGAAGAAGTAAAAGAATTACCAAGAGGGAAAGCATTGATTATTAAAAAAGGAGGAAAAGTATCTTTAGAAAGAGTCCTTAAAAAGAGAGATAAACTATCATGCTCTTTTGAAAGAATTTATTTTTCTAGAGGAAGTGATGCCGATATTTACCAAGAACGAAAAAACTTAGGAAAATATGTGTTTTCAGAAGTTTTAAAATCGATAAACGAAGATATTTCGAATACGGTTTTCACATACATTCCTAACACTGCGGAAACCTCTTTTTATGGGATGATGGAAGCAGCAGAAGATGTATTGAACCAACAAAAAACTGCTGAAATTTTAGCTGGAGGAGGAAAACTATCGGCTCAAAGAGTTACAGATATTCTATCAGAAAGGCCACGTTTTGAAAAAATCGCGATTAAAGATGTAAAACTAAGAACATTTATTACAGATGATACCAGTAGAGACGATTTAGTTGCTCATGTATACGATGTAACTTACGGAGTTGTAAAACCTACGGATAATTTGGTAATTATAGACGATAGTATTGTTCGAGGTACAACATTAAAAAAGAGTATTATAAAAATACTAGACAGACTTTCTCCTAAGAAAATTGTTGTCGTGTCTTCTGCGCCGCAAATTAGGTATCCAGACTGTTATGGTATCGATATGGCCAGAATTGGTGATTTCATCGCATTTAAAGCCGCTTTAGAGTTATTAAAAGAAACCAATCAATATCATATTGTTGAGGAAGTATATAACAAGTGTAAAGCACAACAAGTAAATGAAGACAAAGACATCATTAATTTTGTAAAAGAAATTTATGCACCATTTACAGACGAACAAATTTCTGCTAAAATTGGAGAAATGTTAAAAACGGAAGAAGTAAATGCAGAAGTAGAAATTATTTACCAAACAGTAGAAGGACTACATAAAGCTTGTCCGAAACACAAAGGAGACTGGTATTTTACAGGAGATTATCCTACTCCAGGAGGACACCGTGTCGTAAACCAAGCCTTTATTAATTTTTACGAAGGAAACGATAAGAGAGCCTATTAAGTAAGTTTATATATAATAACTATTTGTAAAAGCCCGAAAACTTTATATAAGTTTCGGGCTTTTTTGTAAAAGATGCTAAATTATTTTACTATCGTTAAAATACGATAGTATCGCTAATCGATGTTATTACTGTATCATTATCATCAATCATAGATAATCTAAAAAAGTAATCTTTATTATTATCTAAATCTGTAGAAACTTGATATTCTGGGAATTCAGTAGCAGTGTCAATTGCTATTGGTTGTGTATTACTTTCTATAAGAGTTGTTAAATTAGAATCTTCAAAAACTTCTATTAAATATTTATAGCTACTTGGAATAAAACCATCCACTCCACCAGAATGACTCCATTTAATAATTGGTCTTGTAGACGTTGTTATCTTTTCAGTAACTATAAGTTCTGCTTCATAAATAGATATTAGCCCTAAACTCCTCCATTCACTTGTATTGCCATCGGGAGTAACATGTCTTGCTCTTATATAAAAAATACCATAGCCATCTACAGCTGCATCCCAAATATCGTAGTTAGATTGTAAGTCTAATGAGTTTAAATCTTTTTCAATTGTACTAAAATTTGAATTAGTGGAAACTTGAATCTGCATTTTAATACCTGCATTTTCGTAGTTTGGATAAGCATTAATATCGTACTCTAATAAAAATTTATTGATTTCAGTATTGCTATATGTGGTAGGTAAAAACTGTGGACTTCTTATTACAAAATTAAATGTAGCTGTAGTCCAATCAGTATATAGTTCATTTTGATCTTTAAATCGTACTCTCCAATGATAAGTTGTATTATTTTCCAAAGTCAAGTTTGAAGCTACTGAAGTTGTTGTTAAACCAGTTTCTTCAAAGATTAAGTTTGTAAAGTTAGCATTATTGGCAACTTGTATATCATATAAAATATTAGATAAATTACTTGTAGTACTCCAGTTAAAAGTTGGAGAGCCAACAATATCGTTAATAGGGCTTGTAAGTTCAATACTCCCTATATTAAGTAAGAACTCTTCAGAACTCCAATCACTACTAACTCCGTTTGCATCAATAATTTTAACACGCCAAAAATAGCTTGTATTATTTTGAGGCAATACAAGTTCAGATGTGTATGATAATGTATTTAAATCACTTTCTTCGAAAAGTAAATTAGAAAAGTTGCTGTCGGATGCAAGTTGTATTGTATAGGTAACTTCAGATAAATTACTTGCTTCCCAACTAAATTCAGGTTGTGAATTATTTATTGTAGTGTTTGGACTAACTAAAACGATTTTATTTAACAAAACAGAAAACTGTGTAGTATTCCATGCTGTTTCATTTCCATTTTCATCTAGAGCATTAACTCTCCAAAAATATTCTTTATTATTTTCTAAAATAATAGTTGAAAGTAAAGTTGTTTCTGTAAGGTTTTCCTCATCTATTAATATTGTAGTAAAATCATTATTTGATGCTAATTGGAAATGATATTTTGTACCAGTAACGTTGCTAGCAGACCATGAAAACTCAGGTTTAGTATTGTTAACTTCATTTTTAGGATAAATTAAACTGGTATCGTGTGTATTTAAAATACCATCCCCATCTGAATCAACAAACTGCTCAAATTCAGGAATTGTATAAGTCACATTGAGTTCTTCAAATCTATTAATTAGGTTTTGACGAACAATAGTTAAGTCTAAACTCATGCTATTGTTTGTAATTTCCTCTGTTAATTGATTATTATTAATAATTCCATCAGTTTCTAAATCATCTGCTATTTTAGAAATAAACTCTCCTAATTCTGCTACAGAATTATTCCCTTGAACAATTGCAGAAATAGCTAAAAGGATAGCATTGTTTTCTCCAGATTTACTAATATCCATCTCATTAAAATCAATATTAATATTTTCTTGAATAGATTCAGTAACATTAAATGCAGTTAGTATTTCTTTTTCAGCCTGAATTTTAGCATCAGAAAAAGTTTTCTCTTCATTTAGAATTAAATACTTAATTCGTTTACGACCTAAAGTAGATAATATATTAATATTAATGACTTTTTCATCACTAAACTCTACATAAGTGCGTAAAGTAAGCGGAGCATCTGATAATTCCCCAGAAACCTCATTAAAATAAAAACCTGTGGCAGAAATGTCGATTTTATTACTTTCAATTTCCGCATTAAAATTGAAAGAACCGAAGTCGTCTATAGTTTCCGTACTATATGTTTTACCTGTTAAGGATAGATCATCGTTCAATTCTTGAATTGAAATTGTCGAACCTTGAAGAAAAGGTCCTTTTTGTATTAAACTAGCATCTAAATTAATAGGAATAGTAGTGTTAGGTTGTGTATTTTCTGTTCCATTATCTGAAGAACATCCTGAAAAAATAAATAAAGCCAAAGCCAATAGCAATGATAGATATTTCATAGTTTTTAATTTTTTTTGAATTGCAAATGTATTAGAAAGGCTTTCAAGTTCCAAAAAAAACTAGTATTCAGAACTCATATGGACTTTATAATTATCTAATTCATATAAAAAACTTAAGTTTTCTATATTTTTAAAAACTGTAAAAACATACGAATAATGAATTGTAAAGAAGTCTTAGAAAGAATTTATAAAGAGATTGCATCAAAAGAAAATAAAGGAGCTATAGCCACATATATTCCAGAATTAGCCAAAGTAAATCCAGATAATTTTGGTGTATGTTTTTTATCTGTAAATAATGAAGAGCACGGAGTTGGCGATTGGCAAACAAAATTCTCCATACAAAGTATTTCTAAAGTATTAGCACTTAGTTTCGCATATAAAACATTTGGAGATGAAATATGGGAGCGTGTTGGTGTAGAACCTTCAGGAACTCCTTTTAATTCCTTGGTGCAGTTAGAATCAGATAATGGAATTCCTAGAAACCCATTTATGAATAGCGGAGCTATGGTAATTAGCGATATGTTGGTAAGTCATTTAGAAAACCCTAAAGAAGACTTTTTGAATTATGTTAGAGAGATTTGTGGTTCTGATCAAATTCAATATTCAGAAGCAGTAGCAAAATCAGAAGCTTCTGTAGGTTATAGAAACAAAGCACTTTGTAATTTTATAAAATCGTTTGGAAATATAGAAAACGATCCCAATGAAGTATTAGATTTTTATTTTCATAAATGTGCTATAGAAATGAGTTGCCAAGAACTCTCTAAAACCTTTTTATTTCTAGCAAATCATGATTTTAGAACAACAAAAGGAAAGAAAGTATTAAGTACCAGCAAATCCAAAAGAATCAATGCAATTATGCAAACCTGTGGGTTTTACGATGAATCTGGAGAATTCTCTTTTAAAGTAGGTTTACCAGGAAAAAGTGGTGTTGGTGGCGGAATTGTAGCGGTATATCCAGGGAAATACTGTATTACAGTTTGGAGTCCAAAACTAAACGAAAAAGGAAACTCTTATAGAGGAATGCAATTTTTAGAAACCTTTACAACCGAAACTGAATTGTCTATATTTTAGAAAACAATTAATAAACTTTACTATATTTTAAATTAAAAATTAATATGAAGTCAAAAATCACAGAGTTACTTGAAAGAGAAGAAGGAGTATTTATAGAGACACTAATAAATGCATTTTCAAATACAGAAGAAACTATAATTGAGTTTGCAGATACTGAAGATGAAAAAAATGAACCAACTTCAGAACAGTTAAAAACATGTGAATATATACTCAATAATGCAGATAAGATCGTAAGTAACATTAAACAATATATTTACGAAGAGAGAGAAGTTTTAGAAGACATTTACAATAGTTATGGATTAAAACCTGAAAGCTATTTTGAATTAAATAATTCATGGAAAAATATAACTATAGAAAAAATTATTATTCATTCAGAGAATAAAAATGGAATAGCATACTATGGAATAGTAGGAGAATGTAAATGGGATGAAGAACATGGTTTTGGAGTAACTATGTTAAATGATGTAATTGTTGAGTTAGGAGATTGGTGTACAGGAGTTTATTGTTATGGTACTGATGAAGATGAAAAGGAAAGTTTAGCTGAAAAATATGGATTAGAGTTACTTTCTAAAAGAAAAGAACAATTAGCAGAATTAGCTAAAAATATTAAAGAAGAAAATATAGATGCTTATCTAAATCTATTTGATTGGTTGTTAAGTAAAAGAGCAATTTATGGTTATCGTAGTTCTAAGGTAGATTTATCAGATAAAGAAAAAGTAGCATTTTTACAAAATATAACTTACTTAGATTTAATGGATAAAGAAATAAAAGAACTTCCTAGCTCTTTTTTATTATTACAAAAATTAAGTGGTTTATCACTAGAACATAATATGCTAGAAGAAGTACCTAATTGTTTTCAAAAATTATTAAAACTAGAATCTATAGGTCTTTCTTATAATCAGATTAGTAAAGTACCAGAAAAATTAGTGTTTTCAGAGGTAATGAAAAGAATAGAAATGAGAGAGAATAAGTTGTCAGAACTGCAAAAAGAAAAGTTTAAAGCGATATACAGCGAAATAGAGATTAGTTTTTAATAATACCGTTAAATAACAAAAGCAATTAATATTTTAGAATTAAATTTATAACCACACTTATAAAGACTTTTAATTAAACTATAGCAATACTATGCGATATGTAATTGGAGTATTCGCTTTCTTATCTTTTTGGAGTTGTAAACAAGCTACAAAACCTAATTTGAATGATACATCTATGAATAAAAAAGTTGTAGTAGCACATCGTGGTGCTTCAGGGTATTTACCAGAACATACTATGGAAGCCAAAGCAATGGCTTATGCAATGCATCCAGATTTTATAGAGCAGGATTTGGTGTTGAGTAAAGACGATGTTCCAGTGGTAATTCATGATATTTATTTAGATGATGTAACAGATGTAGCTACTAAATTTCCAAATAGAAAAC
Organism: Tenacibaculum amylolyticum; assembly: GCF_964511145.1. Taxonomy (NCBI): domain Bacteria; kingdom Pseudomonadati; phylum Bacteroidota; class Flavobacteriia; order Flavobacteriales; family Flavobacteriaceae; genus Tenacibaculum; species Tenacibaculum amylolyticum. The sequence continues at coordinate 104,826 of NZ_CAZEFZ010000011.1, forward strand.
GAGCAGATGGACGTTATTATGTAATCGATTTTACTTTTGATGAATTACAAGAATTAAACGTATCAGAACGCTTCGATCCTAAAACAGGAAAACAATTCTACTCTAATCGATTTCCGAAAGGAAAAGGAAATTTCAAATTACATTCTTTATCACAAGAAATTGAATTAATTCAAGGCTTAAATAGCAGCACAGGCAACAACATTGGAATTTATCCAGAAATTAAAAATCCAGCCTTTCATCATCAAAATGGAAAAGATATTGCTAAAATTACGTTAGATATTCTATCTAATTATGGTTATAAGACAAAAGAAGACAACTGTGTTTTTCAGTGTTTTGATGCAAAAGAATTAGAACGCGTACGAAAAGAACTAAACTCTAACTTGTTTTTAGTACAATTAGTTGAGTTTCCAGAAGAGACAAAACACCTAGAACAATTTGCTACATATGCAGATGGAATAGGTCCGTGGTATAAACAAATCATAGATAAAAAAGAAGATGGAAAGTGGATATTTACTTCTTTGGTAAACGATGCCCATAAATTAGGACTAAAGGTTCATACGTATACTTTGAGAGCAGATCAACTAGGAGATTTCAAAGACTTTCCAGAACATGTTGAAGTACTGCTATATGATGCCAATGTAGATGGCTGTTTTACCGATTTTCCAGATAAAGTAAAAGCACTTTTAAAATAGCAAACATAAAAATGTTAAATACAAAAAATCACCCGTTTTGGGTGATTTTTGCTTAAATTGCTTTTTGTAAAAATCCTTTCAATCTGATAACTTTTTGTAACAAAAAAGTGTGTTTTTCTCAGTATTTACAAAGGTTTAAGGTTTTTTTAAATTTCTTAATTTTCTGTTTTTTATAAAGATCGAGTATTCTTCTAAAAGTTTCTTAACAACTATTCTTACCCTTTTTTTTACCCCTTTTT
>NZ_CAZEFZ010000012.1:0-2091 GCF_964511145.1 Tenacibaculum amylolyticum
ATTCTCGATAACATTTCCGGCAACTACACCATCTACAATCGCTTGAATTTCTGCTAAACTATCAACATCCGTTCCTGTTAAACCGTCAACTACTGCGTTGATTTCTGCCAAGTTTCCAGCTGTTACGCCTGTAACTCCTGCATCTGTATAGTCAGTTACGGTTGGCGCTGGATTGGTATTATCATCTGCATAATTCTCGATAACATTTCCGGCAACCACACCATCTACAATCGCTTGAATTTCTGATAAACTATCAACATCTGCTCCTGTTAAACCGTCAACTACTGCATTTACTTCTGCTAAATTTCCAGCTATTACGCCTGTGACTCCTGCATTTGTATAATCCGTTACGGTTGGTACTGGATTTGTATTGTCATCTGCATAATTCTCAATAACATTCCCTGCAATTACGACATCTATGATCGCTTGAATCTCTGCTGTAGTATCTACATCAGCTCCTGTTAAACCATCAACTACTGCATTTATTTCTGCTAAGTTTCCAGCCGTTACTCCTGTTACTCCTGCGTTTGTATAATCCGTTACGGTTGGAACTGGATTTGTATTATCATCTGCATAATCCTGTATTACCTGCGTATCTGGTAACTTTACAAGCGTTAAAAATGTATTATTTGTTAATGTTATTCCTGTAATTTCTCCTGTGGCAGACAAAGCTCCTAGATTAGTAGTTCCTCCATTTGAAAAATCATCATCTGTATCGCTAATTAAAGTCCATGTGTCATCAAATCCATCAAACTTAAGGTTTACTGCTCCAACACTTCCTATATTCGTTATTTTCCATTCTCTTACTATACGCTCTGGGAATCCAGTTGGCAATTCTGATGTTTGAGAGGTTGTGGCTCCTCCATCATTTGCAAGAACTAAAAATTGTTTGTCTGTTAAAGAAGTATGTGTACCATTTGCTCCAGAGAAGTTCGTATCTGTAGAAATTGTTACGATAGTTCCTGTATTTTCTGATTTAGAAATTTGTTGGTTTAATGATGAAAAATCATCTCTTCCTATTCCAAATATATCTTTGTTAAATGCACCAGCAGTTGTTGCATCCCAAATAGTAGTTCCGTCAGAAGCTAGATAAGAAGTAGCTGAAGTTTGATCTAAAGTAATTCCGTATTTTAAAGCTAAATACGATTCTACTTTACTTAAAGCATTTGGATCTATATTACTGAAGACATTTGAAAATACAATTGCTTCTGCAAATTGGCATCCATCACAGTTTTGACTAGGATCTCCATCAATTTCTCCAATTTTTAAAACAGCACCAACACCTCCATTATCTGTAGTAAGTACTTTTTGGCTACCATCTATTCGTGTATAACTTCCATTAACAACACCTGTTTGCCACTGTGCATTAAACATACGTGGCGTATTTATATAATCTGTAACAGTTCCACTAAATCCGACAGCTGTTCCTGCACTCATTAAAGAAGGGTAAAGTGCACGGTGATTTGAACCTCCATTTGCTCCAAAAAGAACATTTACAGTATTCGCAGCTTGTACTACCGTTAAAATTGTTGTATTTGAAAGCGTATTTCTGTCAAAATCTAGATTCGTTGCATAGTGTGCTTGACCTGTAACATCTATTGTTGGGTTAAAATTAATTGAATTTAGATTTTGTGTTAATGAACCTCCAGCCAAATTAGCGGTAACTGTTGTTCCTGCTAAAGATTGATCTGTCCAATTCTCTCCATCATTCGCTTTTAACCATAAAGAAAGGTCTGTAGACACTCCTCCTGGAAACGGATTTAGTTTCGCTAACGTTATATATGCTCCATTGGTAAATGTAACTCCAGTTAATTCTCCATTGGTATCTAATGTTCCTAAAACGGTTTGATCTCCTGTCGTAGAAAAATCTCCATCCGTATCTGAAAGCACATCATATTCTCCAAATCCTTCAAACTTAACATTTACTGCACCTACACTTCCTATATTTTGTACTTGCCATTCTCTAATGATACGTGTATTATATACAGTAGTATTTAACTCTGTTGTTTGTGTAGTTGTTGCTCTTCCATCGTTGGCAAAGGTTAAAAACTGTAAATTACTACTAAAAGTAGCTGTTCTTGCAGCATCATT
>NZ_CAZEFZ010000013.1:0-91218 GCF_964511145.1 Tenacibaculum amylolyticum
ACCGCCTGTTAAGCTACTTCCGTATTCCTTGTTCTGATCTGTAGCTGTAATTGTTAAGGCTTTAGCGGTTATATTTGCCGTTAAACCACTTGGTTGAGTAACTGTGTAATTTCCTGCATTCGTTCCTGTTATTGTATAGCTACCAGTTGTAGCTGTTACTGAAATCCCTGTACCAACATTAGCATTCGCAAAATCCCATGCTGTTGGACTAGTATCAATTGTGACTACATCTCCAGCTTCAATCCCTACTAATGATGGACTTCCTAATGTAACTACAGCATCTGTTGTACCATCATACACTTTATTATCTGCAGTTACATCGACAGTTAAGGCCTTAGGATCAACTGTTATTGTGATAGGAACATTATTACTCACACATCCTGTAGTAGAATTTATTACTGTTAGTGTTGCATTATAAGTTGCCGCATCTGCTGAGGCAGGTACAGTAATAGTTATTGGTGATGCAGGTAATGTTGCTGTTGTTACATTAGAAAAACCTTCTCCTAATGCAGCTGCATCATATGTTATACTGTATTGATTTGGGCTACCCGTAGTTGCTGTATATGGTAAATTAACAGTGCCTCCAACTCCATAAGTAGTATTCACTCCGCTTGATGAAAGTGTTATTGTAGGTAGAGAATTAACTGTTACTGTAAAAGGAACTGCTGTACTAGATGCACCTGTACCTGAGTTTGTAACCGTAATCGTTCCGTTATATGTTGCTGGTATTGCACCTGCTGGGACTGTTAATGAAATTGGAGAAACAGGTAATGCTGTTGTTGTTACATTCGCAAACCCTTGCCCTATTGCTGCTGCATCATATGTAATACTGTATTGATCTGGACTTCCCCCTGTTGCTGTATATGGTAACGATGCACTTGTAGTTCCTGAACATACCGCAGGACTCGCTCCTAATGTAATAGAAGTATCATCATCTGTTATTGTTACAGTTGCAGTAGCATCTGCTGTTTGTGGTTCTACTGAAAGATCATCCAAAATCAACCCTAAAGTCTGTGTTAATGTTGATGTAAATAATATCCTAGAAGTAGTTCCTGTAGCTGTAAATGAAAAGGTACTTGTTGTATATGCAAAAGTTGTATTTGTTTTGGTTACTGTAATATTATTCAAGTTTGTTAAAACCCCTCCATTATTATTTTGAACAGTTATAGTAGCATTCACAGAAGCTGGTGAACCTCCTGCTGTTCTTCTAGAGGTTATGAAACTTACATCATATGTCGTTCCTGGTACAGTTGGAAAATCTTGAAAACCTTGCGATAAACAATCTACTTCTAATACTTGATTAGCGGCATTACTACCTCCATAAGAGGTTTCTGCATTTACTTCAAAAGCAAAAGTTCCAGCACAATTAGGTGTTCCTGATACTGTTGTCCATCCAGTAGTACCATCTTGAAACCCTGCATTAATAACAAGATCTCTTGTGACTTGAACTGTAAACATTTCATTAGATTCGATTGCTGTATCGCCAATGATTGGGATACTTATCGTTCCTGTAGTACTACCTGCCGGGATAATAATATTTGCATTAGCTGGCGGAGCTGTATAATCTACCCCAGCTACCGCTGTACCCGGAACTACTGTATAATATATAGTTGTACCTCCTGCTGGTGCTGGAGAACTCAACGTTACAGTAATATCTGCATTACTCGTACCACTATTCCCTTCTGTAATTGTTGGACTACTTACTGTTAATGCTGGATCATCGTTATTGATTGTTCCTGTAGCTGTGGTTGTTCCGATATCAGTTCCTGTTGCACCCGATAAGGTTACTGTAAATTCCTCTTCTGGTTCAAAAACTGTGTCTCCACTTACATTTATTGTAATTATTTTACTAGTTTCTCCGATCGCAAAGTTCACGACTCCACTAGGTAAACTTCCTCCAAAATCTGCAGCATTAGCTGGATTCCCTGCACTTCCTGTAACGGCATAATTTACAGAACTTGTTCCTGTAGTTATTCCTGTACGTGTTACTTCAAAAGTAAATGCTGTATTTCCTGAATTACCTTCAGCTTTTACAGCATCTGTAGCTGCTATTGCAACTGATGTATCATTATCTAAAATTGTAATTTCTGTATCTGTAGTTCCTAGTACTGCATTTACAGGGTTTGATAAACGAATAATTAATGTTTCACTAGATTCTACATCTGAATCATCTTTTACTGTAATATTAGGTAGTGTAATTGTTTGTGTACTGGTTCCACTTGGTGCTGTAAAACTTGCTGTTCCTGAAGTTGTTCCTGCCGAAATAGTATAATCTGCTCCTAATGTTGCGGTACCATCAAGCACCTCCCAATCTACTGAAACATTTGAAGTACAATTCCCTGTAATTTCTACTTCGAATGAAAAAGAAACTGCTGTTTCACTACCTGCATCTGCAGGTTCAGTAAGCGTAGTAGTAGAAACTCCTCCTAACATAATACTTGCTGCATCTATAGTTGCATTTGGCGGAGCACCGAAACCTGCAAAATATCCTGCTGCTCCTTTCGCTCCAGAAGCACCTAAGAAACCAACATTAATTGGGTTAGTTGCACCTATAGAATCATCTCCATTTCCTTTAATATTTATAGAAGTTACCCCTGCTGGTATTTGATATGTATGTGTAAACCATTCTGTATTTCCTGTAACATTACTTGTACTATTATCTATATCATCTCCAACATCTGGACCAATAACAAAAGCTGTTCCTCCTCCAGTAGGTGTAACTGTAGTATTTGTTCCTACTGGTACAGCAATATTTAAATAAGCTGTACCAAATTGTAATGGTTCGGCAATAGTTACTTCTGAAGTCTCAGAACATAAACTAATTGGCGGAATCAAATTCATACTGGATACATTATTTGCATTTGCTCCATTTGTTGTTTGATATACAAATGATGGTTTGTCTGTACGGATATAGGCATTATTATTACTATCAAGAGCTGATTGCCAAAGACTATTTGTACCGTTTAAAAGAATATAATCTCCAGCGTTTGTAAGTGTAGTTACTGCTGTACCACTACCATTTAAGAACACCTGTGTATTAGCTTGAGTTGCTACAACAATAGCATATTCAAAATCAGTAGTCCCTTGACCTCGAACTAAAATAAAATCACTTCCTGCTTCACTAACAGGAACTAATTGATCATATCCTATATCACGACTTGAGCTAGTTGGGTCTACTCCTCCTAATCCTCCTGAAGCAACTACAATATCTTGATCAGAAGTGACAGAAATACCATTATAACTATTTCGTTCTGCTGCTGTATCATAAGCTGTATTTGAACCATCTCCGTCAATAACTTGTGCAATTACATAGGATTCTCCTTGAGTTAATGTTTTATTAATTGTTGTAGCACTTCCATGTCCTATAAACGTTCTTCCATTGAAATCTGTGAATGTGACATTGGTAGTTCCTGGCTGGGTAGCCATTACAGAAATAAACGTAACTCCTTGATCATAGATTCCGTTCATTACTGTATTACCTGTTATAAAACTTTGTCCTAATCCAACACTTCCTTTCCCTGAAAGAGAACCTCCTTGAGAACCGGAATCATGCCGCATGTTTACATAAAAGTTATTTGAAGCTGATAAAATTAGTCCTTGATTACTAGGGTTTGCATAATCTGGAGTTACAGAAGCATTCAAATCTCCTGTTCCTGAGTTAATATCATTGGTTGTCATTACTCCAGTACCTGCTACTGCATCACTAAAACGCACTCCAATACGAAGTACTAAAGGGTTAGAGGCACTAATAGAAGCAACTCCAGTAGTAGAATTATACTGCCCTGCTGTAGGTGTTCCACTAGTAATGATCGTAGTACCAGTGCTACCTGCTAACAATTGACCAGATGGCATAATACTTCCATCACCTAAAGTAATGTTTACTTGAAAAGCACTTGTTTCTAATGTAGAAAGAATTAAAAACTGCCTATCTTGAGTATTAGAAGCCTGAACTCCTGACACGTAAGGAGGTACGTAGTGCGTACTTGAATATTGTCCGTAACTTTTGTTTACAAAAAAAACAACGCTAAAAAGAACAAACAAAATGGAAAACAAAGCTTTATCTGGTTCTCTTCCCCTGACTTCTTTTAATTTGAATAGTTTAATAAATAAGGTGTATTTTTTTTTCATATGAAATAGGTATGGTTATAAATTGATTTGTTTTTGGACAATAAAGTCCACTAGCCGTATACGGAATGATTATTCCATACGCGGTTGCTCCACTTAAAGTGGATTATAAAATCATTAAGAAAGCAGGTATATTATTTTGCGTAGAATATACTATACCACTTCTCTTCTTCTAGTTTATGCTAATTATTTGTTATGAAGTTTCACCAAGTTTTACCTGGTATTTATTATGGAGACTTTAACAATAAGATTTACTTTCGGGTTCATAGTGGGTATGGTTTATAAATTTATATGAATTTATTTTTAATTACATATTATTACTACATATCACCATTCTATCATCTTCCTATTTTATATGAGTTTTGCTAAATTTTTATTAGTCTTTTTATGAAGTTTTTCTACATAATCTATGTATGCAAATTATATTTTGTACTCCCCCTATAATTTTAGATAGAAAGTAACACTTCTTAGTTTCTTATCTAAAGAGACTATCTCAAATTTACCGCTATTTGCTAATATATAAAATTAACAAGTATTTAACAAACGATTTTAGCTATATAAGCAACAATTTTTCAGTGTTTTATCTTCATTTCTCTCTCAAAAACTTGTTATATCTATTTCTATTTGTAATTCTTGTTTTTAAATTATATATATAGACACCTCAAAAATAACTTGTGCTTAGATGAATACTTACTGATTTTCCTTAGGCGATTGTTTTTTAGTTATGAACGTATTTATTTTAAGTGTTAATGTTTGAGTTATAATTTATGAATAATAAAACTCCAATTATTTATAAAATAAAATGATAAAAAATGCATCTCAACCAAATCTTATAAGTAAAAGTAATGATGGCTAAGATGCAAATATTCATAATCCCTACCGCAATTTACCTTATATACCTATACAAATCAACCAATTATCGACGAATATCCTTTTTAAATCGGTGAAATACTATAGAGTACACATAATTGTACAGAAATGTATAGATGAAGTGTTTTTGAGTAAAAAAGCTCTATTGGAGAATCCTTCTGCACTTGAAAAGCACCTTAATTATATTATAGAATGGAATTCATAATTAAGATGCTAAATGCAAGGGTCTAATTTTCTACTTTAAATTAACTATTTAATTAGTATAGTTCGTTTTTAAAAAGTCGAAGCGTAATTTTTAATCGATCAAAGTTAAAATTGCTACGATGAATATTTCTTAGTTTCATTCCGTACTCGGTGCAGAATCTCATCATGTTATTATTTAGTTAGTCATAATGAGAACCTAAAGCAAGCTCAGGTTGACGTAATTGACTTATAATAAATTACGTACAAACAGTTAATGAAATAAAGCATCTTAATTAAATGTGTAAGTATGTAAATAAGTGTATAATTAAGATGCTTCGATATAGGTAAATTCTCTTTACAAATTTATATTGTTTTTACGACCTTCTCCGTTAAACAGAAGTTAAACCACTGTTAATAAAATCAATACACCTCAACTAATTCAAAACTTCTTCTATTTATATCTTTCGACAGAGTTCAAGAAACTCTCAAACATCTTTCAATAAATAATAAATACTTTCTAATGAGGCAATTCTTTTTATACATCTAGAAATACAATTTTGTATATCCAATTTAGTTTACTTTTTCTTTAGATAGTACAACATCGTCTATCCAAACTTTTCGAGTGCTTCCTCCTCTTTGATAATCTACCCAACCTAAGGTTATTTTTTCAAACATAGGAAATGTCCATTCGTTATTATTTTCATTTCCTAAACATCCTTTTTCTATTGTATTTGCATTTAACTCATGAACCAGTTTTTGGTTTATCCATAACTTCATATTTCCTACATCTCTATTCATATACCATTGTATACTAAACCATTTCTTTTCTGGAATTTTAAAAGATGTATGATGCCAACAGTCTGTTTTTAAATCTGGCGTATCGTAATTCGCCATGATTCTTTTATTATGCTGCCCTCCATACCGAATCTCTGCTTCGAAACCTTTAGATGTTTTTCCTGAAGTTTGAATCATCGTCCAATGTACTCCATCTGGTGAAGCTTTTTCAACATACATTTTCATACTTCCATAATAATAAATTAAATCTTTAGGCAATTGATTTTCTATTGTTATGAATGCTCTATTCGCAAATCCTTCTCCACTTTCAAAATAAATTGCTTGTTTTCCTTCAAATACATTTAATGTATCTATACGAATAATTCCTTTTCCTGATGTTTTCCATGGTTTTTCTGGAGTTTTTCCTACAATACCCGCTTCAAAGTTTTCTTTAAAAATTATATTTTCATTTTTACAGCTATAAATACTGAGAACACATATTATATACAGTAATTTTTTTCTCATTTAATTACTATATGAATTGTATACACATACGTACAATATGGTATGGTGATTTCCACATTCCCACTTTATTTGAAGATATTGGTTCTTTATTTACACCTATTTTTTCGTACCATTCTCCATTTTTTTGATCTAGAAAATTTTCACAAATAAGTTTCCATAATCTATCTACAAAATGAAGATAAGTTTCATTTGAAGTTTTCTTATACAGTTTTTGAAAAGCAATCATTCCTTCAGTTTGCGTCCACCAATACAATTCTTTTACATACTTATTTTCTGCTATGTCTTTAGAAGGGTAAATTCCTCCTAAAGCATTTAATTGTATCATAACTTCTTTACTGTAACTTTCAAGTTTTTCAACTATTTCTTCTTTATATTTTTTAGTTTGAATACTTTCACAAGCATCCAATAAAATACATGGCACTTCTAAATTATGTCCGTATGAAATTTGTTTTGTTGTTATTTTCCAATCCTGATCAAAACTCATTTCACAATAATTATCGTTTTGAAGAAACTTATCTAAAACAATTTCAATCAGATTTTCTATACGTTCTTTTAAAGTTTCATTTCTATAAATTTTATACAGCGAACTATATGCCTCAAGCAAATGTAAATGTGTTCCTAAGTTTTTTGAGGAATCATTTATAGGCTCTAATTCTTTTTTAATTGTATTTACATAACTATTATCTGTTATGTTATAAAAATGTCGTTCTACAAAATGATATAACGATATTACCCAATTTTGTACTTCTTGTTTTTTAGTAGCTTTATAATATTCTGATAACGCTAAAATTGTATAAGCTTGCGCAATACATTCTTTTCTTGTATTGATTGGCTCTCCTTTATAATTTACTTCCCAAAACACACCTCCAACATCGGAATCTCTAAAATGTTTGTATAAGTATTCATAACTTCTTTCTAAAATTTCAACGTACCCTTTTGTTTGCAAACTATTGGTTGCTTTAGCAAATGACCACAGAATTCTAGCATTTAAAATAACTCCTTTAGAATGTTTTAAAATACTATTTCCTTCGTAGTCTAAACTTCCATAAAATCCACCATAAGTATTATCCAATACATTTGTAGACCAAAAATTTAAGTTTGATTCTAAGATATTTTGAACAGTTACACTTCCTATTTCTTTAATTTCACTTATATCATTCATTTGCTCTTTTTTCTTTTAATGCTACTTCTATTTCTTTCATTTTATGTGGAGTTAATGGATACAATAGTAATGCAGCAACTCCTAGCAATACAAATAATGCTGGCACAATACTCATATTTAGTTTTATTCCCTCAAGCATTTCTAGTGTTTTTACAGCCGCTTGTCCGTCATAATTATAAAAGTTCAATACCGCTAATGTAATTGCTCCAGCTACTCCTCCTCCAAATTTCATTGCAAAGGTTCCTGCTGAAAAAATAAGTCCTGTAGCTCTTCTTCCATTTTTATATTCTGAATAATCTGCTGCATCTCCTAACATTGCAAAGAATAAAATAGGCATTAATCCTGCTCCAAATTCAGAAATAATTCCTAACCTAAAAATAGAAGTTATATCATTTGGTGATAACCAATACATTGCAGCCGATGCCGCTGCTGAAAAAAGTATACTAATGATAAACAACCTTACTTTTCCAAACATTTTTGTTAGTGTGGGTGCAAATACTGTTGAAATCATAGAGATAATTAACAATGATAATAAATACAAACCTGCTAGTCCGTTTTTACCTCCCCAAGCTGCAAGTCCACCAAATACATTATCTTCATTATTTACATAGTGTGTAAAATAATACATGATAGAACTTTGCTTGATTATATTATAGGTTACAAATACAAATCCTATGAATAATAAAATTAACCATGGTTTATTATTAATTAAATCTTTATAGTCTTTTGTTACATCTTCTGATTTCTTAACCACTTTTACTCGTTCTCTTGTTGTATAAAATGTTACTAAAGAAAAAGATGCTAAAATAAAAGCCAGTATATACATCGTATATTGATATCCTAAATTTTTATTTCCATTTCCTAAATGATCTACTAGTATGATTACTCCAAAAGTAGCAATAACCCCTCCTAAATAAGCTCCAAAAAAACGATAAGAAGATAATACGGTTCTTTCTTTTACTTTGGAAGTCATTACTCCCATTAATGCTGAGTAAGGTACATTGTTAGCTGTATAAGCCAATGTGTAAAATATAGATGTTGCATATGCCCAGAATATCTTTCCTGACAGTCCTAAGTTTGGTGTTGTAAACTGTAACACCAACGCTACTCCAAAAGGCAAAGCTGTCCACAATAACCAAGGTCTAAACTTTCCCCATTTCGTTTTTGTTCTGTCGGCAATATTTCCCATTATTAAATCTGTAATACCATCTCCTAAACGAATTACTAATAATAGCGTAGCTACAGCAGCAGTACCTAACCCAAAAACATCTGTATAAAAAATGGGTAAAAATGGTCCGATTGTTCTCCATGCTATATTGGCTGCTGTATCTCCTAAGGCATAGCCTATTTTTTCCTTAATGGTTAATTTGTTTTCCGACATATTTATTGGTTGTGTTTTGTGGTTTCTCTATGTTCTAGTTTTGTATTGATTATTGTAGTTGTATGCGCTGTATTTTCATAATTTTCTTTTTCAATTTTAGTTATTAAAACTTCTAATGCTTTACGTCCTATTTCTTCAGAATGCTGGCTTATTGTAGTTAATTTAGGATGTGTAAAGACAATAATGTTTTTTCCTGAAAATCCAATCACAGAGATTTCTTCTGGTATGTTTAGTTCTCTGTTTTTGATTGTATTTAAAGCTACTGCTCCTAACGTATTATCAATCGCAAGAACCGCATCTATGTCTTTATACGTTTCAAAAACTTCCTCTAATTGCTGATCCACATCAGCATCTACAGCAATATTAATTACAATTGGCTTTTCTCTATAATCTGTAGCTTCAGTAATTGCTGTTTTATATCCATTTACTCTTAACTCTCCTACATTTAATCCGCTTAATGCATTTAGTAATACAATTTTTTTTCTTCCTTCTTCTATAAGATGATTCGTTGCATCATACACTGCCATAAAATCATCTATAATTACTTTATCGCATACGATCTTTTTCATAGATCTATCGAACATCACCATAGGTATATCGTAACTTAACACCTCTTCTAAATGTACTATTTCTTCTGACTTTTGCGTTTCCTCTGCTACAGAAATTAAAAAACCATCTACACTTCCATCTGTTAATAACGAAATGCTCTTTTTTTCTTTTTCTAATGATTCATTTGATATGCATGTAATAATGCTATAATTATGTTTTGATGCTTCTTCTTCTATACTGTGTAATGATCTTGCAAAAAATGGGTTTAAAATATTAGGAAGAATTACTCCAATAGTTCTGGTTTTATTCTTCTTAAGACTTAGCGCAGCTTTATTTGGTTTATAGTTATGTTTTTTTGCCAGTTCTTTTACTTTGGCTATCGTATCTTCACTTATTTCATAACTATCATTCAATGCTTTTGAAACAGTAGATACGGAAACCTTTAATTCTTTCGCTAAATCTTTTAGTGTAATCATGTTTTTATTTTTATAGGAGTATTGATAAGATACATATTAGCACAAAACTTGTTACTGATAAAATAGTGGTCATTACCGTCCAACTTTTAAAAGTTTGCTTCTCTGTAAGCCCTAAATATTTTCCTACTAACCAGAACCCACTATCATTTACATGTGACATAATGGAAGCTCCAGAAGCTATTGCAATAACTACTAATGCTGTATCTATTTGAGAAATTGTAGTATTTAATAGTAATGGTGCTGTTACTCCTGCTGCAGTTATCATTGCAACTGTTGCTGAGCCTTGTAAAATTCTCACTATTGCCGCAATAAAAAAACCAAAGAACAATACTCCTATTCCAATGCTAGAAAAATAATTGGCTAGCATTTCTCCTGTTCCTGTATTAATTAGCATTTGCTTAAATACACCTCCGGCACCTGTTAGTAATATTATTAAACCAGCTGGTCCCATAGAATTGGTTGCTATTTTTAATAGCTTATCTTTTGAAAGCCCTCGTCGGATTCCAAGTACATACCAAGCAATTACATTTGCTATAATTAATGCTACAAATGGGTTTCCGATCATCCCAATCCATTCTTTTGCTTCTTTTGAAATAACACTTTCCGCTACCAATGGACTATTTACAAACGTATTACAAACAATTAATACAATAGGAATTCCTATAATTAACAAGATGAGCTTTACTGCTGGATATGATTTTGCTTCATCTGTTGTAGCTCCTAATTCAATATTTAATTTAGGAGCTTCTATTTGTATTCTCTTAGCTATATAGTTTGCAAATAACGGTCCGCTAACTACAGCAGTAGGCACTCCTACAATAAAGCCAAATAAAATAACCCAACCTAAATCTGCTTTTAAAATATCTGCGACTGCTACAGGTCCTGGCGTAGGTGGAATAAATGAATGTGTTATTGCCAATCCTGCTAATAATGGAATCGCATATAGTAATAATGATTTTTTAGTACGTCTTTGTAATGAATACACTAAAGGTATTAAAATGATGAATGCAACATCAAAAAATACAGGAATTGCCACTAAAAACCCAGTAAGCATTAATGCCCAAGAAGCTCTTTTATCTCCAAATTTGGAGAGTAAATAGTTTGCTAACGCTTCCGCTCCTCCAGATTGCTCTAAAATAGATCCAAAAATAGATCCTAAACCAACTACAAGAGCCACAAAACCTAAAGTACTTCCCATTCCTTGTTGCATGGTAGTAATAATTTCTTTAGGTGGCATTCCGGCTATAATCCCTACCGTAATACTTGCAATTAACAACGATATAAAAGCCTGTATTTTAAAACGTAAAATCAGCACTAATAATATCGCTATTCCAGACAGCACTGCTAATAACAAATTATAATCTAACATAACTCACTCCAATTATGGTGAAATGACTCTTCTTCTTTCGCTCCTATTTTCTGAAATCTATGAGCTCCAAAGAAATCTCGTTGTGCTTGAATTAAATTTGCAGATGATTGTGCTGTAGTCATTGCAATCCAATAATTATAGGCTTCGTAAAAGCAAGGAACATTTACACGGTTTGCTAAACCATTTTGTAAAATTTTTGTAATTGCTGTTTCCTGCTTATTTAAACCTGAAACTACTTGCTTAGCTTCAAATAAAGAATCTACTTGCTGTAATACTTTACTGTATGCTACTATTTTTTTCGATTTTATTATACAACCATTAGACCAAATTCTACATATTTCAGCAAGGTCTAAGCCCCAATTATAAGTGTCTGAAGCTGTTTTTATCAATTGCAGTCCTTGTTGTAAATTTATTGTTCTTGCAAAATCGTATGCTTCTTTTAATGCAACTAGATCTATTGGTTCTATACTTTTGATTTTTCGATCTATTTTTTTCGCTAACACAACACGTTCATTTTTAAACGAAGAAGTATATCTTGCATATACTGCTGTTGTTTTTACCGTTGTTGGCACACCTAATTTTAATGCTACTGTACTGGACCATGAACCTGTTCCTTTATTTCCTGCTTTATCTAAAATAAGGTTTAACAGGTTTTCATTTCCTTCTTTTTCTACTAAAATTTTAGCTGTAATTTCTAATAAATAGCTAGCTAATTCTCCTTCATTCCATTCAAAAAATAGTTTTGAAATTTCTTCATAGGTTTTTGTTAATAATAATAACGCATACAATTCTGCTAATAATTGCATGTCTCCATATTCAATCCCGTTATGTACCATTTTTACAAAGTGTCCTGCTCCAGCTGGACCGATGTAATTACAGCAAGGCTTTCCATCGTCGTCTTTAGCTGCTATTTTTTCTAATGTAGCAGCTATTTTTTGATAACTTTCTTTGCTTCCTCCTGGCATTAAAGAAGGTCCTTTTAAAGCTCCTTCTTCTCCTCCAGAAACTCCTAATCCTATAAAATTAATTTTATGTTCAGATAAATACGCTACTCGTTTGGCTGTATCTTCATAATGTGAATTTCCTCCATCTATAATAATATCATTTTCTTCTAAATAAGGCAACAAACCATTGATTACGCGATCTATTACTTTTCCAGCTTTTACCATGATAAGTATCTGCCTAGGAGTTTCAATAGAGTTTACAAATTCTCCAAGATCTGTAAAACCTTTTACACTAGTATTATTTGCTGTTTTCAAAAAATCAGCCACAACTCCAACTTCCTCTCCTGTCTCTCTATTGTACACAGAAATAGGTATGTGATTATTTAGCATATTTAATGCTAAACTTTTTCCCATAACTCCTAATCCTAGGATACCAAAAGATGATTTCTTCATACTTCTATTGTGCTTTTAATAATATAATCTAGCACTTCATCAGGTGTTTGGTTAATGTTTACTTTTATACCATAAGTTGGTTCTTCTAAACAATCAAACTGTGACTTTAATAAATCAACTCCCATGAAATGCCCTTCTCTTTGTTCAATTCTATGTTTTACTGTTTCAAAGTCTCCTTCGAGATATACCCAGTGCACATAATAAATTCCTTTGTTAAGTATTTCTCTGTAACGTTCTTTTAACGCTGAACATGCTAATACAATCCCTTTATTGGTTACTTGTTGCTTCATTTTTGCATTAAGTGCCATTAACCACGGAATTCTATCTTCGTCTTTCAACGGTATTCCATTACTCATCTTATCTACATTTTCTTTTGGATGAAAATCATCTGCATCAAAAAATGGGATTTTTGTTTTTTCTGAAAGTAATTTCGCTATTGTTGTTTTTCCACAACCGCTTACTCCCATTACTACAATAATAGGATCACTCATACTTAAAAGTTTCTTTTAAACCATTTGCCGCATTCTTTCCAATCCAAATATTAAAATCTCCTTGTTCTACTCCGTACTCCATTTTGTTATTATAATATTTTAGATCATTAACCTCCAGCTCAAAAGTCACTGTTTGTTGCTCGCCTGCTTCTAAAGAAATCTTTTTAAATTTTTTAAGTTCTTTTACAGGCCTAGTAATACTTCCTACAACATCTTGAACATATAACTGTACTATTTCATTTCCTTTTCTGTTTCCTGTATTTTTAATATCAACACTTATTTTTAGAGTATTAGCATTCGTTAATACATTACTCGATAATGTTAAATTCGTATATTCAAACGTGGTGTATCCTAATCCGTAACCAAAAGGAAAGTGTGGTGTAAAACCTGCATCTAAATAATGTGAAGTATTTCCTAAAGAGCTTTGCCAAGCTCCAATTGGAATGTCGTTTATATGTACAAATTCTTTCGAACTTGCAGGTCTTCCTGTGTTTTTATGATTGTAGAACAATGGTAATTGTCCCGCTACTTTTGGCCATGTTACTGGTAATCTACCTTGCGGTTCTTCATTACCAAAAATCATATCGTAAATAGCGGGACCTCCCATAGTTCCTGGATGCCATGTCATTAAAACTGCATCGACATCCTTAATGATATTTGTTATCGTTATAGGTCTTCCTGCCATTATTACCAGCACAATAGGTTTTCCTATTTTCGCTAACTCTTTAATGAGTTTTTCTTGCTTTCCTGGTAAATTTATATTGGCTCTACTGTGTGCTTCTCCAGATAAAATTGCCTCTTCTCCTCCAATAAATATAATAAAATCTGATTGTTTTGCCGCATTTATTGCCTTTTGAAATTGATTTTCAGCTATATCTCTACTAAATGTAAGTCCTTCAACAAATGTAAAATCAACATTATTTTGTTGAAATGTTGTTACTGGAGTTTTGGTATGTGTTTTATCTCCATCGAATGTCCAAGTGCCCAACTGCTCTCTTGGTTTGTTGGCTAATGGACCAATAATCACTATTTTTTTATTTTTATTTAGAGGCAATAAGTTACCTTCATTTTTTAGTAAAACACTACTTTTTATTGCAGCTTCTTTTGCTAATTGCAAATGATTTTCTGTATATAATTTTCCTGAATCATCTTGAGCTCTTTTCGAATTCTCGAATAAACCCATTCTAAATTTCACTCGTAAAATATCAGCCACTAAACTATTAATCTGGTTTTCCGTTATTTTACCTTCTTGTAACAACTCTTTTACATATTTCTCATAGGATTGGCTAGTCATTTCCATATTTAGCCCTGCATTTATTCCTATTTTTGCGGCATGTTTTTCATCTTTAGCAAAACCGTGAGGTATCATTTCTGTAACTGAATTCCAATCGCTTACTACAAATCCATCAAAACCAATTTGCTTTCTCAGAATATCTTGTAGTAAATATTTATCTCCTGAAGCTGGAATTCCATTCATTTCATTAAAAGCTGTCATTACTGTTTGACTACCAGCTTTGAAGGCAGCTTTAAAAGGTGGTAAATACACATTTTGCAATAATTCTTTATTTATGATTGCTGTATTATAATCTCTACCTCCAATTGCTGCTCCATATCCAATAAAATGTTTAGCACATGCTATTAAACTTGTAGGATCATTCAAACTATCACCTTGGAAACCTTCTACGTATGCTTTTCCTAAAATAGAAGCTAAGTATGGATCTTCTCCAGGCGACTCAGCAATTCGCCCCCATCTAGCATCTCTAGCAATGTCCAACATTGGAGCAAACGTCCAACGCACACCAAATGACGAAGCTTCAATAGCAGCCACTCTAGAAGAGCTTTTAGCGACATCTGCATCCCAAGAAGCTGCCATTCCCAAAGGAATTGGGAAAATTGTTTTAAACCCATGAATTACATCTCTTGCAAAAATTAATGGAATTTTATTAGGACTTTCAGTTGTAGCAATTTGTTGTAATTCATCTACATACTGTTTGTTCATTACATTTAAAAATGCACCTACTTTTCCTTCTCGTACTGCTTGTTTTAATTCTTCTGGTAAACTTCCTTTTACTCTACTAGAAGTTCCTCTTAAATTTAATTGTCCTATTTTTTCTTCAAGTGTCATTTTAGTTAGTAATTCAGACACTTTATTTTCCAATGCATTGTTAGTTTTTACTGATGTTTCTTTTTTACAAGAAATCAATAAACCAAGGATTGTTATTATGTATATGTGAATACGTTTCATAAATATTTTAATTCAGTTGAGCTGTTTGAAAAACTGGCTTTTTAAAGAAATTTCCTTGGACTCCTTTTTCTTTAAGTTTTACTTTAAAAACTGAGCCTGCTAATGGATATTTTTCCTTCTCTTCATCTGTCATATCTACGCTTGCTGTAGTTATGTATAGTTCATCTAAATTGTCTCCTCCAAATGTACATGAGGTAACATTGTGCGCAGGAACTTCTATTTTTTTTATGAGTTTCCCTGTTTTCGGATTGTATTGTGCAACAGCATTTCCATTCCACATTCCTACCCAAAGCATATCGTTATTATCGATAGTCATACCATCTGGATAACCATCTTCTGGATTGATAGCTACTGCTATTCGTTCGTTAGAAATAGAATTCGTATTTGGATTAAAATCAAAAGCTTTTATCTGTCCTGTAGGAGTATCTATATAATACATAGACTGTTTATCTTTTGTCCATACAATACCGTTTGAAATTGTAATATTTTCCAACATTTTTTCTGCCTTACCTAGTTCATTTATTTTATATAAACTAGCCTTAGGTTCTGTTTGTGCTAAATGCATAGAACCTACCCACAAATTCCCATTAGGATCGCACTTCCCATCGTTAAATCTATTTTCTGTAAGATCCGATTCCACATCAGAAAGCAAGATTAATTCTCCTGATTCTGTATCTACAATGTAAACCCCATCTTCTAAAGCAACTATCGCTTTATTTTTTTGTTCAGATGGTACTACGGTACCTATTCTACAAGGCATTTCTATTGTTTTATTTTGCTTTGTTTCTGGATTATAGATGTGCATTTTTTTTCCTTCTATGTCTATCCAAAACAACTCGTTAGATTTATGGTTCCAAAAAGCTCCTTCTCCTAATGCTGCATTAATTTCGAACTCTAATACAGCTTTTTCTTGTTCTTTTTCGTTTGTTTTACAACCTATTGCCATGTATAGCAACATTAACAGCGTTATAAGTTTTTTCATTTTTAAGGGGTAATTTTAATAAACTGTAAGTAGTCGTTATTTTTTACTGAAATAATATAATTGTCTTTACCAATTGTAATGTTTTGAAGATCTTTTACATCTCCTGATGTATACAAACCACTTTTTGTTACAGGTACAGGGTCAAAAGTCCCATTTCCGTTGCCTTTTAAAAACAATCCATAACTTCCATCATTACGCGGTGTTTCTACTTCAGAATTATATAGATTTCCTGCAATAACTGCATCTGTAAATCCATCTTTATCTATATCTTTTGTAATAATTTGCTGAATACTTGAAAACTGCGCTTCTTTTGGTAATTCATGAATTTTAAATCCGTCTTTAGTATTTTCTAAGTAAACACTTGCAAAAGATTGTACTTGGTAATGCAATGAGTTTTCTAGATTCTTTTTCCCATACACATCAATTAGTGTTGCTTTTGAAAAAGTATCGTAGTTTTTAAATTTCTTTTTAATATCTGGAATTTGCTCAGATGAACATTGTCTTCCTCTTACTGGATATTGCTTTCCTTTATTATAATACCCTAGTACTATATCTGATTTAAAGTTTTTATCGAAGTCTTTTGCATAGATATCAAATGTTTCGTCTTTACTTGCTTTATACTTGTAATTCTCTCCATTATTACCTATGATATAATCCACATCTCCGTCGTTATCAAAATCTGCTTGTGCAATACTCCACCACCAACCTGCAGTTCCTTCCGAAAGACCTAATTCTTCAGACACTTCTTCGAAAACACCTTTATTATTCTTAAACACTTTAATAGACATCCATTCACCTACCATAATAATATCATCCCAAGAATCATTATTAAAATCTGTAATTACAGCACTGGTTGCCATTCCTAAGTTTTGAAAACTAGGAACTACCTCCATAGTTTTATCTATGAAATGAATTACACCTTTTTCTGAAGTATTCTCTAATATATAAGATGATGCTGGCGCTGGGTATTTACCAGGAACTTGTCTTCCTAAAACTAAAACATCTTCCTTACCATCTTTGTTATAGTCTAGTTTATATACTTTTGATCCGCTGCTAATTGTATTTGGAATACTGTTCGATTTAGAAAAGTTCCCTTTTCCATCATTAACATACAATCTGTCTTTTAAATGTTTTGATTTTTCTGATAATTCATATCCTCCACTTACAACATATAAGTCTAAATCACCATCATTATCTGGATCAAAAAACAATGCCCCTGTATCTTCAGAAAGCTCATTTTCTTTAAACACTTCTGTTTTTTGCTTCTCAAATCCTTCTGCAGTTTGTAGATATAATGTTCCTTGTTTTCCATAAGAACCTCCAACGAAAATATCTTCTAACCCATCTTTATTAATATCGGCTACAGCAACAGCTGGACCTAATGTTGACATTTTGTGTGGCAATAGCACTTGCTTTTCAAAATCGTCGTAAGTATTTTCTACATGTTGAATTTCCTTTGATAATTTAGCATTATTCGTAAATAATGTATTCGTTACTTTTGGTTCATTTACAGTTGTTGTAGATTCAGTAAAAGCTAATTCAATTGTTTGATTGGTTTTGATATTTTTTAGCACCTGTTCTTTTTCAGGATTCCATATAACCTTTACACTATCTACTTCTGTGAATTCTCCTAAACCGAAATGAATTTCTGGAGCTACTGAAGATTGAAACCCTCTGGTTAATGTTAGTTCTTGTACTTGTTGCGTATTATTTTTATATAACTTAACTACAGTTCCTAAACCAGATGTATTTTGCTCACTCCCTTTGAGTTTAATTTTTAAGTAGTTATTTTTAGTTGATGTTGTATTCTCAAATATGGATGCTTCTTCATCAATATTATTAATAACCAATTCTAAATCGCCATCATTATCTAAATCACCATAAGCAACTCCATTAGAAAATCCTTTATCTTCAATTCCCCAATCTTTATTTACTCTTTTAAACTCTAGTCCATTGATATTCTGAAACATGAAATTATCAATTTTCTCACTCGGTATCATTTTCGTTTTCTCTACCAATGATAAATTGTCGTATGTTTCATCTCCTATTTTATTAAAAAAGTCTTTATTGTTTACTTCTCTTCTAGTTCCATTTGTTATGTACAAATCTTTCCAACCATCGTTATTAAAATCTGCAAATACAGGTGCCCAGCTCCAATCTGTAGAAGAAGTTCCTGTTAGCCTAGAAATGTTAGAAAATTTTGGAATACCATTCTGTTGAAAGCCAGAGTTTAACTGTAAGCAATTATGCATGTATTGATAATGAAATCCATATAAAACAGTTTCATAAAACAATCTTGAGTTCATACTAGACATATTTGCTTTTTGTCTGCGGTTATCATCAGAATCCATATCTGCTTGAAAAATATCTAGAAAACCATCGTTATTAATATCTGCGATATCGATTCCCATACCATAAAAAGCAGTTTGAGAAGTTGCTTCCTTAATTACCTCTCTAAAAGTTCCATCTTGATTATTTATGTACATAAAATCTGGAATACTATAATCGTTCGAAACATATAAATCCTTCCAACCATCATTATTCAAATCGGCCGCAGTAATTCCTAATGAAAAGCTATAATTCTTAACTCCAGCTTTTTCAGAAACATCAACAAACTTCCCTCCTTCATTTTTATATAATTTATCAGACTCAACATCTGTAACAGTTTGCATTCTATTCTTATAAATCATGTTAGAAGTAGAAGGATGTGCAATTGGATAATTCGCGATATAAAGATCTAGATCACCATCATTATCATAATCAAAAAATGTGGCTTGAACCGAATTTCCTTCCTCTGCAATACCATATTCAGCTGCTTTTTCTGTGAAGGTATTGTCTTTATTATTAATAAATAATTGATTTTTTTTATTTCCTTCTTTCCCCGCTACTGAACAATAAATATCCAAATATCCATCATTATTGATATCTACCATTGTTGTTCCTGTATACCAGCGATTATCTCCTCCAATATTCGCTTTTATAGTAATATCTTCAAACTTGAGATCTCCTTTATTTAGATATAATTTATTAGATACCTGGTTTCCTGTAAAAAACACATCTAATAAACCATCGTTATTAATATCTCCAAGTGAAACTCCTCCACCCATGTATATAGAAGTGTATGTAAAATAATTTAACGAATCTGATTCTTGTAAGCTATTATTAAATTTTACTTGTGTTTTCTCAGAAGAAAGCTTTGTAAAGTTTTGCGTTGTACTTTCTTCTTGGGTAGTTTTTGTACAACTGCTTATAAGTATCAGAAAAAAAAGTGAAAGTACTTTTTTCATTTATTTCAATATTAAGTAAGGGATTGTAATAAAAACTGATGAGAACAATGAGTTTCTCATATATCAAAATTAGTAAAGCAGCATGAGCATCCATACTGCTTTACCTATTTTAGATCATTAATTCAAATACAATCTACAAATATTTATATCTGGTTAAGATTATTAATAACCAGGGTTTTGGTCTGCTTCTGTTAACTCTGTATTCTTATCAATTTCTGAAGCTGGTATTGGGAATAAGTTATTTTTTGACGTATAGCCTGTACCTGCTAATTCTGTAGCAGCTCTACCCCAACGAACTAAATCCCAAAAACGCTGCCCTTCATGTGCTAATTCTAAGAATTTTTCATCTACAATGGCATCAAATAACGCGTCTCCAGTAAGTGTTGGACTTACGTCTGCCAATCCAGCTCTTTCACGAACTTTGTCTAATTCTATTCTTGCTTGCGCATCATTTCCTGTTTTGTTATATGCTTCAGCAGCTAGTAATAATACTTCTGCATATCTAAACAGTCTAAAGTTTGTACTGTAGTTTAATTCTCTTACTCCATCTGCACTTGTATCTTCAGATCTTGTTGCATATTTTGTTCTAATAGCACCTTCGTAATCCCAGATAACCCCACCAGTTGCTGCTGCAGGATCTACTGAACCACCAGCTGCTATTAATTCAGCTTCTGTCATTACAGTAGCTGCTTTTCTATTTGTATCTCCAGCCGCATCAAAAGCTGTAACTAACTTAGCTGTTGGTAAATTAAAGCCCCAACCGTTTAGTAAACCTATAGGTCCTACCCCAAAGATACCATCTCCTCTAGGTCCCATTAATTGGATATGTAAGTTACTTTCGTTTCTTCCACCCCAAGCAATATTTCCCCAATCTCTTCCTGTGGTTGAAATATATCCTAGTTCTAATAAAGACTCTACTCCAAACTCATGATCTACAGACCAAACATCCGCTACGTTAGGTTCTAAATTATGAGAAGGATTGTTAATTACTGCCTCAAAAAATGGAAGAGACTCTGCATATTTTTCTTGGAATACTAATACTTTTCCCATTAAAGCCTGTGCAGTTCCTTTTGACACTCTAAAGTTTTGTGCGATGGCTGATTTTTCTGGTAAGTTTGCAATTGCATCTTGTAAATCAGACTCTACTTGTGCATAAATATCTGCTCTAGTAGATTTTCCTAACCCAAAATCAGCAGCACTTGTTGGTACTTTTAATCGTAAAGGTACATCTCCAAACATCGTAGTTAATTCAAAGAAACACCATGCTCTAAAAAATTTAGCTTCTGCAATTGCTCTATCTTTAATTCCTAGAGTACTACCTTCTAGATTTTCAATTACTAAGTTAGACATTGCAATTGTTCTGTAGAAAAGATTCCAAACACTTTCTATAGAAGGATTTGATGTTGCTACATTCGTATAATCGTCTATATCTTGTAATTGTGGTTGGTCATTTGAATTTCCTCCTGCTGCATTTGCATCATCTCCTGGTAATAATTTCACAAAAAATGCACTATGCCAATCTCTACTGTAATTGTACTGCATTAAATCATAAATACCAATTACTGCTTGTTCTACATTAGCCTCCTCTTTAAAGAAAGACTCTAAATCTTGTACATCTTCGCGAGGGTTATTGGTAAAATCCTCACTACAAGCCATAGCACCTAAAAACAATATGAGCACTAAACTGTATACTATTTTTTTCATTTTTTAAATAAGTTTTAAGTCGTTAAAAGTTTAAAGCAAACCCAAAAAGCGCTCTACCTGCTACTGGGTAATATCCACGGTCTACACCTATATCGTTAAATCCAAAGTTTCCTATTTCAGGATCAAGTCCCTTGTAGTTTGTGAATGTAAAAATATCATCAAATGAAAGATACATTCTTAAACTACTCACATGTAATTTACTTGCAACACTTTCTGGTAATGTATATCCAAATTGAATTTGTTTTATTCTCATAAAAGAACCATCTTCCACTACTAAATCGGTATCGTAAGCAGAAGTTATATTAGCTGCTCCTGGGAATGTAGCGTTTGTATCTCCTGGTCCAGTCCATCTACCGTCAAAGAAATGTACTGGCTTATTAGTAATTGGTCTAGATGGTTGGTGATAAGTTGCAAAAATCTCATTTCCAATAGTTCCTTGAAATTGCAGGTTAAAATCAAAAGCTTTGTAACCTAATCTTATATTACCACCGTATAGTACATCAGGGTGTGGTGAACCTATAAATGTTTTATCATCATTTGTTATGTTACCATCTCCATTGGTATCAACTCTTATAATTTCTCCTGTCGCTGGATCAATACCATTTGTTTCATATCCATAGAAATACCATGCTGGTAATCCTTCAGTAAATCTTGTTACTCCATCGTTATTTTGTGGTGCATTTGCTCCAACAATAGAAGTTCCTTCTGGCACAAATAATATTTCAGTTACTTCATTATCTAATGTAGATAAATTTGCATTGATTTGGTAACTGAAACCTCCATCTGTTTCGTCAGAATATCCTAACTCAAATTCAAAACCTTTATTTACTACAGTTCCTCCATTGAAATCGTTTGAAACGAAACCTGCAGAACCTGGTGTAATTAATTCACCTGCTACAAAAGCTAAGTCTTTTGTTGTTTTCTTATAGTAATCTACAGATAAATTCAATCTGTTTTCAAACATTCTAAAATCTGCACCAATATCTAATTGCTCTGATGTTTCCCATACAAGGTTTTCGTTAGCAAAACCAGTAATTTGTGCTCCAACATTCCCTAAATAATTTAATTCCAAGCCACCTACTTGATTTACAATTGCAGTAACATCTGCATTTCCTCGTAAATTGTTTTTATTACCGTTTTGTCCCCAACTTGCTCTTAGCTTAAAATAATTCACAAATGATTCATCGTTCCAGAAGTCTTCTCTAGATGCTAGCCATCCTGCAGAAAATGCAGGGAAAGTTGCTGATCTGTTAGATGCTGGGAATTTATCAGATCGGTCGCGTCTTAATGACACTTCGAAAAGATACTTTTCCATATAATCGTATGAGAATCGTCCATACATTGAAACTAAGTTATCTCTAAACGTCAAATTTACTGGTGAATTAGGATCTAAAGTAAATCCACTATTCACGTTAAACCCAGTAAAGTCTGCTACTGGTATTGAGTACGCCTCACTTACAAATGAAGGCCTTCTAGTTTGCTCTGCAGAATATCCTGCTAACACCTTAAAGTTATGATTATTTATTGACTTTTCATAAGACGCAAAGTTTTCCCATAACCATCTTCTAAATCGTTGTTTAGACCTATTAATATTATATTGGGTATTTGCTGCTTCTGAAGCTACATAATATGCATTTGTATTCGTTTGTGAGAAAAATTGATTTTGCTCATATCCATATCTAGATGTGAAACTCAAACCTTCTAGTATTTTGAATTTAGCATATAATGTAGTTAAAAACTGATCGTTTTCGTTTATGTTTTGCTGGATTGCGTTTGCATATGCTACAGGGTTTAGTACTTCACCTGTAGAGTACGTAGGGTACCCATATACATTTCCATTTTCATCCGTTAATAAAGGAATATCAGGAAAACCATTATTCCCAGCTCTATCAATTACTTCTTGTGGAACCTGCCCGCTAGGATATGTTACTGGAGTTAATGGATCTATAATTAACATATTCTGTATAACACCTCTGGTATCACTATTTTCAACAATACCTTTTCTATCAATAAAAGAAGTATTTGAATTTACACCTACTTCTAACCAATCTGTAATATCACTTACTACATTTAATCTGAATGTATTTCTCTTAAATGAAGAATTATCTCCTCCAACGATACCTTTTTGATTCGTGTGCGATGCAGAGAAATAATATGATGTATTTTCTGTACCTCCAGATAAACTCACATCATATCGCTGCATAAATGCAGTATCAAATGTTTCATCTATCCAATTAGTATTTACTCCGTTATCTACAACTGTTGCATTTCCCGACTCATTTAAGTAGGTAACAAATTGAGAAGCATTCATTAATTCCATTTTTGTATTTACAAATTGGAAACCTAATTGAGAATTAAAATTTACTCTTAATTCACCTGCTCTACCTTTTTTAGTAGTTACGATAATTACACCATTTGCACCTTCAGTACCATATATAGCAGCAGAAGCAGCATCTTTTAAGACTTCGATATTTTCAATATCAGACGGCGCAATATTATCTATCGTAGATACTTTCATCCCATCTACAATAAATAAAGGATCCGCGCTTCCACTTGATCCTGTACCTCTAATTCTAATTTTAGCTCCAGCACCTGGAGAACCTGAAGATGAAGACACTGTTACACCCGACGTTCGTCCTTGTAACACTTGATCTACACGTTGGTTAGAAACACTTTTAATCTCTCTACTATCTATACTAGAAATAGCACCTGTTACCAAACTCTTCTTTTTAGTTCCGTAACCTACTACTACAACTTCATCAAGTGTATCTGCGTTTTCTTCTAATGTAACATTAATTACACCTTGTCCGTTTACAGGTATCTCAATCGTTTTATAACCTATAAAACTAAAAATTAAAACGTCGTTTGATTTTACGTTTTTAAGCATATAATCCCCATCTAAACCTGTTTCCGTCCCTCTAGTGGTTCCTCTTATTACTACACTAACTCCTGGTAATGGCCCAGAAGAA
The DNA here is from genome assembly GCF_964511145.1 of Tenacibaculum amylolyticum. NCBI lineage: Bacteria > Pseudomonadati > Bacteroidota > Flavobacteriia > Flavobacteriales > Flavobacteriaceae > Tenacibaculum > Tenacibaculum amylolyticum. The sequence goes on from NZ_CAZEFZ010000013.1 coordinate 24,490, forward strand.
TCAGAGACGACTCCCTTTACATCTTGCGCTCCTACAAACAAAGAAGAAAGCAGGGTAAACGCCAGTAAAAAATACTTAAAGATATTTTTTTTCATATTGATAATTAATTTGGTGTTTTTTTAATTTTAAAGCAACTATCCACATCTTAATTTATCATAAAAACAAAATTAAAATATACTGTGTAAGATTACTTCTAACTTAAAAATCATTTGTTTTACACAAAAATATATCCAATATTAACAAATCGTTAATATAATTTTATCAATCATTAATAATTTTTTAATAATATTGAATACGCAAAACACAAACCGATGAATAAAAACATACACAGAGAAATTACACAGCTATCTCCGACGGATAGTTTTTTAGTGTACTACAGAGTTAAAGATGATTTTGATTTTCCGCTTCATTTCCATCCGGAATATGAGCTTAATTTTGTCTACAAAGGCAAAGGTGTAAGGAGGGTAATTGGAGATCATATGGGAGAAATTAGTGATTTTGAATTAGTGCTTGTTGGCCCTAATTTACCGCATTGTTGGGAACTTCATAATTGTAAAAATAAGGAAATCCACGAAATAACAATACATATTCACAATGATTTATTAGATGAAAAATTACTTTCTAGAAGAGTCTTCAAATCTATTAGAGATATGCTAAACAGATCCATTCATGGAATTTCTTTTTCAGAAAAAACTATTAAAGAATTAATGCCTAGACTCTTCGAATTACCTAAAATATCTGGTATTGATTACTTTATAGAGTTCATCTCCATCTTACACGACCTATCTATTTCCAGAAACCAGAAGTTACTTTCCACCTCTTTTTCAAACTACAACGATTTCGAGAATAGCGATAAAATAAAAAAGGTATACGAATATGTTCAGAACAATTTTCAAAGAAAAATATCATTAGATGAAATTTCCGAACTAGTAAACATGACTCCAGTCTCTTTCAATCGTTTTATTAAGAAAAGAACAGGAAAAACATTTGTCTCTTATATTAATAGTACACGTGTAAGTTACGCTAGTAGATTATTACTAGAAACCGATTTAAGCGTTGGTGAAATTGCTTACAAATGCGGTTTTAACAACTTAGCTAATTTCAATAGAATGTTTAAAAAGATTAAAAACAACACACCTAGTGAATTTAGAACAGAATTTAACGGTATACAAAAAGCCTTCTGATACTATTTTATCAAAAATAAAGATTATTTAATGTTATTTAAACAAAAAAATATCAAATTTTGATTATTTGAGTACATTTTAAAACGTTTTTCTATCATAAATTTACATCACTTTTCTAAAAACAACAATACATGAAACATCACTTAAGGAAAACAACATTGATTTATGGAGCTGCGCTGCTATTTTCTGGGTGTTTAAGTGAAAAAAAAGACAATTTGATGATAGGTACTAAAAGTGAAACAATAAGCGAAAAAATAACACAACTGCTTTCAAAAATGACCATTGAAGAAAAAGTTGGTCAGATGAATCAATATAATGGTTTTTGGGACGTCACTGGTCCTGCTCCAAAAGGAGGTAATGCAAAAACTAAATATGAGCATTTAAAGAAAGGTTGGGTAGGCTCTATGCTAAATGTTAGAGGAACCGAAAACGTTAGAGAAGTACAACGTATTGCTGTACAAGAAACTCGCTTAGGAATTCCTTTAATCATTGGATTTGATGTAATACACGGTTACAAAACTTTAAGTCCAATCCCTTTAGCAGAAGCAGCCAGTTGGGATTTAAAAGCTATTGAAAACTCTGCTAGAGTCGCCGCTACTGAAGCATCTGCAGCTGGAATTAACTGGACCTTTGCTCCAATGGTAGATATTTCTAGAGACGCCAGATGGGGACGTGTTATGGAAGGAGCTGGTGAAGATCCTTATTTAGGATCAAAAGTTGCACAAGCTAGAGTTAAAGGTTTTCAAGGAGACGATCTTTCAAAACCAAACACCATCGCTGCATGCGCAAAACATTTCGCTGCCTACGGTTTTTCTGAAGCAGGAAAAGAATATAATACTGTAGATATTGGAACTTCAACCCTTCATAATATGGTATTACCGCCTTTTAAAGCTGCTGTAAATGCCGATGTAAAAACATTGATGAATTCTTTTAATGAATTAAATGGTGTTCCTGTTACTGGTAGCAGTTATTTACAAAGAGATATTTTAAAAGGAAAATGGAATTTTAATGGTTTTGTTGTATCTGACTGGGCTTCTATAAATGAATTAATTTCATGGGGACGCGCAAAAGACAAAAAAGAAGCAGCTGAAATAGCAGCTACTGCAGGTTCTGACATGGACATGGAAGGTTATGTTTATGTAGAAGAACTAGCAAAACTTGTAAAAGACGGTGTTGTTAAAGAAGAAATTTTAGATGATGCAGTAAGACGTATTTTACGCGTAAAGTTTGAACTAGGTTTATTTGATGATCCTTTTAAATACTGTGATCCAGCAAATGAAAAAGAAAATATTGGTAATCAAAAACATCATGAAGCAGTTTTAGACGTTGCTAAAAAGTCTATCGTATTACTAAAAAATGAAGATAACTTACTACCCCTGAAAAAAGAAGGGCAAAAAATAGCTTTAATTGGCCCTTTAGCAAATGACAAAAATAGTCCTTTAGGAAGCTGGAGGTTGGCATCTGATGACAATACTGCTGTTTCTGTTTACGAAGGAATGCAAAAATACGATAAGAACTCTTTAACTTTTGAAAAAGGTATCGATTTAGTTGTAGGCGATGTTGCGTTTACACAACCTGTTAAAATTAACACCTCTCTCAATGTTTCTGAGATAAATAAAGCAATTCAAACTGCTAAAAATGCTGATGTTGTAGTAATGGTATTAGGTGAACACGGTTTTCAAAGCGGTGAAGCCAGAAGTAGAACTACCTTAGATTTACCAGGATTACAGCAAGAATTATTAGAAAAAGTATATGCAGTTAATAAAAACATTGTGCTAGTTTTAAATAATGGTAGGCCACTAGCTATCGAATGGGCAGCTGAACATATTCCTACTATAGTTGAAGCTTGGCAATTAGGTTCACAATCTGGAAATGCAATTGCACAAGTATTATATGGAGATTACAATCCTAGTGGAAAACTACCTATGACTTTCCCAAGGAATGTTGGCCAGGTTCCAATTTACTATAATTACAAGAATACTGGTAGACCAAACCAAGAACCTCATGTTTTCTGGTCACATTATATAGATTCAGAAAACACACCATTATTTCCTTTCGGACATGGTTTAAGCTATACTACTTTTGAGTATAATGATTTTAAAATTAACGGCTCAAACTTTTCTAAAAATGACAGTATAAAAGTATCTGTAAAAGTTACTAATACTGGCACATACGAAGGAAAAGAAGTAGTACAATTATACATTAGAGATTTAGTAGCAAGTGTTACAAGACCAGTTAGAGAATTAAAAGGTTTTGAATTGATTAATCTTGCTCCAGGTACTTCTAAAGTAGTTGAGTTCACACTAACTAAAGATGAACTTGGTTTCTATAATAATAATGGTGATTTTATAGTTGAAACTGGGGATTTCGAAATTTTTATAGGTGGTAGCTCTGCTACAACTTTAAAAGAAACTTTCTCTATAAAATAACTAATAGAATCATATAAAAAATAAGACCGATCTAAACTAACAATTAAGATCGGTCTTATTTTTTTATTTATAATGCGTTGCTATTCTAAATAATTGTGATCCAATTTTTAAAGAATCTCTCATCGACAGTTTAGAACCATCTGCATGTACCCATCTTTTTAGTGGTTGCTCATAGATTAATTCTTTTGCTCTTTCTCCATATTGCTTCTTTAATCTTAAGAACATTTCAACATCAAATAACCATCTTGTGATGAATTTATCCTTAAATAAGCTAGGTATTACATCTTTATCTAGGACTTTTGCTCCACACTGGGTATCCTTGAATTTCATTCCTAGAATCTTTCTTATAATGTAATTAATTGTTAAACTAATAACTTGTCGTGCAGATGCTTTTGTAATATTTGCACCCATTCTAGAAATTCTCGAACCACTTACTACTTTATAGTTATAGGCATCTATGGTTTTAACTAAATCATCAAAGTCGTTTAAATCTGTAGATAAATCGGCATCTAAAAAACCTATATAGTCTAATGCTAGGTCTTTATCATTTGCCAAATGAAGCATTCCTTGCCTTACAGCTTCTGCTTTTCCTCCATTTTTCTCACAATTAAAAACATCGATGTAATCTTCTTTCCCTTCCCTTAATTCTTCTAATACTTGTAATGTATTATCTGTACTTCCATCATTTACAAAACATAAATAGTACCCTACATTATGCTTTACAAAACTTACAAACCTGTTTGTTAACAGCCTATCTTCTTCATTGTAACAAGGTATTACAACTCCAATACACCTTTCTCTTATGATGCTTTTTTCCTCTTCAAAAACCTCATCAGGTACGGCGCACATACCAACAAGTTTGTTAATTTTAATAATGATTTCACTTAAAGTTGCGGGTTTTTTAATGTATTCATCTACCCCGTAATCGAAAAGGTCTGTAATTACACCTTCTTCTTTTTCCCCTGTGATAACCATAACTTTTGTATTTAAACCAGCCTCTTTGATATACTTCAACACATCAATCCCTTCAAGATTTGACATATTGATATCTATAGTTACTAGGTCGGGCTTAAATGTTTTTAAAAGTTCGATCCCTTCTTTTCCAGTTCTAGCAGTTTGTACTTCGTATCCAATTTTGGATAATTTGCTCTTCAACGATTTTACAATCAATTTTTTTTCGTCTATGGTAATTATTTTCATATATGATTATTTGTGGTTAATAAATCAATTATCACCTTCCTTCCCCCATATATGAATATGTATACGTACCTAAATATACAATTATTATATCAACAATTTACTGATTATCAATATTTTTACTCCTTCTATCTATAATATGTAGCTATTCTAAATAGCTGAGTTCCTATTTTTAACGAATCTCTCATAGAGAGTTTAGAACCATCTGCATGCACCCATCTTTTTAACGGTTGTTCGCAAATTAATTGCTTAGCCTGCTCTCCAAATTTCTTTTTTAATCTTAAAAACATTTCTACATCAAACAACCATCTTGTTATGAATTTGTCTTTAAACAACATTGGAATCACATCTTTATCTATGATCTTGGCTCCACATTGCGTGTCTTTAAATTTCATTCCAAGAATCTTTTGAATAATGTAATTAATTGTCATACTAATTAGCTCTCTTGTAGATTGCTTCGTAATATTAGCACCCATTCTAGAAATTCTAGAACCACTAACAATCTTGTAATCTGTAGTTTGAATTGTTTTTACTAAATCATCAAAGTCTTTAAAATCTGTAGACAAGTCAGCATCTAAAAAGCCTATATAATCTAATTCTGGATTCTTTGCTAAATGTAAAACTCCTTGTCTTACCGCTTCAGCTTTACCTCCATTTTTTTCACAATTATATACACTTATATAATCTTCTCTACCTTCACTTAGTTTATTCAAAACTTCGAGAGTTCTATCTGTACTACCATCATTCACAAAGCATAAATGATACCCTAAATTTGCATAAACAAAACTGGTAAATTCATCACTCAGTAGTCTATCTTCCTCATTATAACAAGGAATTACCACACCAATACACTTTTCTCTAATCAAGCCATTCGTGTCTACGGTAGATGCTCCTTCATTTTTTTCTTTTGGCGGACCGATTAATTTTTTAACCCTCGCTACAATTTCATTTAATGTAACGGGTTTTTTCATGTAATCGTCTGCACCCAACCTATACCCCTTTATAATAGTTTCTTCTCTAGTTTCTCCTGACATTACCATTACTTTTGTTTGAGAACGAGAAGATTCTTTAATGTACTTTACGATATCTAAACCAGACATGTGTCTAAGATTTATATCAACTATTACTAAATCTGGGTGAATACTATCAAAAAGTTCAACGCCACCTCTTCCGGTTTTGGCAGTATAAACTTCATAGCCTAAATCTGAAAGTTTTTTTTCCAGAGAAAGCAAGACCAATGTCTGGTCATCTATTGTAAGTATTTTCATATCCCTTAAATTTTAAATACAATAATGTTACCTCCTCCGTGAGGTAATATACAATAATTTTACGGATAAAAGATTGATAAATAAGAGATTTTAGATGAATTACACTTTTTAATCGACGATTGTTATTTTGTCTATTTATACTTTATTGTATATTTAAAGAAAAAAGTCCCTCATTGAATAAACGAAGTAACAAGTACCTAATTCTTGCATTAGTAGTTGGTATACTATACCATACTACGTCTATATTTTTTACTCTTGAGTATACTTATGATGCTTTAATTCATTTATTCTTTGCGAATCATTATGCTAACAGTTGGTTTGACCCATGGAGTTACAGTTGGTATACAGGATTTACCGTAATGAGTTACCCTCCTTTAGTACATCAATCCATTGGCTTTTTATCTTATGTTGGTGGGCTAAAGTTTGGTCTTTTTACGGTTGGAATTATCGCCATTGTTCTTTTCATTACTGGTGCTTATCGTTTCTCTTTGTTAATGACAGGAAATAGAAAAGTTGCTGGATATGCCGCAATGATTACTGTTTTTTCCTCCTCCTTTGCAGAAACATTACATGTTTTTGGGCAGCTTCCTAGTATTGTTGGGATTTCTGTTTTAATGCATTCCCTACCTGAAATATATCTTTGGTTAAAAAAAGGAGAGTATAAATACTTTTTTAGAGCTATCACACTCATATCTATAACTGTTACTTCTCATCATGTAACTCCAATATTTGGAATGGTCTTCTTTATTTTCCCATTAATTGGAATGGCAATTATGGATAAAGCAACTGAAGAAGAAGGTTCTATAAAAAAAGTATCTGTTAGTGTATTTATTCGAGTATTTGCAAAACTCTTTAAGAGAATGATACTATTTGGTTTTTCATCATTACTTATTATCATTTTTGCAATTCTTCCTTATTGGGTTAATACTAAGAAAAACCCTATCACACAAGTTCCAATCCCACATGGATCTAGAGATAATTTCATAGAAGTTACTTCATCTGGATTGGTCTTTTTCTTAATTCCTTGGGGTGTAATGCTATTAGTATTACCTTTTATATTTTACAGATATTACAGTAAACGCTTTATATTTTTTGGTTTATCTATAACCATGCTTACGATTTTGGGAACTGGAGGAACAACACCAATTCCCATTACATTATTAGGAGAAAACGCTTTCAATATTCTAACACTAGACCGGTTTACTTTATGGGCCTCCATTATGTCTATTCCTATGTTTGGTGAGTTTACTTATCGATTTATTTCTGGCGACATCAAACAATTATTCCAACAAACATTTAGTCCTGTTAGCCATAGAATTTTAGGAGGTTTTTTAGCTATTTCTTTCATTTTTATGTCTATTTTTTCTGTGAGTTTAGGAAGTTTTCGCCCATTACAACCTCAGAAAATTAAAATGCTTCCAATCATCAATTTTTTAAACCAAGACCAGCACGATCATTGGCGTTACTTGACATTAGGATTTGGTGATCAAATAGCTTGGTTAGGAGCACAAACAAAAGCAATGAGTGTAGATGGGAATTACCATTCTGCTAGAAGGTTACCTGAACTTACAACAAGAGCTGTTGAGCGTTTAGAAAATTCAAAATTTAGGGGAATTGAAGGATTAGGTTCTTTGCAACAATTTTTAACTGTTCCTGAAAAATATAATCTAAAATACGTTTTTTCTAACGACAAATTTTACGATCCAATTCTCTATTTTACAGGCTGGCAACGCTTACGTCAATTAGAAAACGGAATAATGGTTTGGGAGCGTCTTGGAGTTCCTCCTTTGTCTACCATACTTCCCAAAGAAGATGCTCCTAGGTTCTTAAAAATTATGTGGGGTGTCGTTCCTTTTTTAACCGTATTTCTCGCTTTTTTTGTTATAAATATTCAGGAAATTATATTCCGAATTTTTAAAATTGGAAAAACTAAACTTCCCGATTATATAAAATTTCAAGTACCCTATGATAAGTTTCCTAAGAAAGTATTGTATTTCTCACTGGGCTGGGGAGCTTTTATCCTTTTAGTTGTTTGCTATGGAATGTATCATTTTTATATAGAAAATAAGACTCAAATTTCACCAACCAGTGTTGTTAAATCCTATTTTGATGCTTTAGACTTTAAACGTTTTGAACAAGCTCATTCGTTTGTTGATCCAGATAGTAAAATAAAACTCGATCAATATATGCTAGAAATAGCAGTGAACGATGGCTTATTAAGTTCTTACGCTAAATTAAACGCAATTCATACAGAAGTTATAGAGCGAACCAAAGACCATGCTAAAGTTAAAGTTGCAACAAAATGGATTACTCCTCTAGAACGAATTGACAAAGAATATTTTATAGAAGTTGTGAAAAAAGGAGGAAAATGGTTTGTACAAATACCCAAACCTAACTCAGATCTTCCTCCTGATCAATTAATGATTACCAACAAAACTTCTTATTTTAATCACGGAAGGAGAAGAGTTACTACTCAGCAAACTTTACATGAAGATGTCTTAAAACAACCTGTTTTAGAAGTATTAAAAGCAAAATTGGTAAAAAAAGATAAGAGTTACGCTGTTATAGGTACCATACAAAATGTAGATAATGTACCTGCTGACGTAGCCATAAAAGCTACATTATATAATGATGACGATAAACTTCTGGCCAAATACAATTCTAAGCATCAGATAAAACATAAATTAATGCCTAAAGAAACCTCTAATTTTAGAATTGATTTTGAAGGGATTGCTTGGTCTAAAACGAAAGACTCTATTCCTAAAATTTTTAACCCTGATGAATTTACACCTACTGAATTTGAGGAACAACCTACCTTATTTAATTTACATTGTGAAGGAAATGTTGCTAAAACAGATTTATACAAAAAGATTAGTTTGAATAATTTTAGTGTGAACGACAGTATCATATCAGGTAATTTGTTCAACACTGGAACAGAAGAAGCAACCATAACCCAACTACTGGTTTCTTATTACAATGAAAAACAACAACTAATATGGGTAGATCATATTTTCTTAAAGGAAAGTGTGCGTCAACAACGAAAACAAAATTTTTCTTTTACAGCCCCTACGTTAGATAGCATAAAAGTTATATATGACAAGTTAGAGTTTTGCTTTGTAAATGGTTTACCAAACGAAGACATCTCTCACAAATTAGTACCTGAAAGAGATTACTCTCACTTACATAAAGGGTTATTAAGAGTCAAAGGAAACGGCTTTAGTTATATAAAAATAGAAACAGATAATTATATAGGAAATCCAAACTAATGAATTTTAAAAACGTACATTTTCTTATTTATATTGGTCTGTTAGTACTTATTTCTTTGAATAAGGACACTTCTAATAAAACATCGCAACAGGTACAGTTAATAAGCGATGTGCAACAAAGCATTGCTGGGATTCCTATTGAATTAGAGTTTTCTAGTAATAATAGTAAACTAGCTCTATTTTGTACAAATTCATATACTACCACAATACTTCATCCAGAAATAAAAGCCAACACTATTCTTTTCAGAATTCCCCAGCATATGTATAATAAACGTGGGAATCTAGTTTGGAAATTAATTGAAAACTCTAAAGAAGTTAGCGCTGGAAATATTGATATCATTACTTCTTCTACCAAAACAATTATGGAATCTTATGCTGGACCTCCTAGTATTATAGCTGGAGGTGTAGATTATTTTATGCTTGTAGTTAGCCCTACAGACAGTTTAGACAATCCTGAACCAGAACACACTCCAGTTAAGATTAACTACCAATTTAAAAACCAGATAGTAAAAAATAACAAAGAAATAAATAACTTAATCGCGTGGATACGAATATTTTCTTACAAACAATCTGGAAGAATTATCTCTAACTCCGAATGTAACGGGGTCTCTTCCAAAGAGATGACCACAGAAGTGTACCCTAATAATCCTGTCGATTTTTCTATTTCCTACAGTAGAGTTCATGATTTTGCTGATGGAAATCAGATTACCACTTTTAAAACATCTATTATTAAAGATCAGTTTGGTAATGTTGTTAGCGATGGTACACATGTGAATTTTGTAATTAATAATTCTGAAAATGCTTATTTAACAACTTATGGAAATACCATAGATGGTATTGCAACTGCTAAAATGTTACATCCTTATAAAGAAGAAAATTGGAAAGTATCTGCCTACATAGATGGAATGGCCGAAACTGATACCATTGCTATTTCTTACGGAAAATTGTTTGATAAATTTCCTGTTGATTTTTCAGAAAATAATAGAGTAATCACCATTGGTCCACTTAAAAGCTTTATGAATCAATTAATTCCTGATGGTTATGTAACAAAATTACATATTTATGAAAATAGTAAACTTCTAGAAATTAAAGAAGAACCCACAAGAAAAGGAATCGCTACTTTTCTGCTATCTCCAGATTTCTATCCAGATAATAAACAATATAGCTTCGTAATTGAAGCAGCTGGAAATAAACAAAAATACCTCCGAAAAACACTTAAATAGTAACATGAACACTCCCATTAAATATAAAATAACCCTTGTAATTTCATTTATCTTTCTTTGCTCTATAAGCATTTTTGGAATTAGTTTGGTATGGTCTTTTATGAATACAGGAGCTGAAAGAGCTTCTATCCTTCATTTACCTATAGAAAGTGTGGATGTATATCTACCAAAAATCGAATGGAGTTCTTTAGAGAATCCTGGGCGTCCTATGGAAAAACAAACTTTAAAGGAAATTCAAAAAGATTATTTAAATGCTTGGCACATAAAAAATATAGCTTATCAAGAAAATAGTCCGTATGGAGTAAAAGATTATTATACAGATAGTGTTCAAAAAAACCTACATAATACAATAAACTACAATAAGAGACACAACATTAATGTTCAAACCACCACATTATTTCATAATCCTAAATTAGAGTTTTATAGTGCCGATGGACAATTGATTGCTTTTACAGATGAAAATGTATTGGAATATCAACGTACTTTTAAGGATAAAAAATTTGTTTTTGAAACCGAACTTGTTTCTACTTATAAAGTCATGATGCTATTAGAAGATGGTTTCTGGCGAATTCGTCATTTAGTAAAAGAACAAAATACAGGAACGCTTCCAGAACAAAAACACTCATCTTTTGCTCGTGTAAAAAATGATACTATACTTTTACAAGGAAAACCTTTTATTATAAATGGTATTAATTATTATCCGCAGAAAACTCCATGGGATATGTTTGGAAAAGCTTTCGATACTGATATTATTGATAAAGACTTTGAATTAATTAATAGCCTAGGTTTAAATACCATTCGGATTTTTGTACAATATGAAGATTTTGGCAAAGCTAATATTATAGAGGAAAAGCTTAAAAAGCTCAAAAACACTATTGATCTTGCTAAAAAACACAATCTAAAAGTAATTGTAACTTTATTCGATTTTTATGGCGATTATGCTGTTCAAGATTGGACTCTTACACATAGACATGCCGAAAAAATAGTTTCTACATTTAAAAACAATACTACTATTATTGCTTGGGACGTGAAAAACGAGCCGAATTTAGATTTTGAAAATAGAGGTAAAAGAAATGTTTTAAAATGGTTGGAATACATCATTAAAGAAATTAGAAAATATGATCCCAATCATTTAATTACCATCGGATGGTCTAACTTTCAAGCGGCACAAAATCTTACTGATTATGTAGACATTGTTTCTTTTCATCATTTTAATGACAATTTTGAAAATGATTTAGCTACTTTACAGAAAACAACTACAAAGCCAATACTTCTAGAAGAGTTTGGTGTGCCATCTTATAATAGTATTTGGAATTTATTTTTAGGACATTCTAAAGAATCACAAGCTACGTACCATAAAAAAATGCAAGCTTATTTTTCTAAACACAATATTTCTCATTTATCATGGACCTTATATGATTTCAAAAAAATTCCTACTTCTGTTGCTGGTAGAATGCCTTGGAAAAGGAACAAACAAAAACATTTTGGATTTATAGATAAGAACGGTAAGAAGAAGCCTTCATATCAATATATTTCTAGTGAGCGCTAATTTTTTTGAATTGCAATGTAAGTTTATTTCTCTCTTAAACACCTCTTTTCTTTTTCTTTGCAATTATACACATAAAGTATTCCTCCCTCTCTATTTAAGTTATTCATGTAATTCGTAAAATTACTATATCAATAACTTGGAATCTTTATTTATCCTGGCACTTTTATTAACTTCTTTTGCTTTATCTGATCGAAGTAGCTAAGATACATTTCTGCAATTTCAGACATTGGTAAAGAAGAGGCTGCTTTATAATTTGCTTTAGCAAGTTCTAATCTATATACATCGTCTTCTACCACTTTTTTAATTGCTTTAGCTAAAGACGCAACATCATCGGCTTCAAAAAACTCTCCTCTATAGCCTTCATCTTGAATAAGATCTGTAAGATCACCTAGATTAGGCATAATAACCGCTTTTCCATAACTTCCTGCTTGGTGTAATACTCCTGAACTTCCTGTAGTAGAAGTATAAGGAAAAATGACTACCGCACTTTCTCCAAAGATTTTTGGAACATCTTCTTCAGCTACATAACCTGTAAAATGTAATCCTGATACATGAGCATACTTTTGCTTCATTTCTTCTAAATATCCTGGCGTGTTTGGGCTATCTGTACCCGCAACCACAATTTCTAGTTCTTGTGATATACTTTTTCTTACTTCTTCAACTGCCTCTATCATTACTTCTACTTTTTTATAGGTTCCAAACTTCCCAAATGCCATTATTTTTTTTGGTCCTGGTGGCAAACTGAAATCTGGTTGTGGTGGTGTTTCAAAAGTTCCGTGTGGTATTAATACTACTTTATTGGTATTGTACTTTTCTTTTAATGTATTTACAAATTTCTGGATTGTAAGTGCTACTAAATCTGCAGAAAGTAAAAAACGAGTCAATACCGTTCCTATTGTTCCATATATTTTTTGAAGTAATTTATTCTTTGTAAATCCAGCACTGTTTAAATCTACTTGTTCTAAAATATTATGCAGCAGTACAATTGTTGGGATTTTTTTGGTCTTACAAACATAAGGCATTATTAATCCTAAGGCTGCTGGGATTTTTTTATCTCCAAATTTTAAAAATTGTAAATTAAATAGAATAGCGTCTGGTTTAGTTTCATTCACTGCTTTATTTACTGTTAGAATGTTCCTATAACTATTAAACTTCCAACAATTTTTTACAGTAATTTTACAGCCTTCTTCTTCAAAATATACATCTTCTGGAGTTACAGCTTCGTCTGTTAGCAAGATCAGTTCTTCTATTTTGTCTTTTAATCTAAATTGTTTCACTAAATGATACCCGTATTCATTTAGCGTTACTTTACTCGGGGGAAATGCAGTAACAATAGCTAATTTCATCTGTTTATGTATTTATGTTATTAAAAAATACCATTTCTACTACGCTGTAGTTTATGAGTAGAAATTGGTCGAGCTCAAACCATAACAAACAGTGCTAATGAATGCCATGATTAAATATCTTTCTTTAATTTACACAACTAGCTAAGAAATCGATAACTCGAATTAATCTTTAGTTTATGCGTAATTATATATCGTTTAATTTTTTACGTTTGATAAAAGTATTGCCATAAAAGAATAATAATTGTATTACTAAAAGTAATACCATAGCTATAATTTGTACAATTACAACTTCTTCTAAAGAAGTATGAAAATATACGATTAACAACACTTGGGTTATTCCTAAAATACCTGTTATAATTACGGGGATATATTTGTCTATAGATAAAAAATAGTATGCAAAAACATTTGAAATAGCAAAAACAGAGGTTGCTAAAGCATATTTCCATAGCAGCGGAGCTATAGCTATATAAGCTTCTCCAAATAAAACGTTTACTACAAATACTGGAAATAAATAACTTACCACTACAATACAAGCAGATAATACAGTAATGTAACCTACATATTTTAGTAGTACATTACGATGTGGTAAACCTTCTTTCTCTTTATTTACCACTGTAGGTAATAGTAACATTACAAACATCCAAGCAATAAAATACACTACTCTACCAATTAAAGCTAAAGACGCGTATAATCCTGCTTGGTAATTATCAAAATAATGTTTTACTAATAAAATATCGCTATTATTTATAATGATTTGCGTACACTCATAGAAAGCAGTTAGTATTAAAAACTTAATTACAATGTTCTTATTTTTCTTACTTAAATCATTTTGACTTTGTACCGTAATATCCTTATTAAAAGGTAACAAACTAAAAACTAAAGAAATTAGAATTCCTATAGCAATTAATACAGAAGATTCATTCTTGACAAAAACATATAACAATAATAATGTTATGAGTAACCTACTCAGCATTTCTGCCTGATATGTAATTGCCAATTTTGTAAACTGTTTACTTCCTTGAAAGATTCCTCTATTTACACTCATTAAGAAATATATAGGAACTCCAATCCCAAAAACAGTAAACATACTAGCTGTATTGGTATTAAAAACCTGTTGCAATTGCTTAGAAAACAACACTATTATCAAACCTAACACAACTCCTAGCAACAATGTTCTTTTAAGAATGTAACTCATAAAATTTTTATAAGCTTCACCATCGAATAGTACAGTATATTTGGCTGTTACTAACTGAAATGTCATTGCTATAAATGACAGTACCAACAAAAAAGTAATTAAAATAGCCGCATCTGCAAACTTACTGGGACCAAGTATTCTTCCCACAAGTAGATTGTACAAATAGTTTCCAGCATTTACAATAAGTGCACTTAGCATGAACACCCTTTCGGGAGTTAGCTTTTGGTAGTTAAAAAATTTCAAACTTTCGGGGGGTTAAGTTTTTCGTAATTTACGGAATTCTATTAGTTTAACCAATAAAACTTTTTGTTTTTCAGACTAAAAGATTGTTTTATATAGTTTATATTTAAAACAAAATCTTATTATAATTTAAAAATAATTAGTTTATGAGGTCCCTCCCCCTTTTTACCATATGCTTCTTATTTTCTATACAAAGTTTATTCGCCCAGGACATGAATAAAGGCTTTAAACTATTAGAAAATGGTGACTTTCTTGAAGCTAAAAACTTTTTTCAAACTATTTTAAAGGAGTATCCTACAAACAAAACAGCCAGACTGTGTTATGGTAGAGCTGTTGGATTAAGTGGAACACCTAAAGAAGCAAATGAAATCTTTACTTCTCTGCTAAAAGAATTTCCTGACGATTTGGAGATTCAATTGAATTATGCGGAATCTCTTTTATGGAACAGTGAATTTTCAAAAGCAAAAACGTATTACGCAAAATTAGTACATGCTCATCCTAAAAGCTTTCCTGCTTTATTAGGTTATGCTAATACACTCTCAAACTTAAAAGAATACCAAAATGCGCTTATTTATGTAAACAAAGCATTAACTGTTTCTCCTGGTAACCCTAATGCTATGCTTTCTAAAAAATACATTCGATTAGGTTATGCTTATTTACTACAACAACATGAAGATTTTGAAAAAGCAGTCCCATTATTAGAGGAAAATTTAATTGATTTTCCAAAAGATAGTAACACATTATTACAAATGGCTAATCTTTATATTATTATGAAGGATTTTGAAAAAGCCAAAATTGCTTATAAAGCTTTAAATACTTCTAAAGAAGATGAAATTCGTTCGCTTATTGGTTTGGCTTTAGTTAGTCATCTTGAAAAAAATGATACCGAAGCTTTAGCCATTGCTAAAAATGCTATGGAAAAAGTAACGATAATTAACAATGAAAGTCTTTACAAAAGTGCTGTAGAACGTTATATCCAAGCATTAATTTGGAATAAAAAGTTTTCTAAGGCCAATGTACTTATTAGTGATTTGGATAAAAAATACCCCAATGAAAATTGGGTTTTAGCACTTTCTGCTACCGCTAATATTTATATGAGTAAGTTTGATAAAAGTATTACCACGTATAAAAAAATATTGGAGAACGATTCTAAATCTTTTGACGGAAATTTAGGGTTAGCTAACGCTTTATTTGCTAATGATGACTTTTTAGGGTCGTATGCTGCTACAGAAAAAACATTAGAAGTTTTTAAGGATCAAAAAGATGCGCTTGGGCTTAAAAAAAAGCTCATCTTAAAGTTTACTCCATCTCTAGAACAAAAAGTGGCTTATAACTTTGATAGTGGAAACAATAATGCAATTACCTCTGCCACTACACTTACATTTCCATTAAGCACCCGTTTCTCTTTAATTGGTGATTATTCTTCTAAACACACCGAAAATACTATTACTAAAAATACCGCAAGTTCACATCATATAAAACTTGGCGCTAATTATTTATTATTTCCTGGTACTTATCTAAAATCTGCTATAGGAATAGATAATGTAACCTCGCAAACAACTACGTACAATCAATTTTTAATGAATGTTTCTGTAAGTGCAAAACCTTTTCCGCTACATCAAGTTGAAGTTGGTTATTTAAAAAAGCTTGAGAATTTTAATGCTGATTTATTAGAACGAAAAATTGTAAGCGATAATTTATTTATGAACTATAATTTAAACACACACTTAAATGTAGGTTTGTATACACAGTATTTTTACACTACTCAAAATGACAATAATGCAAGACATTTATTCTTTACTTCATTATATTATACTTTTAAAGAAAATCCTGTAATTAAAGGAGGTATAAACTATCAATTTATTACGTTTAAAGATCAAGTTCCAACTATTTATTTTAGCCCCAGTCAATTTAATAATATGGAATTATTTGTAGAACTCTTAAAAGATGAAAATAGCAGTAAAGAAAAACAATGGTTTTATCATGCTGGTGGTGCTTTAGGTTTACAAAAAATTGAAAATGACGACAAGCAATTAACTTATAGAATACAAACTAAAATTGGATATAAATTTTCTGATAGATTGTTAATGAATGCTTATGGACAGTATACTAATATTGCTTCTGCTACGGCAGCAGGTTTTTCATTTACAGAAATAGGTTTACGTTTAAAATGGTTACTTAGCTCTAAAACTAATGTTTTTAAAACACTATAAAAAGAAAAAACCCTTTTACATATTGGGGATGTAAAAGGATTTTAATCAACCAAATAAATCTAAAAACCTTCAATTTTTTATGAAGTGTGATTTTTCAAAAATGAAAAAACAAAACTATGTACTTTTACGTACTTATGTATTTAAAAAACTTAACTACACTTCAAAGATATTTCTTTTCTCTCTTTTTTATAAAACCTTTCGTTATTCGGTCTTTAACTGTAGACTACTTGTTTGAAATCGTCGACGAACTGAAACAATTATTCCATTCGTCGATAGTTAACCTATAAACCAAAAAGAATCCTTCTGCATTTTGAGTTCTGCAAAAGGATTCTTAATCAACCAAATAAATCTAAAAACCTTCAATTTAATGAAGTGCATTTTTAAATGAAAAAAACTAAAACTTAAAACTTAACTACACTTCAAAGATATCTTGTTTCTTCAGTGTTTTAAGGGATTTTCGTTATGCCTTCTTAGAATTGTAGATTAACGGTATTAATGGTTCGATGAGTTGATTTTATCTAGTACTTATTCAATAAAGTAAACAGCTATACATGAATGTGAAGCTTATTCTAAAATGACTGTAGTACTTTTAAATCAACCTTTAACCGTTTACAAATAGTTGATTTTATTCCATAAAAAAAACCCGATTGCTTTGAAGTATCACAAAAGGGCTTAATATTAATCAACCAAATAAATCTAAAACCTTCACTTTTGAAAATTGGGGAATTCAAAAAATGAAAAACAAAACTATTTTCTCAGAATGTTTTGTACTTTTTATGTATTTAAAACTATTTTCAATCTTAATTACACTACAAAGTTACGACGTAACTTTAGCGTACAAGAAAACATTCGCTACAGTACTACTAACTGTAGACTAAATGAATAAAACAAACGATGAATGGGTTTTGTTTTGAATTAAACTACTGATTACTAGACATAAAACTACAATAAATTTAAGCGTTTCATAAGCTCAGATCTGTTAGATCTACTTACTGGTACCACATCTTTGGCTATTAAAACGCTATTGTCTTCTATATCTATAATTCTTTTAAGGTTGATAATATAAGACCTATGGACTTTTAAAAATAAATCTTTCGGTAGCTTCTCTTCTATTTTCTTTAGTGTTGAATGTACCGTGTAGTTTTGCTTGTCGGTTTTTATTAAAATATAATCTCCTTTTGCTTCTACTAAGTAAATACTAGGGATTTCTATTTTAATTAACCTTCTATCTATATTTACATATAGTTGAGAATCTTCTTCTTTTGCTTCTTCGCTATTTGTATTGTTTAAAGCATTCTCTTCTTTTGAACCTATTGTAAACTTTTTTGCTTTATCTATAGCTTTTAAAAATCTAGGTAATGTAACTGGCTTTACCAAATAATCTACAATACACTCGTATTCAAAAGCATCTATTGCAAATTTTGCATCTGATGTAGTTAAAATTACCTTAGGTGGTTTTTTTAAAGTTTGTATTAAATCAAAACCAGTAAAATCTGGCATGTGAATATCTAAAAAAATTAGATCTACTTCATTCTGGTTTAAAAATTTGATTGCTTGTATTGCATTAGAAAATTGTTCTATTACGTTTAAAGAGCCTTCACTCTTACAAAGCTGCTCTATAATTGTTCTTGCAGCTGTCTCGTCATCAATGATTAAACAATTCATTTAACAGGAGGTTTTGTTTTATGTACTTATATAGCTAAAAAGTTCGACATTGTATTTAATATCTCTAGAAAATCATTATGCTTACTATCGCTTCCTTGAAGCAGTTCTTTTTCATATTGAACAGCAAAATCATATGACTTTTCTAAGCCTAAAATACTAATTTTATGTTTAAGTTTATGAACGATTTCTGCAGTTTGTTTTAAAACATTCATTTCCACAGTAATTTTATACTGTTTTATTTCTTCTGGCAGCTCTTCTTTTAAGATTGAAATCATTTTATCTTCAAATTCTTTGTCTCCTCCAGAGAGCTCATGGATGTAGTTAAGATTCGGGGCTTCTTGTAACATATGGTTATTATTTTTTAAATTCAATAAAAAACGTCGTTCCTTTTCCTTCTTCACTTTCTAGCCAAATTTTTCCATCATATACATCTACAATTTTTTTAACAATAGATAAGCCTATTCCTGTTGAGTCTTTATGATCTCCTAATGATTCAAAAACTTCAAATATCTTTTTATGATATTCTTTAGGTATTCCTACACCATTGTCTTGTATGCTAAATATACGTGAATGTTTCTTCTCTTTACAATCTATATTTATAATTCCTTTTTCTTTATCTATATAATTTACAGCATTCCCCATTAGATTTTGAAAAAGCTGTTGTATTCTAATTTTATCTGCTTTTATTACAGGTAATTTATTGCTGATATTAATTTTTATATGCTTAGGCACATATAGTATTTTCTTGATTTCTTTTACAACTTCTAATGTATTTACTTCCTCATTACTAGCTGTATTATTATTAATACTTGAATAATTCAGGATATCGTTAATTAAACGTTCCATTTTCTCTACAACTTCCTGAATTAGATCTACATTTCTTATACCATCTCCTCCAAGCGCTTCTCCATGATCTTCTTTTAACCAACTTGTTAATGCTGAAATACTTCGAAGTGGCGATTTTAAATCATGAGATACAATATGAGCATATTCTTCTAATTCTGTATTTCTCCGCTCTAAAGTTTTTAATAATTTTTCTTTTTGGGACTCTAGCTTTTTGATATCTGTAATATCTAAAATAATTCCTATAGATCCTATTATTTCTCCTCCAATATCAAAATTAGGTGCAGCACTTACTAAGATAACTTTTTCTTCGTTTGTATGATTTATAAATTTAAACTCATACGATCCAGATTTGCCTTGTTTTCTTTCTATATTTCTCTTTTGAATCAGATCTTTAATTTTTTCTTTTCTAAAGAGAATTCTAATGTCTTTTCCTGTTATTTCATCTTCATCATACCCTGTCATCTTC
The DNA here is from genome assembly GCF_964511145.1 of Tenacibaculum amylolyticum. Lineage (NCBI taxonomy): Bacteria > Pseudomonadati > Bacteroidota > Flavobacteriia > Flavobacteriales > Flavobacteriaceae > Tenacibaculum > Tenacibaculum amylolyticum. The sequence continues at coordinate 44,577 of NZ_CAZEFZ010000013.1, forward strand.
ATAAAACTCTTATTAGCAGAAAGCACTTTATTATGACTATCTAACTCTACTAATCCTAGTTTTAAATTTGCTATAATATTGCTATAACGCTTTTTATGTGCTTCTAAACTCTTTCTGTAGTTTCTAGACAACGTCACATCTCTATAAGTCCAAAGATGTCCTTTATATTCTTTATTCTGAGCAATTGGAATATAATCTCTTTCTAAAATTCTTCCATCTATCAATCTTAACTCATCCCCTAAAACTACTTTTTTATCTTTTACCAGCTTATTAATTCTAGTAATTATTTTTTCAGGATTTTCAAAATAGCTTTTTGATTCATCTAATAGTTTTAAACAATTCTTTCCTATAAGTTCTTCATGCGAAATGTCTAATGAAAATATATCACAAAACTTTTTGTTTGTAATGCTAATTTCTCTTTTTTCATCTTCTAGCAATACACCACTATCTAAATTAGATACTAAAGACGATAATCTATTTTGCGATTCAATTAATTGTTCTTTTGCTAACTTATTTTCGGTGATATCTTCTACAATGGCTACTTGGAATTTCACTTTTCCATCTTTACTCCTAACTGCTTGTACTACTGTTTTAGCCCAAAGTACTTCTCCGTTTTTTCGTATATATCTTTTTTCTAAATCAAAACGCTCTAATTTTCCAGAAGACAATCGATCTCTCAATTCTTTAGATCTAAATCGATCATCTGGATGCGTAAATTGATCTACTTTCAACTTTTTTAGTTCTTCAAACGTATATCCTAGCATTTCAGTTAATGCTTTATTTACGAGTAAAAAGTCTTCATCTTTTTCTTGAGATAGTGCAATTCCAATAGGAGAATTATTAAAAATAATATCTAATTGTTTCTTCTGCTCACCCATTAACTCCTGCACCTCTATTTCTTGTGTAATATCTCTTGCAATACCTTGCGCTCCTATTACTTCTCCTTCTTTATCGTATACCAAACTACAGTTTACTTCCAGCATTTTTACAGTTTGGTCTTTAGTTATAATTCTAGATCTATATTTAGAATAGAACCCATCTTTAACTAATTTTTGAAATGCTTCTAGCGTGTATTTATAATCTGCTGGGTGTACCAGCTTCATTAAATTAAGAGGATTATTTTTATCAAACTCATAACCAAAAACTGTATTTGCAACATCATTCATTTTTATCACATTCCCATTAAGGTCTATGTGTACAAATGCATCGTTAATGTTTTCAAATACACCTTTTAACTCCGATTTTTTTTGAAGTACACGTTCTTTTAACGCTTTTTTATCTGCTTTGAGCTTTAATGTTTTTTTCTCTAGTTTCTCAAGTTTACTTTCTGCTAATTTCCGAGCTTTGCGCTCTTCTTCTAAAGCCTCTTTTAAACTTATAATTTCATTCTCGTCCATAAACTTTTAGTTTTAAGAACTATGGAAATTCTTTATTAAAAATTCTTATGCTTATGAAATGAAAGAATTAACAAGTTTAAATTCTAATGTAAGTAGTTGCTATAAGCTTGGTTATGACTAAAATTATTAAACCGTAATCAATTCATTAACGCTCCAGTAAGATAATAATTTTATCAGTTTATTTTTATAGTCTTCGTACTTTAATGGTTTTACCATATAACCAGCTATACCAATTTTATAGCATTCGAGTATGTCTTTATGGTTGTTAGAAGTTGTTAATACTATGGTTGGGATGTATTTTAAGACGTCGTCGTTTTTTAAAACTTTTAAAAATTCTATACCGTTAACTTTTGGCATATTTAAGTCTAGTAAGATAATATTGGGTAAATTTTCTTTCTTAAAAAGAAAATCTAAAGCTTCTTCTCCATTATTTGCTTCTATAACATTATGCTTCGATTCCATTTTTGTTAGAATCCTATTAAATTTCATTACCTCAATTTGGTCGTCTTCAATTAACAATATAGTTAACTTGTTTTGCATTTTTGATTTTTTAGGTGGCTAAACTGCAATTTACTTTTTATATATCGATTTCGTGAAATCTTTAGTTTAACTTATGTTATGAAACGTTAAACGGTTCAAAAGTATAGACGAATTGCTTTTTAGCATGGTTAAAAAAAGCTTTGCTACCGTTCAGCAAAGCTTTTTAAGGTTGTCTTTTGTAATTGTTATTACATAGGTTTTTCTATTACTTTCGCCATTTCTTCTAGCTTTTCTTCCTTTACATTTTTAAGCGCATGATACGACACTTTTAACAATTTCTTCTTGATTTTATTACTTCTCCTAACTTGTTGTCTATTTATCAAATAAACACCTAAAGCAACAAAATATGCTGAAAAAATTGTCATTAAATAGTAAGTTGGTTTACTAAAGTCTTGAAATGTTTTGAAAATCCAAAATAGCTTAAAAAATGCAAATGTTATAAAAACTCCATGAATAAACTTTATTCCTAAGTTTTTAGGTTCATTTTTAAAACTTTTATATAAATTCAGAATAAAGTATATAAGCAATGATATTATGGGAAACAGGTTAAAGGCAAAAATCTGAAAATTATCAAATCCAAACACTTTTTCCTGCTTTATTGCCTCTTTATATTTTTCTGTGGATTTCTTATAATCATTATTTACGCTAGTATATTTTTCATATTGAGTTGTTCCTATTGCAACTTTTTTCACATCAGTTAATGCTTCTTTATTTGCCGATTTCATTTCCAAATACTCCTTTTTAGCAAGGATATATTCTTCACTTGACTTTTCGAAAAACTCAAACGCGTAAAGGAGACTTGCAAAAAGTATTCCTAACAATATATATTTCAGTAATTTCAAATTATTCGTCATCGGCCTCTGGATCTTCTCCTGTTCCCGAATTGTTTGGCGCTGTTCCGTCACCTTTATCGATTCCGAATTGGTCAACTTGAATGATTTCTCCATTTTGTGTTACTACTTCGTTGTTGTTTCCACAAGAAGTTAAACCTACTACTAATACAATTACTACAAAAATTTTAAATAACGTTTTCATTTTTAGTGATTTTTAAGTTAAACCACTAAAATTATAATATTTAAGTTTCTTGTTTTTGTATAGGTTTCCTTGTGTTAATTACCTAAAATTAAACCTATGTTTTATGGCTAGTACTACTAGCCTAATGTTTTTTCGTACGCCAATTTTATCTCGCATTCTGGCAGTTAGCGTATGAAAAGAGCTTTTTGTGATTTCCATTTCTTCACATATTTCATCTGTATCAAAGTTTTCAGTCATTAACTGTAATGCCTGTGCTTCTCTGTCAGATAAAATATCCTCAAATGTGATCATGTTGTCCTCCTCAAGCTGCCGTAAAATGATTTCGTCCACAATGGTATCTGAGAAAAATTTTCGGCCATGGTTTACTTTTTCCAATGCCTCTCCCAATACATTTTGAACTTCAGATTTCAAAATAAACCCTTTTGCTCCTAACAAAATAGATTCTTGTATTTGTTTTACATCATAAGAGCCAGAAACAATAATAATATTTGGTACGTATTCATTGTCAAATAATTCTTTTAAAACATCTATACCGTTCATTTCAGGCATAGATAAATCTAACAGAATTATGTCACAAGTATTGTTCTCTAGCCAATCTATAAGTCCTTGTCCAGTTTTAGAAGCTCCTACCATTGTATGGCCATAAGACTTCAATAAACTTTCATAAGCACTAAAGATTAGATCGTGGTCGTCTGTAACAAAAACTTTCATTTTTAAAAGGTTCTACTAACTCAACTCTGTATTTCGGGGGTTAAGTTGATTAATTTAAATGGTTGGTCAAATATAATTTGATGAAAATAAAAATTTTGTAGATAAAACCCTGAATTTTATTTTTTTTAACATAAATATTAACTATTCCTTATTTTTCAACTACTTACAAAAGATTTTTTTTAGAGATTATTTTTAGATATTCTCTCCTAAAAATAAATTCTTAATTGAAAAGGTGTTTTTCCTTGAGCTAATAAGGATAATATTAATAATTTTATGGTATCCTCCCTCCCCCGAGATCTCGGAAGAGATCTTACTGAAGCCTTCCGCGTCTGGAAGGCTTTTTGTTTTCTAGAATGTATTAGTATAAATAGCCTCAAAATGTGTTATCTACTCTAAAAAACATTTTAACTAGTCTGCATAATATTCGTTATTTTTATCAAGGAACATAAATATTGTCTAGAAAAAACTATTTGTAGTAGTACTTTTTTGCAATCTAAAACAACCGAGTTTTGCAATAAAAGTTATCTTAATTCAGAATCCAATGCTGCTTAAATAGGTCTTGACAAAACAAACAACCAAATTAAATCTTTAAATTATAATGACTACTGAAGCTAACACTATTAAAAATCATTGGTGGGTAAACACTTTAAAAGGAATTTTATTTATTATCGCTGGAGTAATTGCTTTATATAATCCAGCTGAAGCATTGTATACAGGCGGCTTGTACATTGGTTACTTCTTATTAATCTCTGGTATTTCTTATTTGTATGCATTGTTTGCTAAAAAAAACAACGATCATTCTAAAAGTTGGTATTTAATAGAAGGTTTACTCGATGTTATTTTGGGACTTTTAATTATTACTAGCCCTACCTTTACTATGGAAATTCTACCATATTTTGTTGGATTTTGGGTAATCTTTTTAGGAATATCTCAAGTTTCTATTCCTTCTATTTTAGGAAAACACTTAGGTAAACTTAAGATATGGTTTTATATCCTAGGAATTATTTCATTAATCTTTGGATTTATGATTATTAATAGTCCCGTAATTTCAGGAATTCAACTTACCGTGCTTTTAGGAATGTTTTTTATTGCTTACGGTGTTGTACAAACCTTCGCTTCTTTTAAGTTGAAAAATGTATTGCTTTAAAACCTGTGTACTATGGCATTTATAGATTACTATAAGGTTTTAGAAATTGATAAAACCGCTAACGAAGCACAAATTAAAAAAGCCTACAGAAAGCTTGCTAGAAAATACCATCCAGATGTAAATCCTAATGATGAGGAAGCTAAGAAGAAGTTTCAACAAATCAATGAAGCAAACGAGGTATTAAGCGATCCTGAAAAACGTAAAAAATACGATACGTATGGTGAAAATTGGCAACATGCGGATGCGTATGAAGAAGCTAAAAAAAGAGGAACACATCAAAATACACAAGGGTTTGGTGGTAGTGGAGCCTATCAACAATACTCTTCTTCAGATTTTGGTGGAGAAGATTTTTCAGATTTTTTCAGTTCAATGTTTGGAGGAGCTAGTGGTCGTAGTCAATATCAATCTACAAAGTTTAGAGGACAAGATGTAAATGCTACGCTACAATTAACGGATAAGGATGTATATACTGCGCAAAAACAAATACTCACTATTAACGATAAGAAAATTCGTATTACAATTCCTGCTGGTGTAGAAAATGGGCAAACCATTAAAATTAAAGGACATGGTGGCGAAGGTGTAAATGGTGGACCAAAAGGTGATTTATACATTACCTTTAATATTACTCCAGACATGCGATTTAAGCGTGTTGGTGCTGATTTGTATACTGAACAAACTATTGATTTGTTTACAGCTGTTCTAGGAGGTAGTGTTACTGTAGACACCTTCACTGATAAGGTTAAACTTACCGTAAAAGCTGGAACTCAAAGTGGCACAAAAGTTCGTTTAAAAGGCAAAGGGTTTCCTGTGTATAAAAAAGAAGGTGAATTTGGTAACCTTTACATAACTTATACTGTTGAGATACCTAGTAACTTGACTGACGAACAGCGTGAATTATTTGTAAAATTATCTAAAACAGTCTAAGTTATGGAAACACATCAACTTATAAAATTTGAAGACGTTTGTTTACACCACAATCTAGACAACGGCTTTATTGCACAAATAAAGGAATTTGAAATTATTGATTTCATCGTAAAGGATAATATTCTATTCATTGCCATTACAGATATGCCTGTCATAGAACGTGTAATTCGTTTACATTACGATTTAAATATTAATATGGAAGGAATTGAAGTCATTCAACAAATGCGAAATCGAATAGAACATTTACAAAAAACTGTACAACAGCTACAAAATCAGTTAGCAATTCATCAATAAAATACAGTTTGAACGAAAAAACTATAGCATATAACAATATAAAACCATAGCAAAAGACATTTATAATTAGTCTCTTGCTATGGTTTTATTCTAATCATAACTACTCTACTATGTTAATACAATTAAAAACGTATTCAAGTAACATTATAGCCATAGATGTTCTTGAAAGCTTTACAGAAGTTGATGAACAGTATTTACGTAAATTATTTAAAGAAAAACTAGAAGAAAGTTACGATAAACTTAATTTATTAATTAAGTTGGATGAAGGCAAAATTCCTGAAGTTCATTTAAATGTATTCTTTGAACACTTACATTTTATTGCTAATAATGTTAAGCATGTTCATCATTTAGCTTTAGTTGCACATTCTAAAACTGTAGCACATTTGGTTCCTCTTATTCAGAAAATAACACATACTGGAGAGAAACGTTATTTTGATTTATCTGAAATTGATGAGGCCTTTTTATTTGTTGAAACAGTATAAAAGACCATGACCTCACGATTTGAAGAGAAACAAAAATTACATAATAATGAGTTTAAACTATACCAATTGCTTCTGGAATATTTTCAGTAGTCACTATATATCAACAACTCGTTTTAAATAAATTTTTTGGACACAATAAACTAAAGTTATCCGTATAAAATCTAAACAAAAAGATCTTAAAATAATTATGAAAAATCAATCATCAAACGCAGGAAAACTTACGGTACTCCCTTTATTATTTATGACCGCTGCTTTGTTTATGACCTTGCGTAATATGCCTGCAATGGCACAAACAGGTTTGCAAATGGTCTTTTTTAATTTTGTTACTGTATTTGCTTTTCTAATTCCTATTGCATTGGTTTCTGCAGAACTAGCTACAGGTTGGCCAGAAAATGGTGTATTTCATTGGGTAGAAGCCGCTTTTGGTACTAAAGCTGGCTTTTTAGCTGTTTGGCTTCAATGGATACAAAGTATTTTTGGGATTACAAGTATTTTAGCCTATGTAGGTGGAACCTTAGCATACACATTTAATCCAGAACTTGGGAATAATAAATACTTTATTACAATTAGCATCCTAGTAATTTATTGGGTTGCTACGTTTATGAATTTTAAAGGGACAAAGCGTTCTGGACAAATTTCTAGTATTGCCTTGAATGTAGGCGTATTATTCCCTACAGTTTTACTTATTATTGCTGGAATTATTTATGCAGTAAAAGGCAATCCTATTCATATAGATTTATCACTTACAGAGGCCAATTTAGTTCCTTCAATTACCAATACGGGTGCTCTTATTTTATTTTTAAACTTTGTTTTTGGTTTTGTAGGTATCGAAGTTTCGGCTACTCATGCAAAAGAAGTAGTAAATCCACAGCGTAATTTTCCTATAGCATTATTCGCTGCGGCTATCATTGGGTTCTTATTAACCTTATTTGGTGCTTTTGCTGTAGGATTTATTGTACCTCTAGAAGAAATAAATTCTGTAAATGGAGCTATTCAAGCATTTTCCTTAGTACTTACAGAATATCATTTACAATGGATAATTCCTATTATAGCTTTTTTAATTGCTATGGGAGCTGCCGGACAAGTAAGCACTTGGGTTGTAGGACCAATAAAAGGGCTTTGGGCAGCAGGCATACAAGGAAATTTACCTACTTATTTTCAAAAAGTAAATAAAGACGAAGTACCTACGCGAATGCTTATTGGACAAGCTATTTTTATTTCATTAATTGGTTTATTATTCTTAGTAACCAGTAATGTAAATAGTATGTTTTTAATTTTAACAGCAATTGCCGTTATTTTATACTGCATTATGTACATCCTTATGTTTGCTTCAGCAATTAAACTACGTTATACTCAACCAGATGTTCATAGAGCCTATAAAGTTCCTGGCGGTAAATTTGGTATTTGGTTAGTATGTGGAATTGGAGCTTTATGTGCATTAGCTTGTTTCTTTATTGGCTTTATTCCTCCTACTCCATTACCTGTAACCAATACAACTCAATATTTTATATTGCTAACAATCGTAATTTTAGTGTTTGTTGCAATTCCTTTTATTATTTATAAATTCAGAAAAAAAAGCTGGAAAGCTTCTTAATAATATCAATCTTAAAAATCGAAACAAAATGGCATTACATAATACCAACAATTTGGCTGAGGATTTAATAGATGATGCGTATGCAACATCGGAAATGCGAAAAACCTTACCGAAATTTAAGTTTCCAGAAAATCAATCGGAAGCACAACCAACTTATCAAGCGATACACGATGAATTAATTTTAGATGGAAATTCTCGTCAAAATTTAGCTACTTTTTGTACTACTTGGACAGAGCCACAAGTACAACAATTAATGGCTGAGAGCATGGACAAAAACATGATTGACAAAGACGAATATCCACAATCTGCTGAAATTGAAAACCGTTGTGTGCATATGTTAGCAGACCTTTGGAATGCTCCGGATGCTGCCAATACTATTGGAACTTCAACTACAGGTTCTAGTGAAGCTGCTATGCTAGGTGGAATGGCTTTAAAATGGAAATGGCGTGCACGTCAAAAAGCAAATGGTAAACCTACAGATAAACCTAATTTAGTAACTGGACCTGTACAAATTTGCTGGCATAAATTCTGTCGTTATTGGGATATTGAAATTCGTGAAATTCCAATGGAAAAAGATCGTTTAATAATGTCTCCAGAAGAAGTATTAAAACGTTGTGATGAAAATACCATTGGTGTAGTTCCTACTTTGGGAGTAACTTATACATGTCAATATGAACCTGTAAAAGCAGTAAGCGATGCTTTAGATAAATTCCAAGAAGAAACAGGTTTAGATATTCCTATTCATGTAGATGGAGCTAGTGGTGGTTTTATTGCTCCATTCGTAGATCCTGATTTAGTTTGGGATTTCCGTTTACCTCGTGTAAAATCGATTAATACTTCTGGACATAAATTTGGTTTATCTCCACTAGGTGTCGGTTGGATTATTTGGAGAGATAAAGAAAACTTACCAGAAGATTTAATTTTCAATGTAAACTACTTAGGAGGAAATATGCCAACTTTTGCCTTAAACTTTTCTCGCCCTGGTGGTGAAATCATTGCACAGTATTACAATTTTATCCGATTAGGAAAAGAAGGGTATCGTGCAATTCATAATGCTTGTTATAAAACAGCACAGTATTTAGCTAAAGAAATTGAAAAATTAGGACCTTTCGAAATTATTTATGGCGGTGAAGGTGGAATTCCTGCATTATCATGGAAATTAAAAGACGATGCAGATGTAAACTTTAATTTATACGATTTTGGAGATCGTTTACGTATGCGTGGTTGGTTAGTTCCTGCGTATTCAATGCCAGAAAATCGTACTGATTTAGTAATACAACGTATTTTAGTAAAACATGGATTTAGCTACGACATGGGTAATCTTTTAGTAGATGACATGAAACGTGCATTGGCACACTTTGAGCAACATCCTGTTTCGGTATCATTAACCGAAAAAGAAACAGGAAGTTATAGTCACGGTGGAAAAAACGGTTAATAAAAATTAACTCAATAAATACAAAACTGTAGTAATGTCTTACTACAGTTTTTTTATGCAATAAGTTTACATAATCTATCTTTTTAAATAAAAATTGATTCTAAAAGAAAAGAAATCCACATGAGCATGGATTTCTTTTTAGGGAAGGGAAGAAAACAAGGGGATTATATAAATAGTTAAACCAGTTTATGTAAACACAATTAAAACTACAATACTCAATTCACAAACTTTATTGTCTAATTATATATCCGTATTCCTTGTTTTCCAAAAGGGCTTTATATAAAAGCGATTAACACAAAAACAGATTAGGTTTATATTTTTTATTCAGTCATAAGTACTTTACGTCCATTTAATGGTTGCGCTGGTCTGTAATTATGATCTGGTAATGACTGATGCATTTTTTCTATTTGTTCTTTAGAAACCGTGATTGGATTTTTGAATACAATCCAGTTTACGCCTTCGCTACATGGTGGAGTTGTTAAAGATCCTACGTAGTAGTAATATCCTTTGTCTTTTGGTAAAATACTAGGTAAGTTAAAGTTTTTACCTACTTTTTTAGTTTCTCCTTTTTTAATTGGCAAGTAAGATTCTAAGAAATTAAATGGAGCACTTCCCTCTCCTTCTTTTGCCATTACTGCAAAAACTAATATTTGACCATCTTCACTTTTATGTACTAAATGAATTACCATAGGATATCTAACACCATTTATGGTATGTTCAGAAGGTTCATGAAAGTGAATTTGTTTTAAGTTATATCTTACATCATTAAAAATGTGATGATCACCAGGTTCAAAATTAAATTGTACTGAATGGCCATTATTAATCACATTATGAATCATTGTTTCTTCTTTATAACTTGGATGTGGTTCTCCCAAATCAGCTTTCTCAGCTTCTTCTGTTACAATATCTATTGGTGATTGATGATCTCCTCCACAATCTTGATGCGTTTTATGCCAATTCTGTGTACCATTTTCACCTTCATAACTCCATTCGTGCTTTTCATTATTTTCAACTGGCGTAACTGTTTCTTCTACTAATGTATCTTCTCCATCGGTAATAACCGTTTCCTCTACTTCAACTTCTTTAGATTTTTTTTCGTTTTTACAAGCTACTGTAAATGCTAAAACAAAGGCTGTTAAAATTATTTTTGTTTTCATATTTATTTTGTTCGTCTTACTTTTTAAACTTTTAGGGTTACTAATAATCTTAGGATATATGATCAACTATTTATTCTACAGTTACCCAATCCCAAGCTTCATTAACAGCATCTATATCAAAATACTTTTCTTGCCATGGTAATGTTAAGTTGTCTAACTTTACTCCTGCTTTTATAAAATTACTATGCGCTACAATGGCCACTTTATGTATAAACTTATGTTCTTTAACAGCCATTTTTAAAACTTCGTAAATAGCTTTTAAACTAATGCTAGATCCAGATCCTATTAGGATTATAAAATGAATATCATCTATTTTTTCGTGCAATGCTGCAACAGTTTCTTCTATTTTCGCAATATTTTCTTTTGTTACTTTTTCGCCTACAAGCTCAATGCTTATTACATTTCTATAGTTCTTATTTACTTCTATATTCATTTTATAGTTTTGAATTATTTTTCGTTTAAAAAATCATTTTAGTTAATAATTTCTTTCTCTTTCAACTGCTTTTCGTAGTTTCACCTCAAAGTTATTAGAATAAAAACTTATCTTTTAGTATAAAAAAACTGCCTTTGTGATTATTAAAAATTATGAGAAGTAACAAATTATTTGATTTGATAACTGCGTTATCTAAAACAGAAATCCATCAACTTAGCCAGCAATTTAAGCTAAACCACGAGCATAAGAGTAAATACGTAGAGTTGTTTGAACTTCTTATTAATCGTGATATTTCTTCCTTATCTAAAGAGGAGATTTTCACAAAACTTTATGATAATCCGTATACAGAAGAGAAAGATTATTTACTGCGTAATGTATATCGAAATTTAACTCGAAAAATAGAAGACTTCTTAATTGAAGAAAGTTTTCATGAGACTATTAATAACAATTTAAACATTCATAATTATTTCCTTTTAAAGTCTTTTGATCACTTAAAGTTATATCATCTTATAGAAAAAGATTATACAGAATCTGTAAACCACGCTTTGGCTGATGGTGATTACTTAATGGCTTCTTCTATTACAAGTTTACAGATAAACAATTATATGCATCATCTAACTCCAAAGGTTAGAAATTTTGAGAGCGCTGATAATTTATTATCGCTACAAATGGCATATTTGGGAGCTTTTTACCTAAATCACCAATACAAGAATGAAATTAAGAAAAAACAAATTTCTAATCTTATTAATACAGATTCAAAAAGTAATGAAGCTTATAATTACTTGAATGAAAATGATCAATTATATGAAGTATATCTAACTTATAAATACGAGTTATTTAGTAAGAATATAGACGATAATATTGCCCATTTAAAGAAATGTATTTCCCTTTTAAATGAACTTCCTGAAACTTTTAAAAATATAGAAGAAGAAAAACAGTTTTGTAATATTTCATTGGCTCATGAGTATGTATTAACAGATCAGTATGATAAAGCAAATACGATTTATGAAGAGCTTTTAAAAGTTGAAGATAGTATAGAAGCTTCTTTAAAAGCTACTTTAATATTTAATTATATTTCTAATTTAATTCGACAAGAAAATTACGATACCGCTTTAGAAAAGATACATTATTATGAAAGTGATATTGCTCATGTTTCAGATTCATTGCAATTAAAACTTAAGTTCTTAAAATTAATGTTATATGCTTTTTTAAAGGACGAAGCTTTGCTTTGTGAATTTATTCCTACGTGTAATAGTTTAATTGATTATGAGAAGTATATCTGTCGTTTTTTATACAGTATTGTTTCCTATTTACGTAACGATTATGAAGATGCTTATAGAGAGTGTTTAAATATGAAAAATAGTTTACGTTATAAAGGTCCTAAGTTTGATGTTCGAGATATTTTAGGTTTTTACTTACGCTTTTACAACCTTCATAAAAACAATATTGATAATTCAAATAATTTATACAAAGGACTGAAACGATTACAAAAGGATATGCATACTTACCATAATAATGCATTGCCTGAATTTAAAGAGTATTTACCTTTTTTATGGTTAGAAAAAGAAGTTAGACATGTACTAGATGTACAGCATTAAACTCTTTTATTTTTGGACTTCGTTTTACTTACTTGATTTTACGCGAATAATAATGAAATAATGTTTTAGGACTTGCTCCTAACCAATGTTTTATATGAATCATCAAGAAATTAAAATGAAGTTTCCATATACCATTTTCTATAAACCTTCTTTCTGAAGTAATTATATAATCTTTGATTATTTTAAAGTTATAAGATTTATAAACCCTATTAATGAACTCAATATCTTCATAGATAATGTAATTTTCATTAAATCCACCTAACTTATTAAAATCTTCTTTTTTAATAAATAATGATTGGTCTCCTCCTCGAAATAGTTGATAATTTAATCGTGTTGTCCATTGAGATATTTTCAACAAATAATGCTTAGGATTTTCAAACTTTAATCGGAAGCATCCAATATTATTATTTCGAATTTCATGTATTATTTTTTCGTCAAAATTACGAGGAGGAAAAGAGTCACCATGTAAAAAGTAGAGCAGCTCTCCTCTAGCCAGTTTAGCTCCATAATTTAATTGCTTTGCTCTTCCTTTTGCAGCAGTGTAATAAGTAACTTCTTTAAACTTAGACACAATATTAGGTGTTGTATCTGTACTACCTCCATCAACAACTATAATTTCTTTAATATTCTTTGTAGAAGAGTTATTTATAACTTGAAGTAATACTTTTTCAATATGTTCTTCTTCGTTATATACAGGAATTATGATCGAAATTTTTTTCACCTAAATACAAACCTCGTTTTACTATAATGATTTACATAAACATATTTTTCTTTTCCTAATACTTTGGATCAAACACTTTGCTTTCAATAAACTGTTGTAAATCTTTAGGCTTTTCTATTCCTGCTATATCTAACTCATATGCTTTCTCTGCTACAGCTATTGCTATAGATAAAGACAATGACCTAATTTCTGTTAATCTAGGATACAAAGCTCCTTCAGAAATATTTTTATCGGTTACCAATTTTGCTAGTGTTTTAGCTGCTACTAAAAACAATTCATCTGGAATAATTCTAGCTTGAATCGCTAATGCTCCTAAACCTAATCCTGGAAAAATATATGCGTTGTTTCCTTGTCCTGGATAAAATTCTTTTCCTTTGAATATTACTTTTCCAAACGGACTTCCACTGGAAAACACTGCTTTTCCTTCACTCCAAGTATAAGCTTGTTCTGCTGTACATTCTGCTTTAGAAGTTGGGTTTGACAATGCAAAAATTACTGGACGTTCATTTATACTCGTCATGTGCTCAATTACTTCCTGTGTAAAAGTTCCCGGAGAACCTGTTGCTCCTATTAACACATGTGGTTTAACTGCATCTATAGCACTTATAAAATCATGTTCTTCAAAATCATGTGCATATGGTAAGTTATGCTCTTTCAAACGTTCTCTTCCTGCCACAACTAATCCTTTAGAATCTACAAACCATAAATGTTTTCTTGCGTCTTCCTCGCTCAATCCTTCTTCCATAAATGCTGCTACCATTAAATCTGCAATTCCAGTAGCAGCAGATCCTGCTCCTAAAAACATAATCTTTAGTTCTGAAAATGGAATCTTAGTAATTCTACTAGAAGCATACACTCCAGCCAAAGCTACTGCTGCTGTTCCTTGAATATCATCATTAAAACATAAAACACGATCTCTATATTTATGTAATAATCCAAATGCATTGGGTGTTAAAAAGTCTTCGAATTGAATTAATGCTTTTGGATATTTATCTTGAATTGCCAGCACAAATTCTTCTACTAACTCCATATAAGCTTCTCCTTCTAATCTCTTTTTAGGATACCCTATATAAAATGAATCAGCTAGTAAATCTTCATTATTCGTTCCTACATCTAGCATTACAGGTAAAGCTTGATTAGGAGGAATACCTGCACAGGCAGTATATAAAGCTAATTTTCCAATTGGAATTCCCATTCCGTTTGCTCCTAAATCACCTAAACCTAAAATACGTTGTCCATCAGTAATTACAATAATTCGTACATCTTCCTCTGGCCAATTATCGAGATTCTTACGAATATTTCCTTTGTCTTCAGGAGTAATATAGAAACCTTTTGGCTGCCTAAAAATATGAGAAAACTCAGTACTTGCTTGCCCTACTGTTGGTGTATATATTAATGGCATTATTTCTTCTATATGCTGAATCGCTACTTTATAAAAAAGACGTTCGTCTCTATCTTGTAAAGCAGATAACAAAATATATTTTTCAATATCAAAAGCTTTGCGTCTGATACTTTCCATTACTCTTTCTACTTGGGTTTCTTGTTTTTCTACTGTGTATGGAAGTAAACCTTGTAAGCCTAATTCTTTACGTTCCTCTTTAGAAAAAGAAATAGATTTATTAATTGCTCTATTCTGAAGTACTTCAAAATTTCTTTTTTTATCTGCCATTGTTTTATTTTTCGGTTTTTAACTCCTGTCTATTTTTATAATTCTTCCAGTATGAAACGGTAATATTTCCACTCCAAATGTTTTATAAACGGTATGTGGAATTCCTAAATCTGCAACTAGTAATTCTACTTTATCAGGTAAATTGAATGTTATTTTTTTTGGTGCAGCCAGTGATAATATTGTATCTGCTTTAAAATATTTCACTTTGATATCTCCTAAAAAACCCGTTGGAATATCTAATGAAATTTGAAGACAGTCGCTTTCATTTGCCTTAATTATTCTCGTTTCTAATGCTTCTTTTAGAGGTAGTCTTTGAGAAAATCCTAAATAAGCGTCGATCCATACATCTGGATTTGATATGTTTTCTAAACTAACACCAAACTTCAATGCTCTTTTTAATTGTAATAAAGGTAATTCTCTTGTAATTTCTGTGAATGCATCTATGTATACTTTATAACCCCAAGAAGCTAATCTGCGTGCAGCGACTAAACCTCCTCCTCCATTATTCCCATTTCCTACACCTATTTTAATTGTCTTTGATAAATCAGTTTTACTAGTCACAACTGATGCTAAATGTAGCCCTGCATTTTCCATCATGAGTTCAATAGGTAATTCATATTGATTCACAGCATAATAATCCATGTCTCGAAAATCTGAAAGTTCTAAAGCTTTACCTTTATGGAGTTTTATTTCTGGGTATTTGATTTCTTGCATTTATAGTCTAAAATAGTTTCTCTTTTATTTTTTATGAATTACTAACTACAATCACATTTCATTAATAAATTCTTAAATAATGGTCGCTAAAACTTTAGTTTCTTACACTAAAACACATTTCTTCATATATAATTCCTGAAACAACTTGTAACTATATTTTAATAAATTATAGCTCTTAATAGATGTTAAAAAAGCATGAGTGTTCTACAAAAACTGTATTTTTATTCTATGAAAAAATTACTTTTATACATCTTCTTATTAGGATTACCAGCAAGTTTAATTGCTCAAAAATCATCTAGATACTTTTTTATTCGTCATGCTGAAAAAGTATTGAATGTTAAAAATCCAGACCTTACTCCAAAAGGTAAGGAAAGAGCACAAGAATGGGCTGATATGTTTCAGCATTATAAAATAGATAAGGTATTATCTACAGATTACAAGAGAACTATACAAACAGCACAACCTATTGCTACTAAAAATCGTGTAAGAGTAGAAAAATATAATCCACGTAAATTTGATGTTGCCAAATTTTTACAAGCTACAAAAGGGAAAAATGTAGTTATTGTAGGACATAGTAATTCTACTCCTACTTTGGTAAATTCATTTTTAAAGAAAAATAAATATCAGCAAATAGACGAAAAGATATATGGTAACTTGTATATTCTTACTATTAAAGATGGTGATATTAATGATCTTCTTTTAACTGTAAAATAATGTTTAGAATAACTATTCTCTCCATATTAAGACAGAGGGAATAGTTATTTTTTATATACTTTCTTTTATCTTTTCCATTTCTTCCTTTTCCCATACTTCCATCATTTTAGTTGCGATTCTATTTTGTCTTTCAAAATAATCTTCAAGGATTTTACTCTCTAAATTTTTCAATCCTTTTTCTTTTAAAATTTTTCTTTCTTCTATTTCAACTTCAATTTCACTATCCATTTCTGCTAATTTTAGCTCTTTTCTCTTTTCTAGTAGTTTTCTTTGTTTTTCTTCTTCTTCATAAATTGCCCAATCATATGCACCTACTGGTGTTGTAAATTTTGTTAATGTTGGCAGCAATTCTATTGTAAAAAACACTACTCTAATAAACCATATAAAGAACAAAATCCAAAAAGCTTCACTTTTCTTGTTTTCAGACGCTTCATCACCTACTATATGTAAGTTGTTAAGAGCTATCCATTGGCTAATAAAACCACTATTATCTTTTGTTAAAGTCTCATAATCTTCAACTTCTGTATTTACTTTTCCTTTATTCACAGATAATTCTTTTTGTTTTTTTAACGCTATACTATCTTTTTGTTTTTTATCTGCTTCTACTCCTCTGTAATAATCATTAAAAATTTGAAGTCTAATTTCTTCTAAACTGTCTCGCTTTATTCTAAGTTTATTACGTTGTAATGTTTCTTTACCATTTGTGTTTGTTAACACATAAATTTTCTTCCAGTTAGCATAATTATTATCTCTGTATTTTATTTGTTCTATTTTTTGTAAATCTCCAATTCTTACTCTTTGACCGTCATTATTAAATACTATTCTGTTTCTCCATTTTTTATGAAATTCCTTCCTTCTCTTTACTTGATTTTTGTAATATGTATCATACCTTTCATAAGTTATTCCTGCTCTTATAGCTTTTTCTTTTGAAGCTAAATAAGAAGGAGTTGAAGGCTCAAATGCATTTAACTTTGTCTGAAGATTCTTAATATCTTCCTCTATCTCTCTTTTTTCATCTGATAACTTTCCCAAATCATATATTCCTGCTAATGCTAGCTTTCTTTCTTCTATTTTTTTATCATCATCTTTTTTCATTTGTTCTTTTATTTCATCTTTAAAAATCCATAGTTCTAATGGTATAGAAATAAAAAAAGAGATTAATCCTGATAAAAATAGTCTGTACAAGAAAGGTTTAATTAGTTTTTGTTTTTTAAGTTTAGGATTTTTCTTTAGCGTTAGCACCATGTTCCTATCAATAGTAAAGACAAGCAAACTCCATAAACCTCCAAAGAAAAGTGCTAAACCCCATTTATATTCTGTTTTGGGTGCGAATTGTAATCCTGCTAAACACCCAGTTACAAAAGCAACCAATGTAGTTGTGAATATTGCTAAACCAACATTTGCATGTCTGTTTTGATCTGTTGGTGTTTTTTCTAGTATTTTAATATCTGATCCAGCTAATAACCAGAAAAAATATTGTATTGATTTTAATATTTTTTTCATTTTGAGAGCATTTTAAATGGTTTTAAAACTTTTTTAAAAAAGTATTTATCAGGATGCAATTTTAGTTTTGTATGACTAATATTCTTTCTATCTATCTCACTCAAAAAAAAGTAACTAACACTTTTTTTAATACCTTTTAATTTATACGCTATTCTTTGAAGAATTTTTAAATTACTTATTTCTACAGTTTCTTTACTTGGAAGTTTCTCTTTTAAATTCATATCAAAAACCTCTACAAAAGAAAGTTTAGGAGCAATTGGTAGTGTTATTAATTCTAATTTAGGAGTTGGAATTATTTTAATTTTTAGTGTGCTACTCCAAGTATCTATTGAATTAGAAGCTTCTAAACTATAGTAATTATCTTCTTTAGGGGAAATAGTTAATTTTCCTTTATTCGGTAGTTTTTCAAGTATCTTTTCATCGGAAATCAGTTTAACTGATGTAGCATTTTTAACTGACCATTTTATTGTAGTGTTTTGTCCTTCTATAAGGATTTTATCATCACAAGTAAAATCAATCTCTATAGGCTGACAAACTTCTATATGAATACTTTCTGAAATGATCGTTTCTATTTCACCAAGACTAATTATTTCTAAATATAAAATAGACGACTCATCTGGTCTTAACAGAAATTCTTTCTTCAAAGTCACATCAAAGACAGCTTCATTTGCATGTAACAGTATTTTTGAATAGTTTTCTATATTCCAATTTATTCTTACAATCTCTTTAGGAGAAATAGTATTTTTTGAAGCTCTAAAACTATCTATTTTTATTGCTGGATATACAGGTACATTTATGCTAATAGGTTCTTTTTTCCCTCCTATTAAATCTGATATGTATAAAGTACATTTTGTGTTTGTTTTTTCACTTACTGTCTTTATTGGTATTTTAAAATCATCTACCTTATATTCTAC
Organism: Tenacibaculum amylolyticum; assembly: GCF_964511145.1. Taxonomy (NCBI): domain Bacteria; kingdom Pseudomonadati; phylum Bacteroidota; class Flavobacteriia; order Flavobacteriales; family Flavobacteriaceae; genus Tenacibaculum; species Tenacibaculum amylolyticum. Next base: position 63,559 of record NZ_CAZEFZ010000013.1, read on the forward strand.
ACTTGTATATGTCTTGTGAGGCGTTACCAAAGTTACTTCACTACAATGCACATAATTCCATTTTAAACTAATCTTTTCAGTATCTAGAAAATGTTCCTTTAATGGCTGCAATGGTAATTCTTCTAACACATTGTTAAAAGTTAAAATAGTTACTTCGCTTTCTAGAATATTTCCATATTCATCTTCTGCTATAAAACTTATTTTTTTATCATAAAGAACATTTTTTACTATAAAGTGTTTTGTGAATTCATCTTCATTAAAAACAATTTTTTCACTTTCATCTACAATTGTAAGTTTTTTAGTTTTTGGTCTAGTTTTAAAAGGCACTTTAACATCAGTTCCTTTTATACTTTTTATTGTCTTATTTTCTAAAATAACTCCAAAAGAAGGTAAAATAGGAATTTCAAAATCGGTTTCACCCTTTTCTAAATCTATTAGATCTATCTTTTTAACTAATTGAGTATTGTTATTTGAAATCTCAAGATTAATGAAGTCTATATCTAAAGGAATTGTTTTTTCTCCTTCTATACTTAATTCTTCATTATTCAGTTTGAATAAATTACAGTTTTTAAAATTCCAACTAAAAAAAAGTCCTTTTCTACTTTTAAAAAAATAAAGAACTCCTGTTGGGCGAGGTGTATCACAAATTTCACAAACTGATACCTCTGTCGGATTCCAATGTTCATCTGAATTACATTGCCAGCTCATTTTTTGGTTTTGTTACTGATTAGTTTTCCTTTTAACCCTCCTCCTTTATAAGCTATCTCTGTCTTTTCTTCTTTTTTAGTTTTTTTAATATTTGCTGAAATTTTCAATGCTTTTTTAGAAGAAATTACTGATTCTGGTCTACTAGTTTTATAAACTTCTTTTTTTCTTGCAGATGGTCTTTTAGCTGATGCTTGTAATTCTTTTAATTTATTAAAAACGACATTAATGTCTGGACGGTCTTCTGTAGATCGTGAAAGCATTTCTTGAATCAAACTATTAAACTTTTCATTCGAACTGCTTTCAATTATCGATAAATTATCATCTAATACAGCTTCCCAACAATATTTATATTTGGTATCAAAGTTTGGTATTTTAGCTGTATGAAATAAATGAAATATTAGTCCTAATGAAAAAATATCAGATTTAACCGTGAGTGAATCTCTTCTACAGGCAGTCCCTTCCATTACATATTCTGCTAATTCTGGAGAATAATATACCTGATCTCCAACTACTTCTTCTGAATTTTCTGGAGGTTTTTCAGAAAAATAAGCATTATCAAAATCTATTAGTTTTGTTGTAAAAATATTTTTCTTTGTTTTTTTAATTAAAATATTGTCTGGTTTTATATCTCCGTGTACAAGGTTTATACTATGTAATATGGATATACTTTTAGTTATTGTTATAAAAATTATTAGTTTTTCCTGCCAAGGGAGTTTGGATAGCTCTTCTACACTTATCGTTGAAACATTAATATTTTCATACACTTTATAATAAGTGGTACCACTTCTAAAAAAATCTAAAGGATAAATTAAGTTGCCTCCTCGGCCACATTTTTCGTTAAGTATTTCTACAATAGGAACATGATGTTCTTCAAAAGCTTTACAGCGTTTTTGTTTCCTTACCTTAGTTTCTTCACTACCACGTGATTCTGGAGTTGGGTATTTGGGTTTGAAAAATTCTTTGATAAAGAACTCTTCTCCATCTCTTATGCCCGTACTATATTTTGATTGTCCTGATGTTTCAAAATCTTTTTGAATGATATATCCATTAATGTTCTCCCCTTTCAACATAACTTTCTACTTTTTTATAATATTCTTTTTTATATTCTTTCCATACTTGCAATAACTTTTCTTTCTTTTTTTGCTTACTCTTTATAATTTCTTTTTGATAATGTTCTATTGTATTTTCAAGTTTCTTTTCTTCTACTTCTATATGATCTATATCTATTAAAAGATTCTGTAGCAAATCACATCTATCTTGGTAATATTTTTTAATTGAATCGAAATTTTTAAATTCAATAGTTTCTAATGCCATAGAAAAATCATCTCCAGAAATTTCGTGCAACTCTTTTTCTATGTTTAATTTCCATTCATCTACGCTATTAGAAGCAGATAATGTTTTAAGTAACATAAGTTCAAAATGCATTGGTGATTTATAAAACTGAAAACATCCATCAGTTGCAGAAAAAAACACATTCTTTTTTTCGATTTCAAACGTTGTATGATTCAATTTAAAATCATCTTCTAACTTTATAAAGTTTGACAATGGAGAATCGTTATATATATTTTCTAACGGATCGTTATCTATTCTGAGATCATCTTTACTTAATTGTAGTAATCCATTTTTAGTTAATGTAAAATTCCTAGAATCTCCTGCCCATATAGATGTTACTTCAACTTTTTCATCTCTTTTAAACAATAATAAAATAGCGAGTGTGGTTGGAAAGCTACTTATTAATTTACTTTTGAGTAATGTTTTTTCTTCCTTATACAAATTACTAATTTCATGTAATTGTTCCTTTATAAGCTTTTTTAGCTTATCTATATCAAATTCAAAACTTTCCTCATTAAATACATTTAAGAAATATTCTGTTACAGTCTTTGAAACAGTCGTAGCTGCTATGGCTGCTCCACTCTTCTTTGAATTATTATTTGTATAAAGTTTGGAACCTGCTCCCCCCATACCATCACAAACACCAATAACTGATATATCTTGTTTTGACAAGCAAAGAGGATGAGCATCTTCTCCTTTACTTTTTATTTTTTCTCCCCAAACCTTTAGGAAAAAGTCATTATTTAAGCTTTCCATTTTAAACACTATTAGAAATTGCATTTAAGATTTGCTCATAACTTACTTCATCTAATCCAGTTCCAGCTCTTGATGGAAAATGCATTGTGCTTTCCCAATCGTTACTTAGATCTGACCATGGATATGAATCTGGTGCATATATTAATAACCGTTTTGCCGAAGCATTCATAGGTGTTTTCTGTCCATCCCATAAATCATATAATTCATCCATATTTTCTGGAATATCACTAGGGTAATTAGATGGTTTAGAACCTGTATTCTTTTCTAGAGAATGAGCAGATGCATCTGTCCAAACAATAACAATTTCTCTTCTTCTATCTCCATCTTTTCCCCAATTACTTTTTATTGCTAATGATAATGCTTCAAGGCCATTTTCAGGTTCGTCTCCTCCTCCCATAGGTTCTAAATTATTTATGAATTCAGAAAAAACATGCTCTTGATCTGGTAAAGTCACAAAATCTAATGTTTCCATTGCCATATCTCCATCGTAATAATAATCTCGAAAAGCAAGCACTCTAATTCTTAATTGAGAAATCTCTTTCCCCTTCTCATCTAATGCATTTAATAAATCTGAATGAAATTTCAATGCATTCTCTTTTACCGTATTTAAAATTCCAGACATACTTGCTGTGCAATCTATACACATTACTAAATCTACATTATATTTTAATCCCTGCATGTTTTAAAGTTTTATGGTTAGTTAGTTAATTTATTTTCTATGATTTTTTACTATCTAGCATTGCTTCTACTGAAGCAATTGCTTTATCTGATCTACTATGACTTAGTTTCCCTTTTAATCCATAGTTAAGAATACTATAATCTGGAAGTTGAATTTTAACTGCTGTTCCCCCTTTGGTTGTTAAAACAAATTGTTCTGATTGATTTATTTGAATTACTCCATTAATTACATTGTTTCTAAGATTTGGCATATATTTTAAAGCTTTTTCATTTAATTCTCCTTCCTTAATACTAAATGCATGCGATTGAGTTTCTATAGCTACTATATCTTGGTAGTAATATTTAGAGCTACATATATTTAATGGGTTTCCTGTAAATAAATCTAAAGCACATTGGTAAATACATAGTTTATTCTCTGTAAAAAAAATTAGATTGGTTCCTATTGGAGAATATCTTAAAACATCATCTTTCCCTTTTTTCATTCCAAGTTTAGCACCTCCAATATTCCAGTATTTTGGACTTATTATAGACTCGTTATCTCTTACAAGTTCTGATTCATCTAACCTTAATTTTTCTAATGCAACTTTTCTTAATTCTCTTAAACTTTTATTTCGATAATAATCAAATTGTTTATCATCTATTTTTTGTTGCCACTTGTAAATCGTAATACCAGAAATAATAAATCCTATAATCCCTATTCCATATACTCCTATAAAAGGTATACTTATTAGTATTGTCCAGATTGTCCAAGTAGGAAATCTTTTAAAATATTCTTTAATTTTTCTTCGTTCTTCTAGTGTAATCATGTTTATTAAAATGGTTTTCTAAGCCCATGTTTATTAAAAAACTTTTCATTTAAAAACTTCGCAAATAATACATAAGTGGTTTCTTCAGGGGCTAATTCTATTGCTCTTTTCAACCAATCTATTGGCTGTAAGATTTCTTTGTATTTGATTCTATTGATTCCTTTTTGCTCAATAGTTATTCTACTTAACCAATAAAAACCTTTGTGAAAAGTTGGGTTAATTGTTACTACCTGAGTAAAATTTTCTATAGATTTTTGAAGATTATAGTTAGATTGATCCAAATGGTAGTAACATATTCCTAAGTAAAAATGAATATTTTCTTTATTGATTTTCTTGAACTTATTCAATCTTTTAATTGTATCAATTAATTCTCCTTTAGATGCTTTTTTAATTTTTGAAAAACTTTTATCAAAAAGTAAATCTATCTTTTCTTCAATTCGCTCTTTAATAATACTAGCTATAGATTTAGGGTCAGTTTTTTCCCAACATATATGGGTTAACCCTTTCAAGGAAGTTGGTAATTCAACTTCTCCATACAATACTGGTATTAAACAATCTGGTTCGTTTAGTAATCTTTTTTGTATTTCTTTAAATTCTATTAAAGTGTATTTTTTTAAGAAATATTCTTCAGAAAAGATTGCTACTACGACCACACCTTCATTTTGGTATATATTTTTTAAGTTCTCTATTAAATTCTTGCCTAAGCTCTCCTCTTCTTTGTATGGATAATAAAAAGGAACCATGTCTAGTAGCTCTAATGCTAAACTTATATTCATTGCGATTTCTTTTTGTGCTTCTGTAAAAGAAATTACTATGTCATACTTCCTTTTTAAAATCATATTATTTTGCTTTAATTCTTACGGTTTATCCATGTCAATATTCTTACATCTAACCACAAGTATTTTCTCTCATTTGAGGTAAATTATTCACCCTCTCATTTGCATGCGATTTTCTTCTATAAAAAGTATCGTTAATAATTTCCATCATCTCACTTTCATTGGTAGTCCAATTATGGATTTTTGCATATCCAGTTTTAACATTAGTAAGTAGTCTTTCAGGAATGTTATAATCATTGTAAAATGGTCTTTTATAATCTGGATGTTCAGGTAATAATATTCCTACCAATCCCGAGTATAAATTCCCAACTTTATAATTTAAAGCTCCAGAAATTTCCCAGTCGACATGTTTTCTACATTTTGTTTTAGGCCCTACTAAAACAACTAATACAGTTGTTTCTTTAAGGTACTCTTTCTGAATCAATTGTTTAGTATAATCATCACTATTATTACTATTAATATCTCCTGGTTTGACTGATTTATTTACGATAATATCTTTAAAAAGCTTCTCAAATAATTCTTTATAATAAGCATCTTCGTGGTAGTGACTGATGAATGTTTTTCTTTTTGTCATTTTATTTTAGATTCTATTGTTATTTACCATCTCCCAATAATATTTTCCTTTATTTGTAAGCATACATGGTTTTTTATTTTCTGCTGCCCTATACATATATCTTTCTCCTACAGGCACTAATAGTTCTAGCTTATAGTACTCTCTTAAGTCTTTCATTATTTTTTGATTTGCTTCATTTGAAGGATCTAAATCTTCGTCGAAAGTTGGATCTAACGGAAAGTTATACTCTTTGCTAGGAAAGTATCTTGTTAGTTTTCTTAGTTTTTCTAATTCTATTTTGGTAACACATTTACGAAGCGAAACCATTTTTGAAATATGAGATTTTAGAATAGGACGCTGTTCCCAAGTATTTAATAATTGATCTACATAATTATATATACCAGAAACATTTACATTTCCTAAAAGATCGGCAGCACCTCCTTTTAATGCATCATAAATTATGGAAGTAAAAACACCTTGGTCTTCGTCTTTTTTTTCAAAAGAAAGTTGTGTGTCTCTACTTGAAGTTAAAATAGATACCCCTTCTCTTAAAATTGCTTTACGTCCTCCAATTTCTTTAAGGTTTCCCAAATTTCCACTATGGCAGCAATCTAGGATTATAATAACCTCGCTAACTTTCGAAGAATTCGCTAATGTTATGACTTCATCTAATGAAACTCCTTCATGATATCTCCTTGCATCTTGTGTTACCAGATAACTTCCTATTTCTGTATAAGCTCCATGTCCTGAAAAATATAATACTGCTACTTCTGCTTCTTGATAAAATAAATTGAAAATTTCTTTTTTAAGTTTGGTAACTGTAATATTACTTTGATTAGAATCTTCTTCAGAAATTAATAACTTACAATCAAAATTTACACTTCCATCATTGTTTCTGCTTAATACTTCATACATATTTCTAGCATCATTAACACTAGCCTCTAAAGGAGCATTTTTATAATGATTAATTCCTACAATTAACGCACGTCTCATTGATCTTACTTTTTGTATGGTTTTATTCATTAGATATATTGAGAAAGGTCTACCTTCTCTAATGCAATTCTAAATTCTGGTTGATCTCCTAAAAATGTATCCGATTTAAAAATTTTCTCTTTTTTACCAAAGGTTTTCTTTTTAAAGCGCATAACATCTACAAATACAGTTACATCATCCGACCAATCTTTAATCAACATGTCTCCTTTCTGTTTTTCTAGACTGATATTAGCATTTGCATCTAGTTCTAGTTTCCCTGTTGATATACCTTTAATATCTCCTCCAAGAGTTATTTCTGAATTTTTAGAAATAGATTGTACTACTAGTGCTTTCTTAGCAATTGTTAATGAAGTTATAAGGAATGTATTATCCCATTGCATTTCTTTGCCATTATCAACAATTTCTTTTTCAAGACTAAGAATATTATTTATATATGCCCTGTTACATTTAAGTGCATAAAAAAAAATAGCTCCTTTTTTTGAAAACGATAATTTTATCTTTCCTTTACCGCTTGGTAACTCTTCGATTCCTGTAGCTACTTTCCCTCCTAACTCAAATTTAAAATCAACTGAATTCTCACTTGTAAATTGATAGGAATCTGAAGAATCTGCATCTTCCTTTATTTCATAAGTTGCTCCTAAACTTTCTAAATCTGTAATCTTTTGAAAGCTTCCGAAAGGAGCTGTTCGGAATATTCCTATTCCATGTGGAAATTGTACTATGTCTCCAACATTAATTTCTTCTCCTGGTAAGTAAACAGCAACCTTCCCTAGCTCTTTTGCAATTTTCTTTGAATATTGTATTTGTAGTGACATAACTTATATACATTTAAGGTTAACACTACAAATTTGCTTTAATAATCTGCCAAAAAAAACATCAAAACTATTGATTTAAAAAAACGGTTTCCTCCTCATTTTTAAGGATATAAAACAGACATCAAAAATAAAAAGTCACTGATTTCTCAATGACTTTTTATTTTATTATTTAATGTGTATAATATTACATATATCCTTTTTCAAAAGCATATTTAACAAGTCCTTTAGATCCTCCTCTTACTCCTGTTTTCTCTATTAAATTTCTTCTATGTGTTTCCACGGTGCTATGCGCTATGTATAACTTTTCTGAAATAATTGGTGTTGTATCTCCTATAGCTATTAGTTTTAGCACATCAATTTCTCTCTTAGTCAGTTTTACATTTTTAATCTCATCATTTTTCTTTTTTTGACTTTGTCTAAATGTTTTTTCTACTTCTCTACCAAAATATTCATCTCCTTCCATTATATACTTTATTGCCAAAACTAATTCTTCTTTTCCTTTATTTTTTAATATGTAACCATTAGCACCTATGTCTATTACGCTATGTACAAACTTTTCCGTGTTATACATTGATAACATTAATACTTTTACATTTTGATAATCTTTTTTGATAATCTTAGTTAACTCTATCCCAGAAAGTATAGGCATCTCTATATCTAATATTGCCAAATCTACATCTTTAGTTTCTATTAGTTCTAAAGCTTGTTTTCCGTCAGCTGCCTCTCCAACTACTTCAATATGTTTTTCTAATTCTAATAAGGACTTTAATCCATCTATAACTATTTTATGATCATCAGCTATAATTACTTTAATTTTTTTCATAAATAACTTTTTATTAATTCTCTCATTATATTGGAACTTCTATGTTAATAGTTGTTCCATTCCCTCTCCCTGTATCAATATCTATAGTGCCGTTTAATGCATTCACTCTAGACGCTACTCCTTTTAATCCCATCCCTGACTCAGTAACTTCAATAGAATTATCAAAACCAACTCCATCATCTATGACTGTTAAGTTTAAACTGTCTGAACGTTTTAATAATTGCACGCTTACTTCACTAGCCTTTGCATGTTTGATTACATTATGGATTAATTCTTGAACTATGCCGTACAATTCCATTTCTAAATTATTCTCTAATCTATCATCTAATCCATGCGTTATAAGCTCTAATTGAAACGTATTAGTTCCTTTTATTGTGTTTTTTAAATCTTCTAAGGCAGCAACTAACCCAAATTTTGTTAACACTCCTGAAACCATGTTATGAGCTATTTCTCTTACTGCATTACATGCTTCGTCTAATAATGCATTTGCCTGTGAGTATTGCTTTTTATTCTCTTCTTTTAGTTTATCTATATTATCTTCAATTGATTTATAGTTTAATTTCACCATAGAAAGCATGCTTCCTAGTCTGTCGTGTAAATCTTGTGCAATTCTTTTTCGTTCGCTCTCTTGACCATTAATCATAGCTTTAATAGATTTCAATTCCTGTTTTTTTAGTAGTTCAATATTTCTCTGAACTTCAATTTCTTTTGTTTTTTCTGCTAGCTCTTTAGCTTTTTTCGATTTATAAGCAAAAAATAAAGCAAAAAATAATAATGCTATCAGTGCAATTCCCCCTGTTAATGCATACAACTGTATGGTTTTCTTTCTATTTTCTGCGACTATTCTAAGGTTCTTTTCTTTATCTATTTCTTTTTCCTTTACCAATAACTGGTTTTTTTGTTTTTCTCTTTCATATTTAGATTCAAACGCTTCTAAAGCTCTGTATGTAGCATCTATACTATCTCTCAACACAATATGACTTTCGTTGAAAAAAGATGCTTTTTCATATTCTTTTAAATTTTCATACGTTTCTGCCAGACTCATTAATAGCTGAAGTTTAGTATACTTTTCATTGTATTTATTTGTTAACTTCAAACTTTTATTCAAAAATTGAATTGCATTTTTATAATCCTTCTTCTTTCGATACAATTCTCCCAAATTATAATAGGAATTGATTAGCTGGTAATCTTTTTTATTTCCTTCAGAAATTTCAATACTTTGTCTAAAGTAATTAATAGCCAAATCGAATAGTTCTTTTTCTTTATAGAGAAGACCAATATTATTCATAATATCTGCCTTGTCTAAGTCCTTCAATTCATTTTTAATAGCTAAACTTTTACTATAATAAAACAAAGCACTATCTAGTTCTTCTTTTTTATAATAATTTATTCCTAATCCGTTATAAACCTTAGATAGCCCTCTTTCGTTATTATTTTTTTTATATAAGCTCAAACTTTTCTTTAAGTACACAAATGCTTTATTGTATTTAAAGGTTTTATTATAGATATTACCTATATCTAAATAATCTCTTGCAAGCCCTTTAGTATCATCAACCTTTTTTCTTATCTCTAAACTTAGAAAGTAATTTGCTAAAGATTTTTCAAAATTTTCGATACTATAATATATCGTTGCTATTGTGTAGTAAACTGTTGCTAGAAGCTTTTTGTTAGATTGTTTTTCAGCAGCTATTAGTGCTTCTTTACTATATTCTAACGCTTTTTCGTATTCTTTTTCTTTTTGATAAATTCTCCCAATCTGTATTTTAGCTCTACTTATTCCGTAGAAGTTTTTTAGTTTTTCTTCAATTTTTAACGAACCCTTGTAATGTTCTATAGCTTTTAAATTATTTCCTCTAATTTTTTCTATAACTCCTAAACGAGTTAAACTTGTAGATATTCCTTCGTCATATCCTAAAGAGTCACTAATTTTTTTAGCCTCTTGCGCATAAAAAATTCCTATTGAATATTCTTTTCTATTTTTCCAAGCTAATTCATTAATTTTCGTTACTTTTTCTTTGTATGCATCTGTATTTTCTATAATCTCCTTAAATTCATCATATTGCCCATAAACAATACTTTTGAAACAAATAATTGAAATTATTAAGATTATATTTTTTTTCATCTTTGAAATCTTTTAATAACAAAAGCAGGTTTTCTCATACAATTTAAGAAAACCATGCTTAATAACAATTTCTTATAAATTAACTTCATTTAATATCATCATCATCATCTCCTTGAGATGATGTTGTGGCTCCTTGTCCTCCAGGTTTCGGATTTCCATTTCCATTATCTGTGTCATCTTCTGGCACAAATGGTTTGTCTCTCCCTCCAGTAGAGCATACAAACCCTTCATTTTTGTAAACTTCGTACATAAAATATAGTGTTTAAAAATTCTTTAACAAATTTCTATTAGTTTATAAATTCAAACAATAGTCAGAACCGAGTGTTTTTACCTCCTTATAAATGAGGACTAACTCTAAAAAAAGAGACAACAAGCGTACCTCCTTAATTCTGAGGATATAAAAAGCAATATTTCTAACGATTGACTTTCTTTCTCTTTTAATAAACCTTTGTATATGATTCAATTTTAATCTACGGGGAAAAATACTTTATATCAACTCATAAAATAAAATCATACATATTTTGAATTCAAAACAATGCAAGGATTGATATAGAATAATAGTATCTCAATTATTACTTAAATCTAATAGTATGAAAATTTTAGTTATTGGAGGTTATCATGAGGACAATGAACCATTAAAAAAAGAGTGCATTAAGTTCACTAAAATCTTAGGGAAAGAAATAATAGCTCAAGGGCATACATTATTAAATGCATGCATGACAGAGTTTGATGCCATTATAGCTGAAAGCGCCTCTCTTTTATTAAAAGAAGGAGAAATTAATAGTAAAATAGTCAGCTATATCGCTAAAGGAATTACTCCTTCACATAATATTGGAAAAATTAAAGATTCTGAACTTGAAAATTGGGAACTAGGTACTCCAAGTTTAAAAATTCCTGAACCTATCAGTAATGCCGATGCGATAATTACCGTATGTGGTTCTGAAGGTGTACAACGTGCTGCTAACTGGGCTAGAATAGCAAAAAAACCTATTCTGCCTATAAAAAAATTTAAAGGCTCTTCAGAGTTAATCTATTTTGAAGAGAAAAATAATTTTCATCAAACATGTAATAATAATATTACTCTAGAAGATTTTGAAGATTTATCTCAAAGTATAATTAACGATAAGGAATTAGCCAGTACCGTTGTCAATCTTGCTGAACGAGTGAAAATTTCTAAAAACACATTCGTTATCATGCCTTTCACCGATGATGAAGAATTAGAAAACACATTTGATTCCTTCAAAATTGTCTGTTCTAGATTTAACCCCGAATATGATTGTATTCGCATGGATGAAGTCACGGATATTAGAAGAATTATTCCAGAAATGCTCAATCATATTAAAAAATGTGCTTTTGTAATTGTTGATTTAACATTAGAAAGACCAAATGTATATTATGAGTTAGGATATGCAGATGCTCTTAATAAACCCATTATTGCAACAGCTAAAAAAGGAACTGTTATTCATTTCGATGCTAAAGATATTCCTATAATTTTCTGGGAATCTCAACGAGTGTTACGAGAAGAATTGAAGGTTAGAATTCAGCAAATAGCTGTTAAGCAAGGAAGACCTATAAATAATGTTTAAATAAAAAGATTTCGTATATAAAATTAAATATTATGGATGCTATTGATGCTTTTAGAAGATTTTCGTTATCTGTAGATATTATTAACGATAATAATAAACAACAGATAAATCAAATCCTTGAAAACATTTCAAAAAATATAATTGGAGCTACATTTTTTGAAGTACAATTTAGATCTAGAACCAATACTACTAAACAAGAGTATTTAACAACAATTTGGAGTAATAAGCAAGAAGCAATAGGGCAAATATTTGATGTAAGGATCAATAATGAGCTAAGAGGTCAAATTAGTTATGCTTTAGAGAATAACACAAAATTATGGGTTGTTTCTGAAGATGGTAATGTTCTAAACCCTAACTCTAAATGTATCGATTTATGGTCATCATCAAGTAACCTACCAAAATACTGGAAATACATAGACGATAAAGATCATAAAACGTCTGTAATATTACCTCTTAAACACAAAGGAATGCATGATCCTATAGGTGTAGTTAATTTTGAATTCGAAAATTTTCATGAAATAAATCCGAACTTTAAAAAAATTTTTGAGACTCTTTCAAAAAGTATAACTACACTTTTATATTCATATCAGGCAAGAAACCATCAATCTAATAACACTAAAAGAGCTGTTAACGAAATACTTGATCTTACTCAAAAACAAAATCATATTTTAAGAAAACCAGAAGTCTTTATAGCATATTCGTCTCGAAGCTTACCAGATGTAATTGATGTTATTAAAGAAATTGAAGCACGATATGAGCAAAAATTCAAATTCGTTTGGTGGAATGAAATAAATAAAACAGGAAATATAGACAAACAACTAATAAAAGCTATAACTACAAGTAAATTGGCTATCGCATACTTTTCTGAACCGAAAGAAGATGGAAGTTTCGTAGATAATGCAAATGTTTTATTTGAAGCGGGAATGTTTCATGCACTATCTAATAAAGATATTGCAAATGAACCTGTTTTCTGGATCCCTATAAGAGAAAAACATAATGAAAAAATTCCATTTGATTTTGCTCATGAAAGAATTATTGAAGTACAACGAAATCAAGATAATTCTTTACAGGAAAAAAAATTAAAACTATCAATCATAAACAGACTCAAAGAAATTCATAAATAATAATGGATGGGGTAATAAAATCATGTTCAACAGCTAATTGCAGCTATAAATGTTGTGATTTTAATCAAGGAAATTATATTGTTTTATTTCCTAACGAATTAGCATATGCTAAGAAGAATAAGTTTTCGATAGCACATCTTAGAATTATAGAAAAAATAGATGATCATAGTTTTAAAGTAATATGCAATGCTAAAAATAGAGTTAATTGCGATAATGGCTATAAACCTACTGATTGTAAAATATACCCCATTTTCCCTGTAGTAAATGACAAATATATTTTAAAAGGTGAAAAATGTCCTTTAACTACAAGCCACATCGAGAAACACATTGAGAATTCAAAAAAACATATTAAAAACCTTCCTTATATACAATTTAAAGAGTTGAATAAGTGGCTTCAACACATTAAATTAGTAGGATATAAATTAATCAAATTAAATGTCTAATATGAAAAAAACATGTTTTGTAATTATCGGTTACGGTATTAAAACGGACTTCGCAAATGGTAGAGATATTAATCTTGATAAAACTTTTAATAATATTATAAAACCCGTTTTTGAAGCATTGAATATCGAGTGTTTTCGTTCTTCAGATTTAAAACAAACTGGGGTTATAGATGTAAAAATGTATGAACATATTTACAAAGCTGATTTTGTTGTTGCAGATATCTCTACACTAAATGCAAATGCCATTTATGAATTAGGAATTAGGCATGCACTTAGACCCAACACTACCATAGTTATATCTGAAGATGATTTATTAAAAGAAAAAAGAATTCCATTCGATATTAATCATGTTGCAATACATGCTTATGAACATTATGGGAAAGGTATTGATTATGAAGAAGTAGTTCGTTTTAAAAAACATTTAAAAGAATTGGTAACTCATATTTTAAACAATCCAAACGAAAAAACTGATAGTCCTGTTTATACCTTTATCCCTAATCTTACTCCTCCGAGTTTTACAGAAGAAGAATATGAAGAATTAATTGAAAATATTGATGCTTCTGAGTCTGTATCAAGTCTTGTAGAAGCTGCAGAGAAAGAAAAAAACAGTAAAAATTATGAAGTCGCTATAAAACTTTTAAATGAAGCTTTAGAGAACACCTATAATAAACACGATGTTTTTATCATTCAGCGTTTAGCCTTAAACACCTATAAATCAGAAATTCCAGATAAAATATCTTCTTTATTTAAAGCTTTAGAAATTCTACAAACATTAAACCCTGAAGAAACTACAAACCCAGAAACACTTGGTCTTTTAGGAGCAATAAACAAACGTTTATTTGAAGCTTTAGATACTACAGATTATTTAAATAAATCGTTGCATTATTATGAAAGAGGGTATTATGTAAAACAAGATTATTACAATGGAATTAATACCGCTTATTTATACATTACTAAAGCTGTATTGGATAAAAAGAACGAGTCTGATGATTTAACCATATATGCAAGTTATGGCCAAGCAATTAAAATTTGGAAAGAACTCATTCATAAATGGGAAAAAATTGTCTCTACAGAAGAGTTCAAAAAAAGAGGAGACCAAGTATGGATATACCTAACCTTAGCCGAAGCTTATTTGGGCATTTCTAATACCGAAAAAGAACAGAAATATATTGATTTGGCTTTACACTTACCTGAATCTGATTTTGCCATACATAGTTATAATGAACAAAAAGAAAAGCTACAAATATTTATCAATGAAATGACCTAGATATTATACAGATCTAATTCTTAAAAAACATAAAACCATTAAAAACAAACATTTAGATTATTTTTAATTTTCTAAATGATGTATTTCATTTTTACAAACTAACCAAACTTAAAACCTATGAAACTTAAAACTTTTTTATTTTGCTTATTGCTATGTCCTCAATTTATCATGGCACAAAAATCAGCTCCTGTTGCAGGAGATGCAGCTACCCTTATTGATCTACTAAGAAAAGATTATGGTACTATTAGTACAGAATTACGTGCAGAGACCATTGCCAATGACATGGCAAAAACTGTTGCTATTTTTAATTCTTATCTAACAGATAATGAAAGAAAGGAACTACAAAAAAAACTAAACTACAATACTTTCACGAATCAAGAAACAATAATTTTAAAGAAAAAACTTGAAAATAAAACTTTAACTAATCAGGAAACAACAATACTAAAGAAAAAACTTGGGACTGTAAAATTTACTAATGATCAAAAAGAAATATTAACCAAAAAGTTAAAAGGTAAACTGGATCCTGATGACGACCTCATAATTCTACACAAATTATGTATTACTTCAATTTTCACTAACGAATTAGTTAAAAAGTATACTAATATTAGAAAAGATATTTTAGTAGAAAAAATATATGATATTAAAGATAATTTAAAACGTTATAATAGTGTTTTAAAAACTAATGAACTAATGCCATCTGATTATGGAGATGCATCAAGCCTTATAAATAAAAAAGTAGAATATTACGAGTCTAAATTTTATTTAGATTTTATTAGATTAATTGCCTTGAATGACACATATGATTCTGATAACATTTATTTAAACTTTTTGCTAAGTCAATTCATAGATAAATATTATACTGTATTCTTTTTAGAACCTGATACTTTAGCACAAATAAACTATAGTTCTTCTGTTCAAAAAGCACTTCCTTTTTTAGGTGGAGATTTGGCTTTTGAAACATTAATTGATGGACTTGCTAGATTTCTAGCTAAAAGAATAAAAGAAGAACTTACTATTAATGTTATTGATAAAGTAAAAGAATATCTAACCAATCCATCTGAAGAAAGTTATATTAATGAACTTTTAGTTTTATTACCTACTACCACAGATTATCTTAAAAATTTTAATGCAAATCAAGTTCTAAATTTTATAGATGATTTGAAACAGTATATAGAACAAGATTTAAATAATCTTATTACCAATTTAGATGATTTACGAACTACTCCTAGATTTCGAAAACTTATTCATAAAAATCCTGATTTAGATTTTGCTTTTGAAGCTTTTGATTTGATCTCTCAAATTTCAAAAACTGAGAACCCTATTGAATACTTTGATATTTTAGAAAACAGTAGAAATATTCAGCGTTGGGGAAAAGATACCGATCCTACTAAATTCAATATTTCTAATACGATTAAATTAACCTCATTATTGGCAAACAGCATGTTAGTTATAGATGATGGTAAGCAAAAGTTAGTTTCTTTAGATTTTATGAGTGATTACGGTTCTATGAGAGATTTTTATTACTTATACATTGGTTTTTTACATCAGCAAAATAGTAAGTATTTCAATATAAAATTCAGAAAAGATACTGATGTAATAGACTTAAATTTAAAGAAATTGATGGAGAGTGCAAATCCTAATAATATTACTGCAAATGAAAAAAATATTAATGACGTTATTTCTTTTCTAAAAGAAAATCTCACTAATATTTCATCATATTCTGAAGAACTTCAAAAAAATATAGAACAAGTAAAGAAAGCTAATAAAAGTAATGATAAAGTATCCTATACTGATGTATATGAATTGATAAATACATTGATTGGTTTCTCTGAAGAAATTACTAAAACTGCCGAAAATATTACTAGAAAAGGAGTAAAATTAAATTTTTTCGAGAGCGGATTAGATACTACATCTATTGTACACAAAACAAAGCCTTATTTTAAAACCGCTACAACTGTCAATCAAATATTTTTAGATCTTCATCAAAAGAAATTTACTACTGCTATTATCAATGCATTAGAAATACCTTCTAATTTTAGTAATAATGAAATTTCTTTAAACAAAATTCTTAATTTAAAAAACAGTTTTATAAATGCTAATAATTTAATTCTTTTAAAAGAATTCCTTTCCTACAAAAACATTCCTAATGCCAAGGATAAAAAAGAAGCTTTTAAAAAACTAGCTGAGCAGCTTAATTATATTATAAATAGTTCAAACAATTCTTCATTAACTAATATAAAACAGCTATATACTACTTTATACAACAGTATAATAAAAGATAAAAAACAAGAATTTAAAAAGAATCTTACTCAATTTATAAGTGCCATTGAAAACGAGACTATAATTATAACTATTCTCAAAGAATATGCAAAAATAGATTTTAACGAGACTTTTAAAACCCCCATTGAAGCTTTTTTATCTAAAAAAATAGCTCAACTTCCTCCAGGAATTAAAGACCAAATCATTAAAACTATAGAAGAATACGCCTCATTAACTTTTAAAAGTGTAGTTTTTGATGAAAACAAAGAGAAAGAATTAAAAACTACTACTAATAATCTTTTAAGATTAATACCTGTGTATTTACCTGAATTAACAACTAATGTATTCCGTGTAAAGGATAATAATGTAATACGTTTAGTTCACTTTATAAGTAATATAGCTACCTCTAGTACTTCTGAAGATGTAGAAAATGCACTTGAATCTTTTGCTTTACCAACGGGAAGTTCTTCTATAAAAGAAGAAACATCTACTTATGTTTCTATTAATTCATTTCCTGGTATATTATTCGGAAAAGAAATTAGTGGTAATACAATCGACAATGCAAATTTTGCAGGAATAACTGCTCCAATTGGACTGTATGCACAATTTTGGAATCTTAAAAAAGGTTCTCTAGGTGTATTTGTTCCTATCATAGATATTGGTGCTCCAGTTAGATTTCGATTAGATAATAACAACGATACAGGAACCTTACCAGATTTCAATTTTAAAGATATATTTTCTCCAGGTTTATATATTAGTTATGGGTTTAACAAATCTCCTTTTGCTATAAATGCTGGAATTCAATACGGTCCAAGATTAAGAGACATCGATAATGGAAATGGAGAGTTCTTAGATATTGAATCTTATAGAGTAGGAATTGGAGTTGTTATTGATATTCCTCTTTTTACTTTATACAATAAAGGAATAAAATGAGACTAAATAAATTAATAATTTTAATTATCAGCTTACATTCACCTCTTTTAAACGGCCAAGTTAAAAAGAAAAGTTTTGTAAGTAGGGCTCCTGCAGCAATAATTGAATCCATAAATGAGAATGAAAATTATACTTTTATTAATATATGCGGAAATCGAGTAGAAAGATTGAAAGGAGTTAGTAAATACGATAGTCGGTTAGAAATAATAGCATTAGATTCTCTTGTAAAGTGGCAGTCTTCTATAATAAAAACATCAAAATCTGTAGCTATTATTATAGAAAAAGAACGATTGCATGCTATTTCTAACTCTGAATATCAATTAGACTTTTATAATACATTACAAAAAACATATAATCTATGCGCTAATGAAGCATTTACTAATCAACCTGTTGTAGGCTCTGGAACTGCTTTTGTTATTAGCGAACAAACAATGATCACTGCCAAACATGTATTTGAAAGACCGATAAAAGATTATGTCATTGTATTTGGTTTTCAATTCTTAGACAAGAAGAAAAAGGTTTCATCAATTATACTCGCCTCTAATATTTTTTATCCTACTAGTATTGAAAAAGAGTTTGATGAATTAGACGTAGTACAATTTAAAGTAGATAGAGTCTTTCCTAAATCTATTCCTGTTTTAGAATGGGAAAACTCTAAAGCATTACAAAAAAGAGATGAAATTTATATGATCGGTCATCCAACCGGATTGCCTAAAAAAGCTGCTTTAAATGCAGACATTATAAACAATTCTAAACTACAATACTTTTATACTTCTTTAGATAGTTTTCAAGGTAACTCAGGTTCACCAGTTTTTAACTTATGTTCTAACAAAGTAATAGGAATTTTAGTTTCTGGCCAGCTAGATTATGAGTTTAATGGAAGTTGTTACAAAACTACTTTATGTAAATATCCACAATGTTTAGGAGAAAAAGTAATTCGTATTGAAAATGTAATGAGAAACTAAAAATATTCTATAAAAAATAACTAAAGCCTTACTAAAAATAGTAAGGCTTTAGTATTACGATAGTGTTTTAAATTTATTTTGAAGAATATTTTAATCCTAATAAAAATGTTCTAGGTAATAAAGGTCCGTATATATACGTTGGATCTCTATCTATTCCTCGATCAAAATCTTGTTGGTAGCTATTAAATAAGTTTTTAAAACCTGTGGTTATTTTTAGTTCTTGTTCTTCATTTATTTCAAAAGTATATCCAGCATTCAGTCCTACATCTACCATATTTGGTGTTTTTACTAGTTCATTCTGACTTATAAAACCTGCTAAATGTGTTGTATACATAGGTCCTGTATATACTGCAGAAAGGTTGAAATCCCATTTTTTAGGAGTATAATTTATGAATGCATTTGCATATGCTTGTGGAGATCGTAAAATTTTATTGGTGGTTATTCCATCTTCTGGTTGATAAGTATTTTGGTAATATCCATTTTGAAGCGTTCCTCCTAATTGGAAAATTAAATCATAGTTTGGGCTATATTTTATTTCTAAATTAACTCCATTAACTGTAGCGTTACTTCCATTAATTTTTTCTTTAACCAATAATCCGTTACTACCTACTCCTCTATTTTCATACACAAAAGGATTGTTTATTCTTGTAAAGAAACCTTCAAGATTAATTAAAAACTGATTCCCTTCATCTTGATGACTATATTCTAAAGAAGCGATAAAACTATTAGAAGTTTCTTCTTTTAAATCGCTAGCTAATTGTACGTTTCTGATTTCTCCAGTAATAATTTCTGAATGCACATCTTCTGAAAAGAATTGTGGTGCTCTAAACCCTTTAGAATATCCTGCTCTAAAATTCCAACTGTCATTAAAATTATACAATACATTTAATCTTGGGTTTACGATAAATAATGTTTTATAGTATCGGTTAGATTTGAAATATTCACCTCTAACACCAGTAAGCACTTTTAAATCTTTTGTGATTTTCCAATCTATTTGAGAGAATATTCCTGCTGTATGTACTTTTTGCTGGAAATAACTGATTAATGCATTCTTACGATCTTCTGTAATTATATTATAGTTAGTTTCTATCCCCGAAGTTAAAGTTATTGATTTTTCATCATTATGTTCAAATTTTGCTGTATGTTGTATTCCTGCTAATGCTGTAAAATCTTTCGTAATACCATAACCATCTGGATCTTGGTTTGTTCCATAATAGTTATTTGCTTTCGTATTTATAACATTTCCATATAACGAAATTTTATTTTTATAATCTTTCGTAAAATAATCATATGTTACTCCTCCACTTACAATATTATTTTTAATTTCTTCAGCAATTAATGCTTGATGAGATGGCAATTCAAATTGATCTCCTCCTCTTCTAAGTTCGTAAATCGTGATAAATTCTGCGAATAATTTTTCATAGTCGTTAAACTCATAAAAAGATTTAAAACCAAAATTCAGATTATTCAATTTTGTAATCTCAGAGAAGCCATCGTTATTCGCATCAAACTCTTTTCTATTTCTGTACATTCCGAAAAAAGTAATTCCTTTTCTAACATCTTCTGAAACATTAGAAGAATTGAATGTAAGTATGCTTTCAGGAGTATTTAAGTCTATTAAATTAAACTTTGAATTTATTTCGAAACTATCTTCAACAGGATCATTGGTAATAATATTAATCGTTCCAGCAATAGCATTAGCTCCAAAGATAGCAGATCCTCCACCTCTTGTAACTTCAACCTGTTTAATCATATTGGCAGGAATTTGATCTAATCCATATACTCCATTTAAAGAACTAAATATTGGTCTGTTATTGATTAATATTTGTGAATATGCTCCATCTAAACCGTTTATTCTTATTTGTGAGAATCCACAGTTTTGACAATTATTTTCTGTTCTTAAACCAGGTTGAAAGTTTAACCCATCTAATAATGAAGAAGATTGCGTTCCCTGTAAAATTTTACTATCAGTTACCGTTACTAATACTGGCGCTTCTTTCCTATTCAAGTTTGTTTTCGTCGCTGTTACAACTACTTGATCTAAACCTAATGCGTCTTCTTCCAAACTAAAATTTACAACCGTATCTTTATCTAAGTGTACTTTCTTTTTACCTTTTTTGAACCCTAAACTTTGTGCGATAATAGTATAATCGCCATGTCTTACTTTTAAAGTATACTCTCCTTTTTCATTGGTTGTTGTTCCTTTAATTGTACCTTCAATATAAACATTGCAAAAAGGTAAAGGTTCTCCTTGATTTGAAACAGTTCCTTTAATTGCGATTATTTTATTCGTATCATGCTGCGATTGTCCTTTTAAAGAAAAAAGTAACATAATAAGTATGCATATTGAGTAATTTTTAACCCCCTTCATTTTAATTAGATTTATTACAAATAAGTCCGCGAAGGAATATCTTTTCAGGTTTAATCTCTAAAAAATTCAACTAATCAACTAAAAACCTCTGTGAGTTGGGCAAAAAATTAAGTCTATAGTTTTTTCGTAGGTAACATAAATGATTCATTTTTAATAAAACAAACTATAGTTGTCTTTTGTAGAATTTTCAGAATAAAAGTTTTTTTATTGAAAATGAATTCTTTTTACAGTAATTTTCTGCTGACAAACTATTCGTGGTTTACTAACTAAGATATATTCATGGAATTTACTTATAAAGGCAAGAATCAAGAAGTTTTTGATTTAATAGATGTTTCAAGCTTAACTTATAGCGCACCTAAGATGAGAGGTGATTGTTATAAAATAATTTGGGCAAAAGAAGATGAAGTTAAGATTAATGTAGATGGTTATAGTGTGCTACTTCAAAAGCATCAGATGTTATTTGCTACTCCTTTAAATCTTTTAGATTTTGAAATTAGTCATAAACAAGTTATTATTTATTCTTTTAATAGAGAGTTTTATTGTGTTAGAGATCATGATACAGAAGTTTCTTGTAATGGCTTACTATTTTTAGGTTCCTCCTCTCCTATTGTGGTACGATTAAATGAAAAAGAGCAAAAGAGTTTTAGCTTACTTTATGAGTTTTTTGTTGAAGAGTTTGGAACTGTAGATCATATTCAAGGAGAAATGCTTTTAGTTCTTTTAAAGCGACTTTTAATTAAATCGGTTAGAATTGCCAGAAAAATTCTTCCTGAGCCTGATATGCCTCAACCAAAATTAGATACTATTAGAAGATTTAATATACTGGTAGAAATGCATTTTAGAGAAAAGCATAAAGTTAGTGAGTATGCAGATTTAATGAACTTAACCTCTAAATCATTATCTAATTTATTTACTCGATACTACTCCAAATCTCCTTTAAAGATTATTAACGAACGTATTGTCATTGAAAGTAAAAAACTATTGCGTTTTTCTAATAAGAATATCAATGAAATTTCATTTGAGCTCGGTTTTAGTGAGGCTTCTCATTTTTCTAAATTCTTCAAAACTCATGTTGGAATGTCTCCTAAACAGTATAAAGAAAAAAACATTAGTGCTATCAGTTAATTACTCATAAAAATTACGACTCTTTTCTTATTGAGGAAAATGTATACAAACTCAGGAATTATCTGTACGGAAAAACATAGTGTTTGATTGTAATTTTGCAGTGTAAAAAAAGAAAGGATAACTTATGAGTAACAAAATTTTAACTTGGAAAGATGTAATTCACTTTGCTGTAAATGGCAATCTATCTCCAGATAAAAGAGTAGAGAAACCTGAACAAGAGTGGGAAAAAATTCTAACTTCTGAGCAATTTAGAATTACTCGTTTAAAAGGAACTGAAAGAGCACATTCTGGTTCTTTATGTAGTATACACGATGCTGGAAAGTATAATTGTGTTTGTTGTAATACTCCATTATTTGATTCTACCATAAAATTCAATTCTGGTACAGGTTGGCCTAGTTTTACACAACCAATTAAAGAAAATGCCATTAAGTATGAGAAAGATGTTTCTTATGGTATGGTTAGAGTTGAAGTTATGTGTAATACTTGTGATGCACATTTAGGACATGTTTTTCCTGATGGTCCAGAACCAAGTGGATTACGTTATTGTATTAATTCAGAATCTATGACTTTACAAAAAGAATAAAATGCTAGAATTTATAACATCTATACCTGAAGGATATTCAGAAGGAAAATACCAAGATAGAAAGTATGGCATTACCAAAACTACTTTTAATAATGGTAATTCTTTTAAAGTATACGCTAAAGAACTTCAAGGTAATGATTTTATAAGTCTCAATTTTTATATAACGAAAAATAACAGGTATTTAAAACCTTGTGAAATGCCTGAGCAAAAAGTAATCGACTTTTTAAAAGAAGTCTCAATATTAATTTAGAAAATTAACCTAATTAAAACTCTTAATTTTTAATAATAATGACAACATACAAAAAAGCTTATATCGCAGGTGGTTGCTTCTGGGGAATGGAAGATTTATTCAGAAAACGCCCTGGAATTGTAGATACTGAAGTTGGTTATTTAGGTGGTGAAAATGATTTTCCAACTTATAGAAATCACCCAGGACATGCAGAAGGTATAGAACTTACCTATAATCCAGAAGAAACAAACTTTAAAGAAATCTTAGATTATTTCTATAGAGTTCACGATCCAACAACAATCGATCGCCAAGGAAATGATCGCGGTTCTAGTTATCGATCTGCTATTTTTTACCAGAATGATGAGGAAAAGCAAATTGCTGAAGACTTTATAAAAGTAGTTGACGCGTCTAACAGATGGCCTAGTAAAGTAGTTACAACTTTAGAACCTTTTACTAAGTTTTGGGTTGCTGAAGAATATCATCAAGACTATTTAGTAAAAAATCCAAATGGATATACTTGCCATTTTGAAAGATTCGACAACTCATTTATTCCATCTTAGTAATACATAACCTGAGTTAATAAAAACCATCATGGATTTACATACAAATCAAATTGAAATTAACAAACCATTACCAGAGTGGGAATTGACTTCTATTTTTAATAATAAAGTTCCCGCTCTTGAAAATTATAAAGGCAAACCTTTGCTAATTCTTTTTTTCAACTTAGGCTGTCCAGGTTGTAAAGGAAGAGCATTACCTTATGCAAATAGAGTTGTTGTTGAAAACGGTGAACATATTAATGTAATTGGTATTCATTCTCGTTTTGAAGGACCAGAATATCATATAGAAGATTACATAAAAGCTAAGGAAGAATTTTATATTCGTTTTCCTTTTTTTGAAGATGAAAATGACACGAATACTTTTAGAAAATATGAAGCTGGAGGAACGCCACATTGGATTTTAGTGGATCAAGAAGGAAACTTAGCATACTCTATTTTTGGATCAGATCCTAATAATGCTTTGTATCGATTAGATTTAAAAATTAATGAGCTTTTAAATACATAAAACACATTATAGTTTATCATTGAAAAATAATAGTAAAATAGGTTTTGGAGGCGGTTGCCACTGGTGTACAGAAGCTGTGTTTCAGCATTTAAAAGGTGTATTGAAAGTTGAACAAGGTTGGATTGCCTCCACTGGTGAAGAGCATACTTTTTCTGAAGCTGTTATTGTTTATTTTGATCCAGAATTAATCGATTTAAAAACACTTATCGAAATTCACTTATACACTCATAAAAGTACCAGCAATCATTCTTTTAGAAAAAAATACAGATCAGCAGTTTATACATTTTCAAATGAGCAAGCGCTTATTGCTAAACAACATATACTTTCTTTTCAACCGGATTTTAATTACGAGGTTATTACCAACGTTTTACCTTTTGTTGAATTTAAAATCTCTCCAGAAGAATTCAGAAACTATTATAAGAACAATCCTGCTAAACCATTTTGCAAGACTTACATTAATCCAAAGTTAAAACTCTTATTGAATAAATTTTCTAAGCATATTTGCAAAGAGAATCTGGATCATCTACAATAATAAACTTTACGTATTACTTGATACTATATCATTATTATGAAATTACTAAAAAAGCATGAGGTAGACATAGAATCTACTTCATGCTTAATTTACACAGTCGATAAAAAGAAATTACTTCTTAGAATCCATCTCCTGGGGGTTCGGGAGAAGCAGCTTGCGCCTTTTTGGGGGATAAAATCAGGAAAGTACCCAGTGCTGTTAATGCTGTATACTTACCTATTTTCTTTATGGCCTGTTTGCGGGTTATATCTTCTGTGCATTTATTTTTTTTCATAATTATGATGTTTTTAAAGAACTAGTCTATTATTATTTTTTTACTAATCTTAGTTAATTTTGATTGTAGCTTTACAATATATATTCCAGTAGGAAGCTCAGGTAATACAATTTTATTTACAGCTTGAGATTTTATTTCTTTACTGATTATCTCGGCTCCTAGTAAAGAGTACATATATACCTTAGCATCTGTAGTTATTCCTGAAATAGTTACCTCATTTGCTGAAGACTTATAGATACTTACGTTTTCTGAGTTCGAAGTTGTATCTTCAGAACTTAGTCTTTTAGAAGTAGTATGTAAATAAAACTGACCTATTCCATTTGAAGGTGACGTAAGTGTTATTTTATAGTTTTCTTCTGATAGATTGATAAATCTACCATTTACTCTATCTTCTAAATATGTGTGAACGTTCTCTGGTAAATTGCTTTCATTCACAGTAAAGGTGATTTCTTTTCCTGCTGCTGCAATAACCCCGATAGGAACCACAATAGTTTCCATATCTATATCTGGTAATGCTTGTATTGCTAACTTATTTCCATCATTATCCGTTACTAACTCTGTGTACACCGCAAAATCATATGTAACTCCACCAAACATTTTACTATCGCAACCATTATCAAAACCAGTTGTTTTATTGGTTACATAATAGATTTTAGTAGAACTTTTAGCTTCATCATTTTCAATTAATAATTCAACTTTTGTCAATGAAGATCGTAAAAATGTATCTGCATTATGACCTTGATTTGCATTATTAAAACTAATATTCCCAGCTGTACTCGCTTCTACAAAAAATCCTTGAGTTGGAGCAATTTCTATTGGATCTAAATTGTTTTTTGTAATGTATTGCGTACCGTCCCATAACCAAATTGTTTCTTCAGAAAGTAATGCCGTATTATTGGCTGTAAAAGTTGACGATGTTACATAACTCGCAAATGGATTTCCTATTAAGTTGAAATTATTTCTTGTTCCCATTACAATTCCATAATTTGTAGTGGTACTATTAATTGTTCCTGAAAACTGTGCTGTTCCTGCACTTGATAATTTCATTGAATATCCTTTTCCTGACATCATAGTACCAGTAGATCCTGCATTGTAATATGTCCATGGATTTGCTCCACTGTTTTCATATGGCGCTAATCCTAAATTACCAGCTGTACCACTATCTAAATTATTGTTTGTAATAACATCTTCAATAGTTTCGCCAAGTACTGGAGAAGCTATTAAGTGCCAATTAGAAGTTAAACTTCTTTCATATGTTACAGTTCCACTACTTGTTCCTGTTAGAATTAATGAGCCTCCGTTTCTAATAGTTAACGATGAGCCTGCTTCAATAGTTATGTCATTAAGTGTTACTCCTGCTCCATCTATTATTGGAGTTGCTCCTCCAGAAATAATAACATCATCTGTACTAGAAGGTACAGTGCCTCCTGCCCAATTTGTCGATTCAGTCCATGAATTATTTGTTGTTCCAGTCCACGTAACAGAAGCTACTATAGCATCAACAATAGCTTGAATCTCTGATAATGTGTCTACATCTGTTCCTGTTAAAATATCTACGGCAGCGTTTACTAGAGCAAGGTTCCCCAAAGTAACACCTGTAACTCCAGCGTTGGTATAATCTACTACCGTAGGTGTTGGATTTGTATTATCATCTGCGTATGCCTCAATCACGTTTCCTGCGACTACGCCATCTATAATTGCTTGAATTTCTGCTACAGTATCAACATCTGAAGCTGTTAAAGAATCTACGGCAGCATTCACCTCTGCAAGAATCCCTAAATTGACGCCTGTCAATCCTGCATTAGCGTAGTCCGCCACCGTAGGTGTTGGGTTTGTATTGTCATCTGCGTATGCTTCAATCACATTTCCGGCAACTACGCTATCTACAATAGTTTGAATTTCTGATAAACTATCAACATCTGTTCCTGTTAAACCATCAACTACTGCATTTACTTCTGCTAAGTTTCCAGCCGTTACGCCTGTTACTCCTGCATCTGTATAATCAGTTACGGTTGGTGCTGGATTCGTATTGTCATCTGCATAATTCTCAATAACATTTCCGGCAACCACTCCATCTACAATAGCTTGAATTTCTGCTAAACTATCAACATCTGTTCCTGTTAAACCATCAACTACTGCATTGATTTCTGATAAGTTCCCAGCCGTTACGCCTGTTACTGCTGCATCTGTATAATCAGTTACGGTTGGTGCTGGATTCGTATTGTCATCTGCATAATTCTCGATAACATTTCCGGCAACCACTCCATCTACAATAGCTTGAATTTCTGCTAAACTATCAACATCTGACCCTGTTAAACCATCAACTACTGCGTTGATTTCTGCTAGGTTCCCAGCTGTTACGCCTGTGACTCCTGCATCTGTATAATCAGTTACGGTTGGTGCTGGGTTTGTATTGTCATCTGCATAATTCTCGATAACATTTCCGGCAACTACACCATCTACAATCGCTTGAATTTCTGCT
>NZ_CAZEFZ010000014.1:0-10415 GCF_964511145.1 Tenacibaculum amylolyticum
AAAAAGGGGTAAAAAAAAGGGTAAGAATAGTTGTTAAGAAACTTTTAGAAGAATACTCGATCTTTACAAAAAACAGAAAATTAAGAAATTTTAAAAACTCTTAAACCCTTGTAAACACTAATAAAAACACACTTTTTTGTTACAAAAAGTTATCAGGTTGAAAGGATTTTTACAAAAAGCAATTTAAGCAAAAATCACCCAAAACGGGTGATTTACAGCATAAAAACATTGGCTATAATTGTAAAACAATATAGAAAGAATGGAAAAAGAAAGTTATGGAATAATCATTACCTCCATAGGTAACGCTAGTCCCGTACAGATAAAGCCGATTGCTGAAAAATTTGAAATTCCTTATGAAATCGTGCTAAAATTGATTTACAATGCTCCTATGATTTTCGCAAGAAATCTAAAAAAGGACATTGCAGAAAAGGTGGTAATATTACTAACCAAAATTGGAGTCGAAGCTTCTGTTGAACAAGGTGAAGTTTTACAAAAAATTGAAACACCTACCACTTTTGATGTATGCGTATACATTAAAGAAATAGAAGATTTGCCAGATACGATTGGGATATTATCTAATTTTTTAGGAACGCACGAACAAAAAACACTGGAGTTACTCAATAGTTATCCATGTGTTATTTTAGGAGGAGTTTCTGAAGCTACCGTTACAGCACTTAAGAATAGAGTGCCTGAAAATGTAGAAATAAGTTTTGCAAACCCATCTACATCATTGTACTGTCTAGAGCTTATTAACGAGGATCAAATGGCGCACCATCAAGTGCGACAATATTTGAAAACGATTTCTCGAAAAGAAAATCACAATATTTCAAATAGTTATAGAGATCTTTCTTATAAAGATAGTCAGGCAATTTGGAGACAATTTCAAAGTACGGGAGCCATAAGGCTTACCAATCAGTCTTTTGAGCGATATGAAGTTATATTAGAAAAACTCAATGAGGAAACCCCAGTAAATTCAATAAAGGACACGCTACACAATACTATGCATATGCCATATGAAATTATGGATGAGGTTTTAGCGTCGCTTCCTGTTCAATTAGAAGATTCTATTAATGCTAGTGAAGTCGAAAATCGTATAAAAATGTACGAAAGTAAAGGGCTTATTTGTGATAAAAAGAAAGTTTCTAATGGATTTCGAAAATTGGTAATCGATGAGGTCGAAGATCAAAAAGAAACCATAGAGCTATTAAGTCACTTTATACCCAAAGAGAATGTTGCTTCACAAATTCAAATACCATGGTACGCTCCGGTACCTCTTTCAGACTTAATGACTAGGTATGCAATAGCAAAATTAGAATCTATAGGATGCGATGCATCTTTTGAAGAAATTGAACAATTCGTATGAAACAAACAACAAAGAAAAAGCAATTGCTACACGTAGGAATTGCTGAAAAAGGAAAGCTATACGCTTTAGAAGGGGAGCATAAAAAAGCACTTAAACATTATAGGGAAGCGTTAAGAATGGCGCAGGTAAATAACGACCCAGAATTGTTTTCACAACACTATATGCAATGTGTTGTAGAAAGTTTAGAAATTTCTGGAAATCATGATGAGGTAATCTCTTATGGACTTCATGTAGTTGACTTGATTGATAAACAAGAAGAAAAAACACTATTTGTTAAAAAGAAATTAGTTTCTGAGTTAGAACGATTAGCAATTCAGTATCTCTACAAAGGACAATTAGAAGAAGCTAAAGAAACATTAATTCGTATTAAAGAAACCTTGCCTCAAAATCAACCTCCTATGTCAAGAAAACTACTAGACTGGGTGTATAGAGGATATGTGATTTCACCAAAACAACTTAGAGAACTACAAAACCAATATGAATACTTTATTGTTAGGAATGATAATGTAAGAAAAGATTTAGCCATAGATATAGATCACATCTTACCAGAGGTATCATTTTAAACATTACAAAAACCACACTTAAATGAGTACAGAAAAATTATTAGAAGCTGCTACAGTATTACAAGAGGTAGATGTATCGCAAATTATGTCTTCTATGGCGTTAAGCATTGCTGAAGCACAACAAAAGTTAGATGATAATTCAGTAAATCAGTTAATTACGTTGGCAGACGCAACCAATGGAGTTAATGGAAAATCCTTACTAGAATTAGGCTTTTCTCCAACTTTTTATCATTTTCAGCATGCAGATATTTCTGCTTCAATTTCTTTAAAAATGAAAATTGCTGAATCTACAGAATTAGGCGTGTCAGCAAGTATAGAATACAGTAGTAATGTTGAAAAAAATGATCAAATAAAATCATTCTTTGATCAAAAAAATGAGTTAGCAGAAACAGGAGAATATAAAGGACATAATAAGTTTGTTAAAAATGTCAATGCCACTTCTTCAACTACTATTGGGAAGAAATCTGTAAAGATAGATCATGAAAAAAAGATCTATTCTAAAGTCAACGATTTATCAGAACAGATTAGAGAAAGTAAACAAGTAGATAGGTTAAAGCTAAAAACTAAAGGGAAAGATATTAATTTATCTCTTAAAGAAGGTAATGATAATGCCTTTTTAAGAAAGACGAAAGAAGATTTTTCAACGATATATATACCAAGACCAGTAACAGGAGGAGAAGGGGTTTTTAAAATGACAAATTATGGAGATGCTACAAAGGTAACTTACGATAATAATAAATCTACAGACGAATTTTCTGTAGCAGCTAATTTTAGTGACACACATAATGCTGCTTTATCAAGTGCAAGTGCAAAATCCGTTGAGGTAATAGGTTTTGAAAAGGTTGCAAATGATAAAAAAGGAATAAAAGTATTAGATAATTTAAGAAATCAAATTGAATTAAAGCATTATTTTGATTACGATAGATATAATATTCTTTTCACATACACTAAAACAGAAGGGGGAATAACATACAATAACAATAATACATTGCGATACTTTGAACTTCTAAGTAAGATTTTAAAAGTAGATTCTAGTGCTAAAATAGAAATTATAGGAACTACAGATAGAAGTGGTGGAGATACAACGAATCAAGATTTATCTGAGAGAAGAGCTAAAGCAATGAAAAATTGGTTTGAAAGCACAGGAGTCTCTTCTACTCAAATAGATATTAAAGGAGTAGGAGAAACATGGTGGACAGCTAAGCCAGATGGAGTAAAAGACCAATCGAATAGGTTTGTTATTGTTCGTTTTAAATCTACAGGTGATTACTTGTATTTTACAGGAACAGATTTTGTCGCAGGTAAAGCAGAACCTGACAAAGGAAATACTAAACCTAATAAATTTATATACTTAAAAGAAGGGGATTCTGAAACAGGAGATGTTGTGTTAGTTTTTGGAGAAGAAGAAGAAACGATTGTAAGTGCTAATTCAGCTAGCGAAATAGGGCTTAATATTTCTGGAAATGCTAAGCTAGAAAGTAGTAAGATTTCTGCTGAGTATGAAAATGCTATGGTATATATGTTACATGAAGACACACTTTTATTTTTCGATCTATATTCAAAAGATGAAAGTAACATAGATATTAATACTTCAAATACAACGAATACTTCAGAAGACAAGAAAGATACGTATGTAAAACAAGTAGATAAGAATAAGTTTTTATCAAATCTTAAAGAGACTTCAAAAAGTAGAGATAGCCAACGTTACTTTGCTATAGGAGGAACTTTTGATTATAGAACTGCCAAAAAACATGAAATAGATGTAGAAGGAAATGCATCCATGTCGGTACGTTTAGTATCTCTTCCTGCACCTGCAGAGTTACTAAATGAAGTCAAAAAAGCCTTATCTAAAGATTCATAAATATGTCTAATACATCCGTAAAAGTGACAAATTCGCTATTAAACGCACCTTTACCGCAAATTGTAGAGCGATTAGGGTTTGCGATAGCCAATGCACAAGCCGAATTAGACAAAAACTCTGCGGCATTAATAGACGAATTAGTCAGTACTAAAGTAGAATTGGGAGGTAATGAATATAATCTAATTGCACTTGGTTTTACACCAACATTTTATGCTTTTACCGAAGCATTGATTGAAGCTAAAATGGATTTTTCTATAAAAGAACAAACAGACATTTCAGCAAGTGCTAGTGCAAAATTGAATCTAGCAGTTTTCTCAGCATCTATTACAGGAACATATGCAAGAAAATTTGGAATCGAAACCAAAGGTTCGTCATCTATTACTACCAAACTGGTTTCCTTGCCTCCACCAGATGCTTTGAATCAGATCATCAATAAAATTATAAGCGAAGAAAATCAAGGAAACCAAGATAATCAAGACAACAATTAACAGAAAAAAATAAAACCAAATGAGTTACTACACACAAATCGGACAAGACCTTCTTAATGTCCCAATGGGAGACATGATCCGAGATATGGCTTTTGCTATTGCTGAAGCACAAACTAAATTAGACGAAAATTCTATCACCGTCGCAGAAATGATGGGAGGATTAAAAACGATTTATAATAATGAGGGAGAAGTAGCCTTTGAAGACAGTAGAGTTTTCTTTGGAAGAGACCGAGTGCCTTTTAGTGTTGCAAAAGCATTGTATAATAGTGGTACCAATAAAGATGGTTATAAGTCTTTAATTTTAAATGAAATTAATAATACATCGCCAGACATAAAAGTTAAAGACACTAATGGAAAACTGACGATCGTTGGAAATGATTCTAGTAAAACTGAAGCAGATGACCCATTAGTATATGTACCTGCGCGTTTGTCAATGTTAGAATTAGGATTCACTCCAAACTTTTATCAATTTGTAGATACTATTATAGAAGTAAAAATTAGTATTTCATATAAGAGAGAATCAATAAACACGGTTAATAATAAAAGATCATCATCTAACCAAAATACAAGTTTTGGAGGATATTCATCATTTTGGTATCGTAACTACCATTATAACAGAGGAACAAGCGTTTCTGCATCGCAAGTAAATGCTAGTTATGCAACAAAATATAACTATTCTGCAGAAGGAGCTAGTTTAATGCGTACAAAACTAAGTCCAATACCACCACCAGCAATTTTAGAAGAGCGTATAAGAAATCAAATGCTTTTACAAGAAGAATTACGAAATCAAGAAATTGAAAAAAACACAGAGTCTAACTCTTAAAATAAAATAGTATGAGCAGTGTAGGAACTGAATTATTAAACGCACCTTTCCCTGAGTTTGTAGTACAATTAGGGAAAGGTATTGCCGAAGCTCAATACGAATTAGATAAAGTGTCTTTACGTATTACGCAATTAATGGCTGGATATTCTAACGATACTACCGATAATGATGATAGTGATGTTTTAAACTTAGATGGTAAAGACGAGAATAAAGACCTAATCACCTTAGATAAAAATAAAAGTTATACACTTTTAGAACTAGGATTTACACCTACATTTTATCAGTTTGTAGACACCGTTTTAGAGTTAAAAATGGCGGTTAGCATGTCTCGTGAATCGGTATATACCCGAAATTCAAAGGAAGGTAGAGTTAAATTTCGATTATTCAGAGGAAGTGCAAAAGTAGCATCTGTAAACGCTTCATATTCTCAGAAATACCAATACTCTGTAGAAGGAAGTTCATTAATGAGAACGAAGATAGTTACTGTACCACCACCGCCAAGGTTGGAAGAGATTATTAGAGAGGTTACTTCAGAAAGAAGTTAAAACGAATACATTCATTAACACCATTTTAATTTTTTTATCTATTTCGTTATTGTTGGAATTGATTTGTCAAACTAATATAAACGAGATACCATCATCGTATATATGAAAGCCAAAAGTTGGAAGAAAATAGCTAGGCAAAAAGCAAAACAAGAAGAAAAACTATCTGAGAATTCTTTGAATACAAATAGTAGCAAAGAAAATGGAAAGATAGTTCCTGTTTTAGATTCACCTACTACAACTCCAAAAGTAGATCCCTTAGCGTTAATGCAAGAATTGCTACCTGAAAATGAGAAACTTCAACATTTACTAGAAGAAAGGAAGTTATTAGAGCAAAAAATGATGCAACTCACACAGGGAGGAGGAAATGTTTTTGGAGGTTTGAATAGTCCAACGGAACCGTTACATAAGAACCAACGATATACAGGAGAAATTCCAAGTCATAATGAAAAGAAAAAACGAGAGCGGGTATGGGAATTAAAAAGAACTAAAGCTGTAGAAAAAAACAAAGAAAAAACGAAAGTACAACCTATAGATAAAACTGTAAAGCAGCACGAAAGGTTGTCTTTATCAATGCCTGAGAATATAGCTATAGATGAATCTTTATTTAATGTATCAACAGGGAAAACTTCTTTAAATAAGCAAATTTTAAAACCATTAGGGCTTCTTAAAAAAGAAAAAGAAATGAATGTTGAGTCGAATGAAAGAAAAAAAACGACGCCCAAAAAAGAAGAAGAAAAGAAAAAAATAAAATCGAAGAAATCGATAGCAACAAAAACCAAAGATAGAGAAGTACTGCAGAAGCCTTTATCAAAAAAAGAAGATTTTATTTCTAGAGGAGTAGATAGGTTTAGAGATATAAGTAAAGAAAAAACAAATGTTTCTAAAAAGTTTAACGAACTGGTGAGAAAAAAATTAAGAGTAGATGCAGGTAGTTTAGATGAATTAGAAAAAAAACAAGAACAATTAAGAGAAATTCTCAAGTTTAAACGATTAGAAAATATCAAGGAAGAACAAAGAGAAGAAGCTAAAAGAAAGAAGCTTCAAGAGAAAAGAAGATCACAACGAAAAGATAACCGATTATTATGAGTAATACGATTTCAGAAAAAAATGCTTTTGCTCTAAAAGATATTTTAGTATCACTAGCCGATGGATTGAGTGATGCACAAGAAGAATTAAATAATCAAGCTCCTTTTGATGATTTAGGAAGGCCTAATACAATTTATCAATTACCTTATTTAGATTTTAAATTGCAGGTAGTAACAGAGTTTGAAGAAGAAGAAGTAATAGCTGCAGAAAAAACAGTGAAAGGAGCTTTGCGTTTTACACCAGCAAAATCGGTAAGTAACGATAGCGAAAGAATAGGGATTTTTAGCACAATTTCAGGGAGATTTGTAGCTACAGTTCCTAATGAAGGATTACCAAAAACAGAATTAGAAGTAGAGGTGTCAGAAATTAAAGGTCCTGTAAATGGTATGTATTCAGTAGATGTAGTTACAACTCTAGAAAATACAGTTGGAGAACGTATCAGTAATAAAACAGTTTCTTTTAATGTAGATGAAGAAGCTACTAAGGAAATTAACGAAGATAAATTAAAAGCGATTTCTGAATTTTATTTTGATCCTGCTGAAATTAAAACGAATAAACAAGGAAATGCTAGTACTACCATAAAATTCTCTTTAGCACCAAAAGCTGGAGTAGCAACTAATGACGATACAACTCAACCAGATAACTCAGATAACCAAACACCTAATAGCGAATCAAGTAATACTTCTGAAACATCTGGAGATACAAGTAATATAACAAGTAGTACGTTAAACACACCTCCAATACCAGTAGCAAAACCGTTACCACAAAATGATAATGATGACGATACTGGGATAATTCCAATAAATGATACGTTTGGAGCAAACTTTAGCAATCAAGATATAGATAAGCTAAATAAAGAACTTGATTCAGGAACAGATAATACTAATATTTCAGAAACGATAGATACACCTCAAAGTACACCTGAATATGTTTTTGTAGTATTTGAAGTAAGTTCAGATTTAGAATACAAAACTATTTCATTACAAATTCCCTTAACATAAATCAAACAAAAGAACATGAAACAAATTCATTTTAAGGGTAGTATAAGAAACCTTCAAAATCAGTTGATAAACTTAGAAGGATTAGCAATTGATTTTTTCGATAGTAGTAAAAATAAATGGCTTCCACTTATAAAGGGTATTACTGTTGCCAAAGGAGAAATAGAGATCACATATAGTATCTCCAAAAGAAAAACAGTCGATAAGAAAATAATAGAAGTCATAGAGAAAGGGCTTTTTCCTTCTTTTAGACTTTCGTGGAATAAAACATCAAAAGTCAATAAGGTTTTTCGAATTGGGGGAGCTGTAGAAATTAATTCAGATACAGAAACTACAGTTCATTTTGGAGAATTGTATCTTGTTGAAATATCTGGAAAGCAAAAGAGTACTTCAGGAATAGATTTTCAACAGGTAGCAATTCCAAAGATTGCTGAGTATAATGTTTTTTTCAAAGAACTTATTACTGGATTCAATAGTAAAAGTAGTTTAGAAACTAAAAATCTAGACGCTAATCCAAGTTTATCTAGAGAGGCATTAAGTATAAGGCCTGTTGAAGATGATAGTACAGATAACTTTGATGGAAAAACTATAGACCCAATTGGTACCATACTTCCTGGTGGAGGTATTGGAGTTCCCATAGATGACATAGGAGATGGAAACGGAGGAGGTAATAGTGCAACAATTAATGCCTTAAATCAGCTTGTAACTAGTTTAAGAAGAGAGTTAAACACTAGAAATTCAGAAATACTAAGTCTAAGACAAACAAATACAGCGTTAAGTAATCAAAATGATGCATTAGTTAAAGAAAGGAATAATTTAGTCACACAAGGTACTTATTTAAGAAACGAAAATATAAGGTTGTCCAATGAGAACCAAACATTAAACGGACGTGTAAGTAGTTTGCAAAGTCAAGTGTCAAGTCTTAATAATACCATAAGTACTAAAAATGCACATATAGCCAAGTTAGATGCTGAGATTAAAGATCTCAAAGCGCAAATTGTTACTAAAGACGCACAAATTTCCAATCTAGGTACAGAAATAAGACAGCTAAAAACAGAGATAAGTAGACTTGAAACACAAAATACCGATTTAGATGCAGAGAATCATGATCTAACAATAAAAAATGAAACACTTAGAACTCAGCTTAGCCAAAAACAAGTAGAATTAGAATTAGAGATTCAAAAAAATGAAACTTTAGAAAAAGAAGTTAAAGATTTAGAAGATGAAAAGAAAACTCTAGAAACGGATTTATCTGAAGAACAACAAAAAGTATCCGCATTATCACAAGAAAAAGATACTTTAATCGCAGAAAAAGGTGTGTTAGAATCAGAACTTGCTATTAAGGAACAAGAAATAGTAGTGCTAAATACAGAGAAGAACGAGCTTGAGTTGGAGGTTGAGCAGCTAAATATTAGTCATCCAGGAGAAAGTAAAGCATTTAAAATAAATGATATTTACAGACAGCTTGTAGAAGATGTAAATTCAGCATCTTTAGAATTAAAAAATGTTGGAAATTATCAGTTAGGAAATGTTACGATAGACTTAAAAACACATATCCAAAACGATGATAAAGGATTAAAAGTTCAAACATTAGATAAAGATAGTGCCAAATCCATTAATGAAGGAGCAGTAAGTAATGTAAAAATCAATATAGAATCTACAAAAGAAATTCAAAAAGCTGAGAGAGTATCTGTACCAGATTTTAGTGGATTAACAGAAAAAGCAGCAAAGAAAAAAGCATTACAATTCAATGTAAAACTTACACCTATATATCAATACAATCAAACCGAGAGAATAGGAAGCGCGTTTATGCAATTGCCTAAACCAGGAGCAAGAGTATTACCATTAACCAAAGTAAAAGTGTTTTTTGCTAAAAATTAAAAAATAAATGTCCGATATTAAAACAAATTCAGATGTAAGAGAGCTCTTGTCAGCTCCACTAGGAGAACTTATTTCTTCTATTGGACAAGGTGTTGCAGAAGCACAAAAAGCATTAGATGCAGCTTCGCTATCACAAACTTTAGCACTATATGATGAAGATAATCCAAATGAAGTATTAAAACAATTAAGAGAAATAGGGTATCAACCTACATTTTACACCATACCAGAAACAGAAGTAGAAGCAAAAGTGTCACTAGCATTGTCCTCGCAGAAGATCGATTATGAAAATAGTAAAAACCATAATTCATCGCGTATGTATGCTACTCCAGTAAACGCTTCTTCTAGTAATAAGTATAATATCAATGGAGTAGCAAGTGCTACACTTAAATTTAAAATTGTTCCTGTACCGCCAAGTAATGAGGTAGAAGATATGAGAGTAGTTCCAAATTTAGTGGGTAAGCAATTAAATCAAGCTATAACAATACTTCAAAGATTAGGTATAGCTTACAATATCACAGATGATATTTCAAATGAAGATGATAATAATTTTAAGATTAAAACTCAAGATCCCGATCCAGGTACAATCTCAAAAAGACAAAATGTAGTTGTTTTGCTTGAATTAGATAAATAAATTACAAGGATCTTATAAATTTTAAAGTCTTTACAAAAAATCAGAAAGTGGTTTTGTAAAGACTTTTTACGTTTTAGGAATAGAGCGAAACGTATTCTCTTTATCATGTCCCCAAATAGCATACATATATTAATGTATAAAGGGATGAGAAAAAGTTTGAAAAAACTTTTGGCTTT
>NZ_CAZEFZ010000015.1:0-3607 GCF_964511145.1 Tenacibaculum amylolyticum
GCTATTGCTGCACCATCAGCTGCACTGATCTCTGTTCCATTTGCTCCGTTCGAAACTGGGCCTGGAGTAATGTCTGCAGTTAAACCACTTGGTTGTGTAACTGTATAATTCCCTGCATTTGTACCTCCAATAGTATAACTTCCTGTTGTGGCAGTAACTGAAATACTCGTTCCTACATTAGAACTTGCAAAATCCCACACTGTTGGGCTAGTTGCAATTGTTACAACATCACCTACTTCTACTCCTGCTAATGCTGGACTTCCTAGAGTAACTGTAGCTGTTGTATTTCCATCATGTATTTTATTATTTGCTGTAACATTAACTGTTAAGGCTTTTGGAGTAATATTTGCTGTTAAGCCTGTTGGCTGTGTAACCGTATAATTTCCAGCATCTGCTCCTGTGATGGTATAAGTACCCGTTGTTGCTGTTACTGAAATTCCTGTATTAACATCTATACTTGCAAAATCCCATGCTGTTGGACTTGTTGCAATCGTAACTACATCTCCTGACTCAATTCCTACTAAGGATGGGCTTCCTAAAGTAACTGCTGCCGTTGTGGTAGCATCGTATATTTTATTATTTGCTGTTACAGAAACTGTTAATGCTTTTTGAGCTACAGTTATTGTAATAGCAGTACCGTTACTTACACATCCCGTTACAGAATTAATAACTCTTAGTGTTGCATTATAAGTTGCTGCATTTGCTGTTGACGGTACTGTAATAGCTATTGGTGATGCAGGTAACGAAGTTGCTGTAACATCTGAAAAACCTTGCCCTTCTGCAGTAGTATCAAAATCTATACTATATTGATTTGGACTATTTGTTACTCCTGTATACGCTAAATTAACAGATGTATCTCCATAAGTTGTATTCAAAGCACTTGATGAAAGTGTTATTGTAGGCGGGGAAGCACCTGTAGCTTGCAATACAATATTATCGAAAGTTACATCATCTCCTGCTCCATCTTCCTGTCCTTCCCAAACCAGAGCCAATTGGTAACTTGCAGTAGCACCTACCGTAAAAGAAGCATCATAATTTGTATCTACAGTTGTAATTTGTGTAGTTCCTGTTCCTCCTGCTCTTGTATGAAAAGAAGCAATTGTTTGTACAATTGCATTACTATTATCTAGTAGTACCCAAGCAAAATTTATATTAGTTCCTACTAATGTATTAAATTGATCTATGGAAAATGTATAATTTGTTCCTGCATTTAAATTAAATGCTGTCGTATTTTTTAAAATTACATTTCCAGCATGTAAGTTTCCATCATTATCTACATTACTTACCATTCTTCCAGTTGGTCCACTTGTAAAAGATATTGGCCCAGTAGCTGGAGAAGTTGGAAAACTATCTGCCCAACTAGTTGCTCCATTAGAAAAATCTCCATTTACTATTAAATTACAATTGGAACTAGCATTATCATCATTTGTTATAGTACCTGTGGCTGTAGCAGTTCCTATTCCTGTACCAACAGGACTAGACAAAGTTACTGTAAACCCTTCACTGGATTCAAAGCCGGTGTCTCCACTTACATCTATTGTTATTGTTTTACTAGTTTCTGTTGCAGCAAAATTTACAGTACCACTAGGAAAAGAACCTCCGAAATCTGCAGCGTTTGCTGGATTTGCTCCACTTCCTGCTACTGCATAATTCACTGAGCTTGCACCACTAGTAACACCTGTACGTGTCACATCAAAAGTAAATGCTGTATTTCCTGCATTTCCTTCAGCCTTAACAGCATCTGTTGCCGCTATAGATACAGAAGTATCATCATTTGTTATGGTAACAATAGTAGAATTTTGATTTGTTCCATCTCCATTAGCATCTGCTTGTATTAAAGACGAAGAAACACTTAAAATAGATATTTCAACTGTTTCATCTGGTTCCACTATTCCATCATTAACTAAAGTTAAGAGTATGTCTATTTCATCTGCTAAAGAATAAGCTCCTGCAGGAACATTAACTGTAGTTGTTAAACTATAATCTCCAGGAGAAGTAGCTGTTCCCCCATCTATTTGTAAAGTAACAGTTTGTGCTGTTCCTACTGTACCATTTACCCTTAACTTAGGTGTATCTGAACTATTTTCTGCTATATTGTATGTTGAAGCAGATAATTCAACTATAGGATCTAACGTAATAGCTACTCCATCTAACGTATTTCCTAATGAACCTGCTGGTGCTGTAGCTTGAAAACCTATTTGATACACTCCAGTAGGACCTGTGAAAGTATATGTCCCCTTATTATTTATCCAAGTATTTTGCGTAGTTAATGATGATGTATCAATAATATATAGAGGTGTAGCTACCGCAGCCGTCTCATTCTCTGCAAACAATGCAAATTGCACTGTCTCAGGGTTCCCTTGACGACGTCCATGATAATACTGGTATTCTATTGACTCACCATTTATCATATATACATATTGATACACCCTACTGGCTACATAGGCGTTCAATTCTATATAGTTATTCCCTGGAACTTCAGTACCTGTAGCCCCATCTACTGCACTTGCATTAAAATTTACACCTCCAGTAATATTTCCTAAGGTACCAGAAGTAACCTCTATAGGAAATGGTGTAAAACCAGGTCCAGGTCCTGTAGGTGCAGAAGTAAACCAATTGTCTACTAATGGTGTAGTGGCTAATTGTGGAGGACCAGCTACTGTTGGACCTCCTTGCCCTGTCACTATTCCTGTCGTAGCATTAGTAAACTGTCCATTAAGAACTACCCTATTTTGGGCATAATTAGTT
Source organism: Tenacibaculum amylolyticum (assembly GCF_964511145.1). Lineage (NCBI taxonomy): Bacteria > Pseudomonadati > Bacteroidota > Flavobacteriia > Flavobacteriales > Flavobacteriaceae > Tenacibaculum > Tenacibaculum amylolyticum. The sequence goes on from NZ_CAZEFZ010000015.1 coordinate 2,749, forward strand.
ATACTTATAAAAAAGAGTAGCATAAAGCTACAAAGGATTAAAGCTGGTTCTCGCCCCCTGACTTCCTTGAATTTAGAAAATTTTAAAAATCGAGTAATTTTTTTTTCCATGTGTGTTGAGTATGATTTTTGTAGATATTTTTTGACAATAAAACCCTATAGTATGCATACAAGTGTTCCCCTTTATACATACTTTCTATTCATCTTATATGAATATGTATCTGTAAGAGACTGTTAGCACCCTTTACTAACTCTCTTAATTTTCTTTTTTGTAGTAGTAGTTATTTAATGTGAAGTTGGTCAGTTTTATCCTGAGTTCTTTATTCTGGAGACTTTAACTGTAAGATTTGCTTTGTGCTTCATAGTGTGTATGGTTTATAAATTTATATGAATCTGTTTTTAATTACACATAACTGCATATTACCATTCTATCATCTGTCTATTATTGATTATTACTCAGTTTTGTAAATCCTTTATGAAGCAAATAAGGTATAATGTGTGTAAAAATACACTTAATATATTTTAGCTCCCCCTCCTGTTATTAAAATAAAAAAGTAATAATCTTAACTTCCCATTTAAAAGTAAAAAAAACAGTCTATTAAGACCTCTTAACTTCGACCAATGGTATTTTTTCATCGTTGAAATTTCATTTTTCTTCGATGAAAATACAAGTTTTGAAATTACTAAATAAAAAAAGGGTAAATACTAGGTATTTACCCCTTTCTTTTTTTAAGAAGAATTGACTTATCTAAATCAAGATTTAAAAAAACCTCACAAACTTAGATCGTTCTTGACTAAAACTGAATGTCATTAATATTTCATGACTTCCAGAATTAAAGTTTCCTAGGTTTGTAAAAGTA
>NZ_CAZEFZ010000016.1:0-103973 GCF_964511145.1 Tenacibaculum amylolyticum
CTGATTTAGTGTTCATATATTTCGGGGGTATATGAGCCACTAAATTAATACTTTTTTTAGAAATATGAGATTGAAAATGTATTTTGCGTTTTTCTATTGCGTTACGCAAACAAACGCAAGAAATTGCAAAGGATTGCATTCTCTAACCTAATTTTAGATTTAAAAACAGTTTAATTACATTTAATTTATATTTGTGTAAAAGTTTTTTCTAAAAAAACATAAAAAAACTCCACTTTTACCCGAATTCTTACCCTTTAAAACCTAAATACCTAAAAAGCAAACACATAAATAAGTGAAAAATCACCCATTTCGGGTGATTTTAAATAGTATAAAAGTTATTGAAATGAGGAGCGTAATGCTCCCCATATATATTGTTTTGGATAAATTAATAATTTACCCATCCACCACGCCCATCGCATTGACCAGGACAATGTGGTGGTCCGCATTTAATTCTACTTGTTGCCGTAGGGCATACTTCAGAACATAGTTTTACTTTAATTGGAACTAAGTTGATTCCTCCAACAATTTCTGTTTGCTCAGCTTTTTTTAAAGCTTTTCCTAAGTTTAAAATTGATTTTTTCATCTTTAGTGTGATTAAATTTGATAAAACCCTTGATCATTTTGAGACACTCAAGGTTTGTGTCTATTCTTCGCGAAGTTTTTAATATTATGTGGTTATGACCCCATTTTTAGTACTGTTTAGCTTTTAGTTATTTTGATTTAAATACAGGTTCTTTTATAGATTATAATATAAATAATAAAAGAACCTGTTTTTACTCAGCTTTTAAAAGCTTACTCTAGTTTAAGGCTCAATAGGAGGAATTCCTCCTAAACATACATGTGTTTGAACAGTTCCTAAACAGCAACCATTAGGTAGTGGGTAGCCACCACATGCAGTACATTCATTTGCTGGATATGTAGGGCAGTTAGCCCCACCATTAATTTGTTTTTGCTCAGCTCTGTTTAAAGCTTTTCCGAGGTTTGAAATTGATTTTTTCATTTTAATAAGATTTTAATTAAATGATTTCCTTGAACAATTATAGACACTCAAGGGTTATGTCTGTTTTTTGAAAAGTTTTATGATAGATTAAAAACCACAAGCTGCATGACTGGGTAAGACACATAGGTAATTACAACAAATGTGAAGAGGAACTCCACATTCAAGACCAAATTTACTTGTACAAACACCATAGTTATCATCATAGAAACTACCGTTAATATTTCTTTGCTCTGTTCTATTTAGAATTTTTCCTAAGTTTAAAATTGCTTTCTTCATAACATGATAGATGTTTAGTTAACATATAGGTTGAGTTCCATCATTACATATACTATTACAAGGAACTGAATAGGTTCCTCCAAAAGGAGAGAAACAAACACCCATAGAAGGAGTTCCTCCATCACTTCCACCGCCTAAACAAGGATGGAATTGAGGAACAATACATGGACATCCTATTGGGGCGATATCACATCCTCCAAATTCTCCATTAATTTTTTTTGTTCTGCTTTATTTAGAACTTTTCCTAAGTTTAAAATTGCTTTTTTCATTTTATAAAGGTTTAGGTTAATAATATTCTTGAAGATTTAAAGACATTCAAGAACTATGTCTAGTTTTTACATATAATGACAATTTTTATAAAATAACAAGCTCTTAAGAATTAATTCTTAAGAGCTTGTGTAAACGGTTAGTAATACCAAAAAGTACCGTCGTTATTACACGAAGCAGCATGTCCGTTAATAGTACATTTTCCTTCGTTTCCTACACAAGCTGGAGAATACCCATTTCCATTAATAGCAATATTACTTGGAGGTAGTGTTGCTGTTCCAAAGCAACTTTTTATAATAGAGAGTCCTCCATTAATTTGTTGTTGCGTTTTTTTGTTTAAGGTGTTACCTAACTTTAAGATTGACTTTTTCATATTAGAATGATTTAAATACATTAACCCCTTGAACATTTAACGACACTCAAGGTTTGTGTCTATTTTTCGCGAGATAAATAGTTGTTATATATAATGTTTAGATACATTTTTTTGATAAAGAACAGGTTGTTTCTGTATTAGAAATTGTATTAAATATTAGAAATAATAAATAGAGATTGCTGCAATACATACACGTATTTATTCATGGTGTATAAGAATGCATTGTGTTTGTTTAGATCACTTTGTGAAAAAAGAATTCACACAAAACGCTTATACAGTAAAATATGTACTGTTTCTAATTTAAAAATAAACTAATACCGAAGTTTTCGTTCTTAACAATAATTTGCTTGACATTCATCGAAACAAATACCTAATGCTATTCTGTCTTTTGAATTAGCTACACAAGAATCGTAGCATTGTATGCAAGTGTTAAGGTTACCTCCTACAATTTTTTGAAGTTTAGATTTATTAATTGTAGTTCCTAATCTTAAGATTGTTTTTTTCATGATTATAAAAGATTTAAATTAATTAAATCCTTGAGTATTTTGAGACATTCAAGGTTACTGTCTGTTCTTCGCGAGTGTATATTTATTATCTTATTACGTTCTTCAATTGATAGAAGAAACGTTCAATAAGTCTAAGGTCTTCAGTTATAATATCTGCAGTTCCCTGCATTTCTTGTCTAAATTCGATGTCTTTTCCATAAGTGGTTTTTAGTTTTTTAGGAAGTGCTACATCAATAAGATAGTTCCCTTCCTGATCTGGAATTAGTGAAATAGATTTGACAGATCCATTTAATTTTCCGAATTCATCAGGAGGATAGTTTAATAATTTAATATGGACTTTTTGCCCTACTTCTATTTTTCCTGAATTTGCAATTGGGGCTTTAATTTTCCCAATAAAAGATTCGCTTTTGCTAGGAATTATAGTGAAAATTAAATCACCATTCTTTACAGTTTGATTTTTACTCCAGTAAGATAAAAATGATAGCTTTCCATTAATAGATGAAATTAAAGCATACATTTTTTCCCAATCTTTTATTGCTTTCTCTAAAGATAAAAAAGATTGGATTGTTTTTTTTCTAAGTCGAATATCATTTTGCGTTTTCTTAATTGAAGTGCCTTCTAAGTTTTTAGCAGAGTTACTAATCAATTCACGTGTTTGAGAAATAGATGATTGAAGTGTTTGGTAAGCTCTTTCGGATTGCAAGAACTCAACTTCTTTTAATCCTTTTTCTTTAGCAGAAATAACACCTTGTTCAAACATTTTTCTACTACGGTCTAAATCTATCTGTTTATATTCAAGTTCTTTTTTACTTAGTTTTTGTTGAGTAAGTAAAATTTGTAATCTGCTTTTTGCTTCAATAACAGACATTTGATTTGCAAAAGATTCAGATTTAAAAGGGGTTAATTCTCTATTTAATTCGTACTCTGAATAATCATTTTCGAATTGGGCATAACTATTAGTTATATCCCCTAGCCTAAGAGGAGGTAATTTATCGATAGGAAATGAAAAAGGACGATCATAATTGGTGATTTCAATAGTGTCTACAATACTTTTTAGAAGCAATACATCTTTATAAGCAGCACTATTTTCAATTACGGCAAGTACTTGGCCTTTTTCAACAATCTCCCCTTCGTTAGCCAAAAACACTTCAAATTGCCCAGCAGATTTTGCATATATTTTCTCAGGTGGAATAGAGGTAGTTACCATAACTTGAGAAGATATAACGTCTGGATATTTTACAAACCAAGAAATGAATAATAACATAAGGATTAGTATGAAAATTAACGTATTTCCATAACGAATCATCCAGTTAGGAACTTTGCTAAGTATTTCCTGTACTTCTTCACTTCTGATTTCTATGTCTTGAGTATTCTGTGGCATTTAATTAAAAATAAAGAGAGGAGAGAGTTGTCTCCTCTCTGTGATTATTAATGTTTATTTTAAATCTCTATTCATTTTAAAGCAATATCTAAATTACGTAAACGATGTCAATATATCGAAACACTGTATAATAGATGTTCTTTGTTTTTTAGAATTGTTACTATGTTATGATAAGAAATTTGTGTTTTCATAGTTCTATTATTGATTAAGGTCCTGTTGGAGCTATCATACATGTGTATCCGCATCCAGAAACATAAATCCAAGGACTAATACAATCTACATCGGTTGTAGGGTATGGATAACAACCTGGTCTTGGAAAGCCACCGCCATTTATTTTTTGTTGGCTTTCTTTAGTTAAAAGACTACCTAAGTTTGCAATATTTTTTTTCATTATAAAAATGTTTTTTAATTATTTTGGTTAACAATTTCCTATACAAATATTAAATATACATGTATAGTTGCTAACAGAATTAACGGACAATTTATGTTGTCACAGCTAGGACAGTCACTATCCGTATTGTAAAAAGAAAACTCTGCTTTTGGAGTTGTTTCTTTTGATCTGTTTTATTTAATTTTTCCTAAGCTAATAAATTTACTCACGATTAAAAATCATCTATTCTATTAGAACAAATGTTATGAGGACAAGTATAATATGGGTCGTTTCCTAAAAATGGATATTGACTAATCCAAAAGCCTTGGGTTCTAGTACAACAAAATTGATAAAGTGTAGGGATATAGCCTCCACTTATAGATTGTTGTTGCTGTTTAGTTAAATTTTTTCCGAGGTTTAAAATTGATTTTTTCATTTTAATGAGGTTTAAATTGATTAAATCCTTGAACATTTAAAGACACTCAAGGCTTGTGTCTATTCTTCGCGAAAAATATTTTTAATACTGTTGTATACTGAGGTAATGATTAATGAAATGTGTTACATTAAAATATCAATATTGTCACAAACTAATTTGTAGGTACAAGGCCCAGTGCTAACCCAGTCACATCCTGGAGGTGGTGGAGCTAATACAGGTAATTCACATGGAAAAGGATCTATAGGACCAATTTTTTTTATACCTCCAAAAACGTTCTTTTGCGTTGCTTTAGTTAAGGGAATTCCTAGATTTAAAATTGATTTTTTCATTTTAATGAGATTTAAATTGATTAAGCTCTTGAATATTTAAAGACACTCAGAGTTTGTGTCTATGTTTCACAAGAAATATTATTAGTTCACTGGTTTGCCATCACAAACTAAGATGCACTTATTATTTATGAATTCGTAATCACAGCATCCTGTATTGGTTAGTTCATCACATATAAAATCTATAGTTGGGCAATTATTACCAAAACCTCCATTAATTTGTTGTTGGTCTATTTTGTTTAATTTTTTTCCTAGATTTAAAATTGCTTTTTTCATAATTTATATAATTTAATGATTGGTTATTTACATTTTTGAATATTAAAAGATTTAAAAATGTAGTTTTATTTAATTTCCTAGTTCTAATTGATTTTTGACTAGGTGATAGTAGCTTCCTTTTAATTTGATAAGCTCTTCGTGAGTACCTTTCTCTGCTACTTTTCCGTTGTCTAATACCACAATTTGATGAGCGTTTTTTACTGTACTTAACCTGTGTGCAATTACAACAGCAGTTTTGTCAGCAAAGAAAGTGTTTAATTTTTCCATAATTACTTTTTCATTGTTCGCATCTAAAGCAGAAGTAGCTTCGTCAAAGAATAAGAATTTTGGATTTTTATATACAGATCTCGCAATGAGCATACGTTGCTTCTGCCCAGTACTTAGTCCATTACCTTCGCTACCTATTTTGGTATTATATCCTAGAGGTAATCCTTCAATATAATCTCCAATATTAGCTACGTCTATGGCATGAACTAACTTGTCTTTATCTACATAATCTTCTCCAACAGCAATATTTTTAGCAATAGTGTCGTTAAAAATATATCCTTCTTGCATAACAACACCGCAGTTCTTACGCCATTCTTTTTGAGATACATTTTTAAAATTAAAGTTGCCTATTTTTATTTCTCCAGAGTCTACTTGATAAAACCCAAGGAGTAATTTCATAAGTGTTGTTTTTCCACTTCCACTAACGCCTACAATTGCAGTAGTTTTATTGGCAGGAATTTCTAGAGTTAAGTTTTTTATTACGGGGTCTAAACCTCCTGTATATCTAAAGGAAATATTGTTTAATTCGATAGCGTTATTTGTTGGTATATTCACTACTTTTTCATCATCTGGATTTTCTTCATCTTCCATATTGTGAATTTCTCCCAATCTGTCTAGGGAAATTTGAGCGTCTTGTAAATCTCTTAAGAAATTAATAAGCTGTGTAATAGGCCCGTTCAATTGTCCGACAATATAGCTAATGGCCATCATCATACCTAAGGTAATTTGTCCATCGATAACCAATTTTGCAGAAAGTATGGTAATAAACATGTTTTTAAGCTCATTAATAAAGTTAGAACCTACACTTTGTGTTTGTTCTAAAGCTAAGCTTTTAGTAGCGACTTTAAATAAACGTGCTTGTACGTATTCCCAGTTCCAACGCATTCTTCGCTCTGCATTATGCAGTTTAATTTCCTGCATTCCGTTAATTAACTCAATTACCTTACTTTGTTCTTGGCTTACTTCAGAAAATCGTTTGTAATCTAGTTCTTTACGTTTTTTGAAGAAGAATAATACCCAAGCAAAATAAAGAACACTTCCTAAGACAAATACACCAAAGATTTGTATGCTATAATACCCTAAAACTAAACTAAAGATAATTAGGTTAACAAAGGAGAATAATACTGTTAAGGAGGAGGTTGTCAGTATTCTTTCAATTCTTTTGTGGTCATTAATTCGTTGTAGCAAATCTCCTGTCATCCGAACGTCGAAATAGGAGATAGGAAGTTTCATTAATTTGATAAAGAAGTCTGAGATTAGAGAAATATTAATTCTGGTACTTAAATGAAGTAAAATCCAGCTTCGTATAATTTCCAGTGAGGCTTTTCCAATAAATAAAAACAGTTGTGCAAATAAGATGAGGTAGACAAAATGTAAATCCTGATTCTCAATTCCCACATCTACAATACTCTGAGTTAGGAAAGGCAATATTACTTGTAATACACTTCCTGCAAGTAATCCAATAATTAGTTGTATTACAAATTTTTTGTACTTAAACAAGTATTTAAAAATGAAAGAAAAACCAAATTTTTCATCCTCTTCAAACTCTTCTGAATAAAACTTTGGAGTTGGTTCTACTAGTAATGCAATTCCTTCCTCTGTATTTTCATCTGCATTATTTCCTATCCAGTGTTTGATAAACTCTTTTTTAGTGAAAGTGATCAATCCGTGAGCTGGGTCTGAAATATAAACAGTGTCTTTCTTTATCTTATAAACAACAACATAGTGGTTTTTATTCCAGTGTACAATACATGGAAGCGGTGCTTCAAGAAATTTATTATATGCTAGCTTAATTCCAAGCGATTTAAAACCAATAGATTCTATTGCTTCACTAAGACCTAATAAACTACTTCCTTCACGAGTAGTTTCACTAAGTTTTCGTAATTGCTGCGTGTTTATTGTTTTACCATAATGTTTGGCAATTATTTTAATACACGTTGGTCCGCAATCTTTAGCTTCTGTCTGTTTATAATGTGGAAATTTTCTCAAATTATAATGTATTTCTTTAATAATACTTTTTCTTAAGATTGAGTTTACTCAAATAATAAAAGAAAAGTATAGAGTTTTTAAATCTTTGCTTAGAAGTGTTATAGGTGGTTTTTATAAACATTTACAAAAAGCATCTCCTGATAATTCTAAAAAACAGCCTTGAAATTTAGGACATTCATGATTTCCTCTGCATGCTTTATTAGAGTCAACACATCTAAAATTGCCGCCATTAACTTGCAGTTGTTGTTTTTTAGTTAGACTTGTGCCTAAGCTTAAAATTGTTTTTTTCATAATTGAAATATTAAAACTACATTTGCGGCGAACATTTTAAGACACTCACCGAGTGTGTCTATTCTTCGCGAGAGAATATTGTTCAAAAAAAGCAAAGTCACGAAAGTGACTTTGCTTGTCTTTTATAATTCCGAATGTTGTGGGATATCTTTGCAATTTTCTTCTAAATCTTCAATAAAGAAAATTAAATCAGTTCTGTTGTACTCTTTAGGAAAAGATCGGCCATTTACTAGAATCTCTGGAGTAAAATTAATTCCGTTGTTATTACACCATGTCTTTTCGTCTGTTAGTACGGTTAAGTAGTTGTCAAAATTCTTGCTTTTGCCCCATTTGGCAAGCCAAGTATCGTAATCTACATCACCGTAAATTTCATGCATTGCTTTTAAGCAAGTTTCCTGACCTTCTTCATTATACAATTCTATCAATTTATTGGCTACAACTACTCCGTTAGAATCTGGATGATCTGTTGGAACATTGAATCTAGTAGTAACCTTTACAAGTTGATTATATTTTTCGAGGACTTCTTCAATAATTTTATGAACTGGTCTACAATGTCCACAAAATGGATTCGTAATAACAACCAATTCTAATGCAGCGTCTTTATTTCCTAAAACGATTTCTTTAGAAGCCTCTATTTTAGTAGCTAGCTTTGGAGATTTTTGTAAAAGAGTATTAAATAAATTAAAGTTTCTTTTAAACTTAACAAACTCAATTTTTTCTTTCTTTAGATCTACAACGTCTTTCACTAAAGGCTTTATATATCTCCAGCCAATATACACAGCTAAGAAACTTAAAACGGTAATTAAATAACTTTCAATATTGATAGTAATTAAACTTGCTATGCTTTCTGTGTTTAGAAAGGCAAAACCAGCTTGGAGCCATAAAACTCCTACAATTGTTAAACACAACGTACACCATGATTTTACAATTCTATACTGATAATAAATAGAATAAATAGTAATAGGCAGCGCTAAAAAACTAATAATGTATAATGGGTTAAAGCTGGTTGTTATGAAAGAAGCAACAGTTAATCCTGTAAAATAGATAATGCTTAAATCACTTAATTTATGACCTTTAATTAGTTCAGCACCTTTTGAGCTTAAAACAGCATCGCAATCTTTTTTATCGTTATTTCCAGAACAGAAAGCTTCACCAATAACTGTGCTTTCTCCTAATTCTTGTTTTAAGATACTATAACTTGCGATGACTCCAATAATAGATAGTATTAAATATGGGATATTAATACTCCCAATTTTTGGTGCCAAAAGCACTGCAGTTATAATAGCAGCAACAGTAAGAAGTGTAATGTTTGTTATTCCAGAGGAGTCTCTATTAGCTTGTTGGTGTTCTGGTTTTTCAACAGCCACTATAATTCCAGTAAACCGTTGTAAAAACTCAGACTCAGAAATTTTTTCATCTTTTTTTGCATTCGAAAAGATAGTGTAAGCAGGTTTGTTAGGAACCTTAGAGGCTGTAACTAGATCGGTGCCTTTATCTGTATTAACTTGGGCTATAAAAGTATCTGGTAATTGATGTAGAGTTTGTACATCAGTAGGAACTTCAGCAGCTATGTTTTCAATGTTAAAATGATCTAATACACCAGTGATTGCATGTAAACTAGGATAAGAAGGATGGCTTTGAATTTGAAAGGCAAGCTCTTTCTTATCATGGACAATTTTATTTTTTGACAGCAACCTCTGCACTATCATGAATAGTGGGTTTTTCATAGGAGGACGGGCTTTGATTTGATTGATTGTAATTAATCCAAATATATGTTTTTTTAAATTAAATTTAATGTTAAAGTTTATAAACTACACTAAATACAGTGTGAGCGTTAAGATTTTACAAGTTTTTAAATTTTAACATTAATCAGGGAACAACTATTATTAGTAACTTAAATAATAACTACTTTATTTTAAGAGAAATGAAGAATTTGCTATTTGCTTATTATTAAAGATTGCTAAGTGTTATTGTTTAATGAATAGATAATAGAAAAAAAGGTGAGAAATTAGAGCAAAAGAAAAGCCTTACATTTCTGTAAGGCTTGATTTTACTGGTGGTCCCACATGGGCTCGAACCATGGACCCCCTGATTATGAGTCAGGTGCTCTAACCAACTGAGCTATAGGACCAGCAAAATGGATTGCAAAAATAAAAACTTTTTTGAAACTACAATACTTTTTTTAAACTTTTCTGTACATCAAATTTTCTCCAAAGCTAATTAAGCTTTTTTTAGCTTCCTCAGAGATGTTTAAAGCGTTTAAAAAATCAAAAGATTTTGTAGTGTACTCTTGAATTAAATTCTGAGTTAACTCAGGAATATTATTACGTTCAAATATTTTAGTAACCTCTAGTACCTTTTCAGTGTTTTCCTCTAATTTTTGATTGTAGAAAAACTGTAATTTCTCTTTGTCTTCTGAAGTAGCAGAAGCAAGAGATTGTAAATAAAGGAATGTCTTTTTATTTTCTATAATATCACCTCCAATTTGTTTACCAAACGTTTCTGGGTTTCCAAAAGTGTCTAAGTAATCATCTTGTAACTGAAAAGCAATTCCTAAATTAAGTCCAAAATCGTATAAGAGATCAGCTTGAGATTCTTCAACTTCAGCAACAATAGCTCCCATTTTTAACGCAGCACCTACAAGAACAGATGTCTTAAGAGTAATCATATGAATGTACTCGTTTATGGTAACATCATTTCTAGTTTCAAAATCAACATCTAGTTGTTGACCATCACAAACTTCTAAAGCGGTTTTACTAAAAAGCTTTGCAAGCTTCTGAAAAACCTCTGGTTTGTAGTTTTCAAAATATTGATACGCTAAAATTAACATGGCATCTCCAGAAAGAATTCCAGTATTTATGTCCCATTTTTCATGAACAGTTTCCTTTCCTCTTCTCAAAGGAGCATCATCCATAATGTCGTCATGTACCAATGTGAAATTATGAAAAGTTTCTACTGCCATGGCTGCAGGAAGAGCTTTGGTGTATTCAGAAGAAAAAATATCGCATGCAATTAAGGTAAGAATTGGTCGCAACCTTTTTCCTCCTAATTGTAATATATAATCTATGGGTTCGTACAAGTTTTTAGGTTCCCTCTTAAAATCTTGGTCTTGTAAATACGATAAAAATGATTGTTGATATTTAGATAAATCCAAAATGTAATTTTTGTGTAAAAATAAATGAAATCTAACTATTAAATACCTTCAATGTTAAAAAATCATTAAAACTCAGGAAACTTTTTTTGTTTCTAAAGTTTCCGTGTGTATCTTTGCCCAGAATTATGAGAGATAAGATATTAGCGAAATCGGGTAAGATGTTTTTAACTCTTGGTTTTAAGAGTGTTACAATGGATGATATTGCCAGGGAACTTGGAATATCTAAAAAAACATTATATAAGTACTTTTCAAATAAAGCTTCATTGGTTGATGCTTGTACAGACACTGTACATAATGAAATTGAAGACTCTATTATATCTATAAAAAATAAAAATTATAACGCAATAGAGGAAGAATTTGCAATTAAGGCAACTTTTAATGAGATGTTTAAAAATGCAAAGGACTCTCCAATGTATCAAATGAAAAAATATTATCCTGAAACCTATAATAGGTTGATGGATAGAGAAGCATGCATGTTTGAGGAATGTAATTGCGATAATTTAGAGAAAGGTATTCAACAAGGTTTGTATAGAAAAGATATTGATATTAAGTTAATCATGAACTTCTATTTTACATTGATATTTGGTCTTTTTGATAGTGAGTTGTTTTCAAAAGACATGAAGGAATTATTGGAAGTAGAATATGAGGTTTTAGAATATCATATACGAGCAATAGCTACAGAAAAAGGATTAAAAGAGCTAGAAAAACAATTAAACATAATTAATCAAAACAAGCAATAATGAGGAAATACATTTTCAGTGTATTTGTATTCTTTTCTATGGGCATTCCACAAGCTCAGGAAAAAGTATTGCAATTATCAATGCAAGATGCCATTGATTATGCAATTAAAAATAACTACGATAACAAAGTTGCAGCTAAAAATATAGAGGCAGCTAAGGAAAGAAAGTGGGAAACAACTACCATTGGTTTACCGCAGATTAATGGTAAGGTAGATTATCAATACTGGTTAAAGCAGCAAATTTCATTATTACCTGCAGCAGCTTTTGATAATAGAGCTTCGGTAATTCAAACAGTAGAGGATTTCTTTGGATTAACACCTAATGGATCGCCAACTCCACCAGACGGATTTATTCCATTAGCTTTTGGAACTAAACAAAGTGTAAATGCATCGGTTACCTTAAATCAGTTAATCTTTGATGGTTCTTATTTAGTAGGGTTACAATCAGCAAAAACATATTTGAAAATTTCTGAGCAAGCGAAAGAAAAGACAGAATTAGCAACTAGACAAGCTGTTGTAAATGCCTATGGAAATGTACTTGTAGCTGAAAAATCTTTAGAAATCCTTGAGAAGAATAAAGAAGTATTGTCGAAAAATTTAAGCGAAACACAAAAGATTTTTGAAAACGGATTAACAGAAGAAGAAAATGTAGAGCAACTGCAAATTACATTAGGGAATCTAGAGAATAACATTAACAATACAAAAAGGTTAAAAGATATCGCTTACCAAATGTTAAACTTAGCATTAGGTACAGATATTAATAAGAAACTTGAATTGTCTGATACTTTAGAGGGCTTAGTGCTTCAAAATACAGATTTACAATTGTTGTCTGAAGCGTTTGATTTGGAAAATCATATAGATTATAGGATAGCATCAAATAACAAAAGAGCGCAAGAGCTTTTAGTTAAATTAGAAAAAAGTAAAGCATTACCTTCACTTTCTGCATTCATTAATTATGGGGCAAATGCAAACTCAGATAGTTTTACATTTTTCGATAGTGAGCAACAATGGTTTGATTACTCACTTTTGGGAGTGTCGTTAAACGTACCTATTTTCAGTAGTTTTGGAAGAAAGGCGAAAACAGCCCAAGCTAAAATTGAATTAGAAAACTCAGAAATTAGATTAAGAGAAACCACACAAAAACTGAATTTACAAACACAAAGGGCAAAGAGTGAATACCAGTTAAGTATAGAAAACTATGAAACTGCTACAAAGAATTTAAAATTAGCAGAAAGAATAGAAAAGAAGCAGCGTGTGAAGTTTTTTGAAGGACTTTCTTCAAGTTTTGATCTATCTCAAGCACAAAACCAACTTTATACGCAACAGAACGGTTACGTACAATCAATGTTAAACGTAATCGCGAAAAAAGCACAATTAGAAACAGCATTAAACATACCAATAAAATAATCAACTCGATGAGAAAGATATTCATAGTAACGGTAACTTCAGTTCTTTTGTTTTCTTGTGGAAATAAAGAACAATCTACAGAAGCAGTTTTAGCTTCTAATGATTTAGCTGCATTAAGAGCTAAAAAAGATGAGTTAAGTACAAAGAACCAAGCAATTTCAGAGGAAATAAAAGCTTTAGATAAGGCAATTGCGAAGTTAGATACTAATAAAAAAGTGCCTTTAATTACTACAATTGAGGCGAAAAGACAAAAGTTTATACATTATTTAGAATTACAAGGAAGTGTGCAAACTAAAAAGAATGTATTAGTATATCCTGAAGTTCCAGGGCAATTAATAAAAGTATACGTTAAAGAAGGGCAAAAAGTAGGGAAAGGCCAGGCTTTAGCACTTATAGACGATGCAGGGATGTCTAATCAATTAGCACAATTAGAAGCAAGTGCTGCATTAGCTAAAACAACTTACGAGCGTCAAAAAAGATTATGGGATCAAAAAATAGGTTCTGAAATTCAATTTTTGCAAGCGAAAACAAATTATGAAACACAAAAGAACGCGGTAGATAATTTACGTAAAGGGATTGCTAAATATACAATTAGAGCACCTTTTACTGGGATTGTAGATGATGTAATTAAAGAACAAGGTACAGTAGTAGCACCAGGACCAGGAGCTGAAGTTTTTAGAATTGTAAACTTAGGTGATATGTATATTGAAACAGAGGTGCCAGAAAGTTACATTAGCTCTATAAAGAAAGGGAAGCAAGTAGAAGTTGATTTTCCAATTTTAGGAAAAACATTAGAATCTAAAGTGCGTCAGGCAGGAAACTTTATCAATCCAGCAAACAGAACTTTTAAAGTAGAAGTTGGAGTTCCTAATAAAGATAGAAGTATCAAGCCTAATTTAACTGCAAAACTTAAAATCAACGATTATACAAATCCAGATGCAATCTTAATACCGCAAAGTATTATTTCTGAAAATGCTAAAGGAGAGCAATATGTATATATTGTTGAAGATAAAGACAAAAAAGATATAGCAAAACAAATCATTATTACAACTGGTAAAACTCAAGGAGATGAAGTTGAAGTGTTAACAGGTTTAAAGAACGGGATGAAAATTGTAGATGAAGGAGCAAGAAGTGTTAACAACGGACAACAAGTAGAAATTTTAGAAGCACCATCAACTAAGTTGAGTTCAACAGCTAAAAAATAAGGTAGATGAACGAGCAAAAGAAAAAAATAGATAAAGAGTTCGGCTTATCCTCTTGGGCAATTAATAATAAGACGACCATTTATGTAATGATGGTGATTATTTTATATGCTGGAATTTCTGCATTTTTAAAAATGCCGCGTGAGAACTTTCCAGAAATAAAAGACACTAAGATTTATGTAAGTTCTGTCTTCCCAGGAAATACAGCCGAGGATGTAGAAAAGTTAATTACCAATCCGTTAGAAGATAAACTGAAAACGGTAAGTAATATGACAAAAATAACATCAACATCACAAGAAGATGTTTCAATGATTGTTATTGAGTTTGATGAGAATATTACGATAGAAGAAGCCAAGCAAAAGGTTAAAGATGAAATCGACGAAGAGGTTTCGGGTGAAGATTGGCCAACCTTTAACGGAGCAAAAGTAGAGCCTAATGTATTTGAATTAAATATTTCTGAAGAAACACCAATTTTAAATATTAATATTTCTGGAGATTATACGGTAGATAAACTGAAAGATTTTGCAGAATATTTACAAGATGAAATTGAGGATTTACCAGAAATTAAGAAAGCTGATATTCGTGGTGCTGAGGATAAAGAGGTTGAAGTAGCTGTAGATATCTATAAAATGATGGCGGCTAAAGTTAGTTTTAACGATGTTATTCAATCTATTCAAGGAGGAAATGTTACGATGTCTGCTGGTAATATTATTGCAAGTGGTCAACGTCGTACATTACGAGTTTTAGGAGAAGTAGATAATCCTCAAGATTTAAAAGATTTTGTTGTTAAAGTTGAGCGAGGTAATCCTGTGTATTTAAAAGATATTGCTACAATTACTTTTAAAGATAAAGATAAAACTACGTATGCTCGTGAGTTTGGAGAACCTGTGGTTATGCTTGATGTTAAAAAGCGTACAGGTAAGAACATGGTAGCGGCAGCAGAGAAGATTCAAGAACTTGTAGAGGAGGCGAAAGAAAATGTATTTCCTACGAATTTAAAAGTTACCATTGCAAATGATCAGTCTTCAAAAACAATTGGTCAGGTAGATGATTTAGTAAACAACATTATTTTCGGAGTAATATTAGTAGTTACTGTTTTAATGTTCTTCTTAGGGTTTAAAAATGCCTTATTCGTAGGTTTTGCCATTCCAATGTCTATGTTCATGTCGTTAATGATATTGAATGCTATGGGATATACAATGAATACCATGATCCTTTTTGGATTGATTATGGGGCTTGGTATGCTTGTAGATAATGGTATTGTGGTTGTAGAAAACGTCTATCGTTTAATGGATGAAGAAGGAATGTCTCGATTAGAAGCAGCTAAGAAAGGAATTGGTGAAATTGCTTTCCCAATTATCATTTCAACAGCAACTACTGTAGCGGCCTTTATTCCATTAGGAATGTGGCCAGGAGTTATGGGACAGTTTATGATTTATTTCCCTGTAACTTTATCTGTGGTGTTAGGATCATCATTATTTGTGGCAATTTTCTTTAACTCAGTAATGGTATCTCAATTTATGAGTACAGAGGATAAGAATATGCCAATGAAAAGATTAATACGAATGACTGTAATTTTAGGAGTTCTAGGAATCTTAGTCATTATTTTTGGAGGTTCTATAAGACCTTTAGGAACTTTAATGGTATTTGCAGCTGTAAACTTCTGGATTTATCGTTATGTGTTACGTCCATTAGCAAATGGTTTCCAAAATAGAGTATTACCACGTTGGGAGCGTTTTTATGAACGAATGATTCGTGCTTCCTTAAAAGGATGGAGACCATATGTAATTAGTATTACAACTGTTTTCCTATTGATATTTGCGTTTATGGGATTTGGAGGGTCTGTAGCAAGTCAACGTACTAAAGTTGAATTCTTTCCAGATAATACTCCAAACCAGATTGTTGTATATGTAGAGTATCCTCAAGGAACAGATATTGAAAAAACGAATGCTATCATGAAAAACTTAGAGGCGAGAGTAACTAAGGTTTTAAATGAAGAGTCGTATACAGATGGAGATTATAACTTTTTAGTTGAAAGTTCAATTGCACAAGTTGGAGCAGGTTCAGGAAACCCACAAACAGATGGAGGTTCTGTAGCTGAAATGCCACATAGAGGTAAAATTGTAGCTTCTATGAGAGAGTATAAATACCGTAGAGGAGCAGATAGTAAAGAGCTTAAAAAGAAAGTAACAGAAGCGTTAGAAGGGATTTATCCAGGATTGTCTATTTCTGTAGAAAAAGATCCTGTAGGTCCACCAGCTGGTTATCCTATTAATATCGAACTTGAAGGTAAGGATTATGAGGAGTTAATTGTAACTGCTGAAAAAATGCGTGACTTCATCAATACTAAATCAATTCCTGGAATTGCTGAATTGAAGGTAGATGTAAATAAATCTAAACCTACTATGTTAATTGATGTAGATCGTGAGAAAGCTGGTGAATTAGGAGTAAGTGCATCCCAAGTAGGACAACAGTTACGTAACTCTATATTTGGAGCAAAAGCAGGTGTATATAAAGAAGATGGAGAGGATTATGATATCTATGTGCGTTTTGAAAAAGATGAGCGATACAACACCAACGCTATCTTTAATCAAGCAATTACTTTTAGAGATATGGCTACAGGGCAGGTAAAGGCAATACCAGTTTCTACTGTAGCAAGAAAGAGAAATACGTCAGGGTTTAGTGCAATTAAACATAAAAATGTAAAAAGAGTAGTTACGGTGTATTCTGCTTTAGCACCAGGTTATACAGATGCAGGTGCTATTGTAAGTAAGATTCAAAATGAAATGAAGTCTTTTACAGGTTTACCTAAAGGTGTGAAAATAGATTATACAGGGCAAATTGAAGAGCAAAATAAGCAAATGGCATTCCTAATGGGAGCATTCTTCTCAGGGTTAGGACTTATTTTCTTGATTTTAATTTTCCAGTTCAATTCTATTTCGAAACCAGCGATCATTATGTTAGCGATTTTCTTAAGTTTAATTGGAGTATTTGGGGGAATTGTAATGTCTGGTGCACCGTTTGTTATTATGATGACAATGATGGGGATTATCTCGCTGGCCGGAGTCGTGGTAAATAATGGAGTAGTACTATTAGATTATACACAATTGTTAATAGATCGTAAGAAAGCAAAACTAGATTTAGGAGAAGATGATTTTGTAGATATAAACTCTCTTAATGAAGCAATTATTAATGGAGGAAAAGCACGTTTGCGTCCTGTATTATTAACAGCAATTACAACAATCTTAGGATTGGTTCCGTTAGCTTGGGGTATCAATATTAACTTTTTTACCTTAGTAAGTGAGTTGAATCCACATATATATATTGGGGGAGATAACGTAATTTTCTGGGGACCTTTAGCTAAAACAGTTATTTATGGATTATTAATTGCTACATTCTTAACATTAATTGTAGTACCTATTTTATTCTATTTGGTAACTAAGTTCAAGATGTGGATAAAAGGAGTTAATCATAAAGAAGAAGAGGTTTTAATAGATGAAATAGCTGAAATTGGAAGCTAATCGTTAAGACAAAATATAAATTAATATTAAAAGAGTCAAAAGTTATACTTTTGACTCTTTTATATTTTAGTATGAAAATGAAGAAAGCTGTTTTTTCTATAGAAGAAATAAAAAGGAAATTAGAAAGATACTGTGTGTATCAGGATAGGTGTCATAAAGAAGTTGAGCAAAAACTTAATGAATATAATTTAATTCCAGAAGCAAGAGATATGATTCTATTGCATTTATTACAAGAAAACTTTTTAAATGAAGAGCGTTTTGCTAAAAGTTTTGCAAGAGGTAAGTTTAAGATTAAAAAATGGGGAAGACATAGAATTGTTAGGGAGTTAAAAATTAGAGATATATCTGAATACAATGTAAAGAAAGGACTAGAAGAAATAGATGCAGATGAGTATATGGAAGTGTTATATACAATTACTGAAAAGAAATATAATTCATTTACTAAAGAAAGAGAACTTGAGAAAAAGAGAAAATTATATAGTTATTTGAATTATAGGGGGTATGAAACTAATTTAATTTATCAGGTGATTAATGATCTTTTTGAGTAAATGAAAAATAATGATAAAATGAAAAAGCTCTTGCATTTATTTGCAAGAGCTTTTTTATAGTGTTTTACTTAAAGCTTATTTCAAGATTAATTTTCGTGTAGCAGTTTTACCGTCAGAAACCATGTTTAAAACATAAATTCCTTTTGCGTAAGCGCTTAAATCAATAGTGTAATTAGTGTCGGTAATATTTTTATCAAAATATATTTGTTTTCCTGCTAAGTCAAATACTTTAACAGTTAATTGGTCAGAAGTATTTCTGTTAATGTTAAAAATACTTTCTGAAGGGTTAGGGTATATTGCTATACCTTTTAAGAATGTTTCATCGTTAGTAGATAATACTCCAGAAATAACTAGATTGTCAATAACAGCTCCTTCACCAACAGTGTTAGCATCTGATAAGAATCTGAATCTAAAAATAACACTAGTTTCATTAGCTAAAGCAGCTAAATCATGACTATATTCTTTAATAGTTGCATTTGGTTGCCCATCAGGTCCATTAGCATCTCCTGCACCTGTCCATTGTTTACCGGGTAAAGTAGATCTGTTTGTAGCGTCAGTGGTTGCATCACTATTGTACCAATTAGGATCAGTTGCAGAACCTAATATTTCCCAATTAGTTCCTTGGTTTGTAGAGTATTCTACTACCATGTAGTCCCAGTTTAATTCAATGTCAAACCCCATATTAAACCTTAAGGTAGGGTTTATGATTTCCGATAAATTATAGCAGTTTGTGTATAAATAACCAGTAGTGTTTGTTGGGTATTCGCCTGCAGTAGTACTATAAGCTCTGCTTCCAGAAGGTATGTTTAATTCTGTTTTTGCAGAAGAAATTATAGTCCACATTGGGGAATTAGTTGTAATTGTTAATAACTGATCACTATCATTTTCAAAAGTGTTTTCAGTAGTTGGAGAAGTACTACTTTCGTTAATAGCGAAATTAATTGATCCTTTATTATTACTACTATATTCATCGCTAGCAGTAGTGCTTTCTATATTTAGAATGTGCTCTCCTTTTGAAGAAGATATAACAGGTAAAGTAATACTTGCTTCTGTTTCAGAAGCAATGTTTCCATTCCAATTATATACTTGATTTGCACCACCATCTATATTATAATTTATGGTAACACTGGTTAAAGGTTGCGCGCCTTGGTTTCTAATTGTGATTTCAGGTGCTAAATCATTTCCACATAATATAGTTCCTTCTACAATATCATTGATAGAGATTAAACGCACATCGCTTGGAGGCAATTGTCTAGGTATGTCTGTTGAAAAAATACCTCTACCGTATGTAGCAACATATAATTTAGAATCTTCTTCATTTATATCTAAATCTCTTACCTGTACGTTAGGTAAGTTGTTGTCAAAAGTTTGCCATTCAGTTAGTTCATCGTTAATGAAGTATACACCTAAGTTTGTTCCAAGATAAAGAGTATTTTTACCACTTCTTTGATGTGATTTTAAAGTTGTTAATCCTTCAGTAGGAGTATTTGTGCCTATTGTCTCACTTGTTGGGAAAAAAGCAGATAGATTAGATAATTTAGTTACAGCCCCTGGAGTAACTACCCATATAGCCCCATCTTCAGTGGGATGAGGAACAATGGATCTTATTTGACCTTGATTAAAGGTTATGTCAGAAAAAGTTTGCCCTCTGTCTATACTTCTAAATAAGCGTATACCTTGACCAACATACATAATATCGCTATTGTTTGGATCGATAGCTAATACATCTATATCATCACCTCCAAAGTTATGGTTAGATATTTTTGTCCAAGCATTACCATTTAGTCTATATATTTGACTATATCCAGCATATAGCTCACCTTCTTTATTTATGGTCATTGGAGTTATCCATTCACCGCCAGAATCATTATTTTCAGAATCTGTTTCTTCAGCTGGAGCTCCTACACGAAGTGATGTTGATTGTCCACTATTACTACTTCTTGTTAAACTACCACCAAATTGTGTAAAGCCATAGAAAACTTTAAAATTATTAGGATCTACTTGTCCTTCCATACCATCACCTCCATGGTAATTTCTCCAGTCTTTACCATCATATCCAAAACCACCATTATCTTGCAGCCCTCCTGCAATAATATTTGGTTTTTGTTGAGATACAGAAATTCTGTAAAACTGACTAATAGCTAAATTTTTAGTTAAGTCGGTGAATGAACGAGCTTCATCTGTAGAAACAAAAATACCCCCGTCTGTACCAGCAAAAAATTTACCATCTATAAAGCGTAAAAAATGAATGTCTGCATGTGTATAAGTTGGAGTGTTTGGATTAAACCATTGATTGATTTTGGTGAATGAATCTCCTCCATTAATTGATTTCCAGATGTCTAATACTCCAACATAAATTATGTCAGCGTTTTTATCAGATACAGTTAATGCTAAATCAAACCAAGCTTGTGTGCTATTAAAAATATCATCAGTTTCTGCTGTTTTGGTAAAAGATGTTCCACTATTCGTAGATTTATAGATGCCATTAAAAGCAAAATTACCAGCTGCACTTACTACATATACATAATCAGGATCAGCAATAGTTACATCCATAGTTAATCTTCCTGAAGTACCTAATCCAGGAAGAGCAACTTCATTAAAAGATTCTCCGCCATCTGTAGATTTGTAAAATGTATCACGAGAAACAGCATACCATATGTTTGCATCACCAGGTTTCATTTTTATATCAATAATATTCCCTGCTAATTTAGTTGTCCAACTTGTACCGCCATTCGTCGTTTTTTGAACACCAGTACTTGTAGCTACCAATAAGGTATTAGTATTATTAGGGTCAAAGTAAATTTCATTCATGGAAGTTGGAGATCCAGGAATGTTGCCTGTATTATTCCAAGTGGTACCTCCATCAGTAGTTTTCCAAACACCAACTGTAGGAGAATCATTTGCATCATCATCTCCAGTAGCAATATAAATTTCGTTGGAATTATCTGGATTAATAGCAATACCAGAAACTCCTATTTGTGGTAAGTGATCAGTTAAAGGAGTCCAGTTTAAACCAGCATCAGTAGATTTCCAAATACCACCAGCTGGTGCGCCTATGTAATACGTATTAGAGTTATTAGGATCTACAGCAATAGCATTAACACGTCCTTGTCCAGTTTGTTTAAGATTATTAGCGCTATATGTGTTAGAGTTAGTGTATGGTCCTAAAGGTTTCCAATCACTATTATCCATTCTTTGGCTAGCAGATCTTTGACCTAATGCTTTTTTTTGTTCCCAAGCACTCCACAAATCTTGAACTGGAGCAATAGTTCCGTCTGGTTTTAAATAATTAGACCAATGATATTCCCACCTTTTAAAAGGTTTGAAACCGCTACCTTTTTTATTTCTATCAATTGTTTTGAAGTAGTCTTCTGCATGCTTAGCCATTTCCTCTAACGTAGGTTTTGTACCTCTACGTTGTACATCTCCCATATCCCATGGTGCGCCTTTTACTACCTGACCAAAAGTAGTAGAAAATGCAAATAATAGTACAATTATGTAAATTTGTTTCATATAATGATAAAATTTTAGCAAAAGTAATGAAAGTTTTTTATAACTTTTGTCCTATTTGTTGATACGGAGGTGGTTAAAATGTTAAAATTTTAGGATAAGGTAAAAAAAGAGGTGTTTTGCTGAGGATTTTATTGGGAAATGCTATCAATATCTTTAAAAAGTAATTCTAAATCGATTTCTTCATCAAATTTCTTTTTACTAAAAATAGTGTTTACTTTTTCATTGTAGCTACTAAAAATAAGTAAGATTTTATCAACTTGACTGTTCACTTCTTTAGGTTTGATAGCTGGGATTAACGTCATGTCCTTTAATCGTAAAGCTTCATTTTGTAATACATTTACTCTGGCGATTAATGCACTCTTTTGTAAATCTTCATTTTTAGTACTATTAATTAAGTTTTTTATTAATCCATTTAACTCTGAAGCCATGTTCAAAGCATCATTTGGAGAAATATTATAAAAGCGTTGCATGAATTCATTTAACTCATTGTATTCTTTCCATTCGGCCATTTTGTTTTTTGAAAGCTCTGAAAAATCTTTGAACTTTTTATGAGTAACAGGTAAGTTCATTCCTGTTTTTTTTTGCTCTTTATAAGAAGTTTGAATTGTTTTTTTACAACTTAATAAACTTATAATAATAAAGAAAAAACTTATTTGCCGAATCATAATATATAAAAATAGAAAAACAAAAATACATTTTTTGTTCATGTATAATTAAGAAGATAAAGTTAAAGGTTACAAATCAGTTTGTTGTTGTAGTAGTTTTATTATAAGTTAAAAAATAACAAAACATTATTACGAATTCTTAAAATTATTAACTTTGCTAAACCCTAAAATTAAAGATATAGAAATGAGAGAGGTTATTTTAGTACTTGGAGCGTGTGGGCAAATCGGAACAGAGTTAACGCAAGAATTGAGAGAGATCTACGGACATAATAATGTTGTAGCTTCAGATATTAGAGAAGGGAATGATGAGTTTATAAATGCAGGACCTTTTGAAATTTTAGATGCTACGGATAGGGATAGTATCTTAGAAGTAATTCAAAAATATAATATTACACAAGTATATTTAATGGCAGCTATGCTTTCGGCTACAGCTGAAAAACTACCGCAAAAAGCTTGGGAATTAAATATGAATTCATTGTTAGTTATATTAGAATTAGCAAGGGAAAAACATATTAAACAAGTTTATTGGCCAAGCTCGATAGCAGTTTTTGGGGCTACTTCTCCAAAAGTTGATACACCACAACAAACAGTAATGGAGCCTTCTACAGTATATGGAATTAGTAAGGTTTCAGGAGAGCATTGGTGTAATTATTATCACGAAAGATTTGGAGTAGATGTAAGAAGTTTGAGATATCCAGGGATTATTAGTTGGAAAACAAAACCAGGTGGGGGAACAACAGATTATGCCGTAGATATTTATTTTAAGGCAATAGAAGAAGGTAAATATGAGTGTTTCTTAAAAGAAGATACAAAATTACCAATGATGTATATGAATGATGCTGTAAAAGCTACGATTCAATTAATGCAAGTTGATGCAGAAAAAATAAATGTTCGTACATCATATAACTTAGCCGCAATGAGTTTTACTCCAAAAGAAATTACTGAGGAAATTCAAAAACATATACCAGATTTCACTATTTCTTATGAACCAGATTTTCGTCAACAAATTGCAGACAGCTGGCCACAAATAATTGACGATAATAAGGCTAGAGAAGATTGGAACTGGAAACATAAGTTTGATTTAGCATCTATGACTAAGGAGATGTTAAAGAATATTCAAGCTAAAATGATGTGTTTATAAATTTGCTTGTAAGATTTTAAATTTCTTTTCGTCACAGTATATGTGAAACTCAAAGAAGCAATGAAAGAAATTATAGAAGAAAGCTTAGATAAAGCTATTTCATATTCAGAATATAGAACTCTTGTAGCTGATTTATTATCAGAAAATAAATCTACAGGTGATACTCAGTCAGAAGCCTTATTCAAATACAGTTTTTTGAATGATAGACGAATGAAACGTTTAGATAAAACTTCAAAACTTACAGGAGAAACAGTAGAGAAATTGAAAGAAGTAAAAGAACCACAAAAATGGTTGGTACTTACTGAAGGATGGTGTGGAGATGCAGCGCAAAACTTACCAGTAATCAATAAACTAGCAGAAGAAAATCCTAATATAGATTTAAAACTTGTTTTACGAGACGAAAATCTAGAGTTAATGGATAATTTTTTAACAAATGGAGGAAGGTCAATTCCTAAGTTAATAGCATTAGATAAAAACAATGATGTCTTATTTACTTGGGGACCAAGACCATCTATAGCTACTAAAATGATTGCAGACTATAAAGAAGCAAATGGAGTAGTAGATGCCAAAGTAAAAGAAGATTTACAAGTTTGGTACAATAAAAATAAAGGAGAAAATGTGCAAGAAGACATTCTCTCTTATTTATAGATTTTAATTAAAAGGTGTTTTAAAGTAAAAACCATTTAGTAGCTACTAAATGGTTTTTCTTTTTATCTATATTTGCCTAATGTTAGTAGATTTTAAAACTTTAGAAGATGAGGCTAGAGTATGGATTTATCCATGCAACAGAAAGTTTTATCCACAAGAATTAGAGCCTTTAAAAGAGAAATTAAAGAGCTTTATTGAAAAATGGAAAGAAGGAGAAGGGTGCAAATGTTCATTTCAATTGCTATACGATCGATTTATTGTTTTTGGAGCTAATGAAGAAGCGGTAATAACAAATCAAGATTTGGATAAACAAGTAGCTTTTATCTTAGAGTTACAAGTCGCTTATGAGGTTGAATTACTAGATAAAATGAACGTTTGTTTTAAACAAGGAGAATATACTCAGTATAAAACTGTAAAAGAATTTAAAAAATTAATTAAAAATAAATCTGTTAACAGTAAAACCATCGTTTTCGATAATTTGGTGCAAACAAAATTCGATTTAGAAAACTACTGGGAAGTGCCTATTACAGAGAGTTGGTATAATAGGTTCTTATAATATTTTAAAAAGGTAAGTTGTTTATTGTTAGTTTTTTCATTTAATTTGTTATTCTTTAAAATAAAGAATTGCTAACCCCCAAATGAAAATTTAAACAATGAAAAAACTATTACTATTATGTTTAATTAACGTATTGTTAATTAAAACTACTTTTTGTCAAACGCTAAGCAGAAATGATGCGTCTTTCACAAAAAGACTACAAGATGAAAGTATAAATATTAAAGGCGGTATTACTTTTATTGCAAATAATATTTTAAATAGAGATGCTTTAAAAACAGGCGAATTATATAAACAAGAAGAGAATGCTTTTTCTCTTTATACGGGAAATGATCACCCCAATTTAGCATATAACTCTGACTTGTTCATGAAGGTAGGAGCTTCATTTTACCCTTTAAATAATGGCAATTTTTATATGGATTACATAGATATAGACGATGCTGAAGGAATAACAGGGAGCGAACATACATTTTCTTCGTCTAAATCTCGTCTAAGTATGTCTGTAGATTCAAAAGTTGTATTTGCAGGATTGTATTGGGCCGGTGTTTATCCGTATAATAATTGGTCAGATGAAAATCCAAGAGAAGGAGATTTTAGAGTAATAAAGTTTAAACTTCCTGGAGAAGAATATAAAGATATTACTGGTGAAGTTGTTAATGATAGTGGACTAGCTACACAAAGGCCATATGTATGTTTTAAAGATGTGACATCTCTAGTGAAAGCATTAGAAAATCCAAACGGAGATTATTATGCTGCTAATATTAGAGCTACTGTAGGAAAAGATGAACTTCATGGGATAGGTGGAGCTGCTGGATGGTCTTTGGTAATCGTGTATGAAAACGAAGCTGAGTCATTTAAAAATATATCAATTGCAGACGGTTTTGCAACTGTAGATGGAATAAATGATGTAGAAGTAGATTTTGCAGGCTTCGTAACTGCCCCAGAAGGAAATGTAAAAGCATCTTTTATTACAATGGCACTTGAAGGTGATGTTTATATCCAAGGAGATAATTTACAGATTCAGAATATAAATGGGAATTATGTAAATATCTCTACTGCTAACTTAAATGAAGCTAATAATTTTTTTAATAGCACAATTTCTAAAAATGACCAATTTGGTTCTGAGAGAACAATTAACAGTCAAAATACTTTAGGTTTTGATGTAGATTTATTTAAACTCAGTGAAAATCATAATAATGAAATTATAGATAATAATACAAGTTCAGCTAAACTAAGGTATACAACGTCTGGAGATGTTTATTGGCCATTCTTTATGGCAATAGCTGTTGAAGTTGATAATGGTGTTTTTATAGTAACTAATGATGATGAAGCTACTACAATAGAAGATGAACCTGTTATTATTAATGTTTTAGAGAATGATGACAAAATACCCGCAGGAGGAAGAATT
This sequence comes from Tenacibaculum amylolyticum, assembly GCF_964511145.1. Taxonomy (NCBI): domain Bacteria; kingdom Pseudomonadati; phylum Bacteroidota; class Flavobacteriia; order Flavobacteriales; family Flavobacteriaceae; genus Tenacibaculum; species Tenacibaculum amylolyticum. The sequence continues at coordinate 26,258 of NZ_CAZEFZ010000016.1, forward strand.
ACTTTCACAACGCCATTTAACGGAACAGTAACTACAAATGATATGGGAACAGAAGATATTTCGGATGATCTTATCAGTTACGTTCCAGATGCAAATTTTACAGGAACAGATACATTTACCTATACAGTTTGTAATAGTAATAATAATCAATGTAGTACAGGAACAGTTATGGTAACAATAACTCCTGTTCAAGATGTAGAGTTATCGGCAGTAGTAACTATTGAACAACCTACTTGTAATGAGCCAGGAAGAATTACCATTGATGCAAGTGGAGGAACATGGGTTTATGAATATGCAATAGTACCAGAAGGAGAAGTCCCTACTTTATTTAATGCTAATAATGAGTTTGTGATAAATGAACCAGGAGCCTATGACGTTTATGTACGAGATGATGCTTTAAATCAATATAGTACTACAATAAATATTGACCAAGTTTTACCTTTAGATTTAACTGTTTACAAAAGCTACGAACCTCCATGTTATGGAGGTACAGGTGCAATTACTATAGATATTACAGGAGGGATTTCTCCTTATACTGTAGATGTAATTAATGCCAATACTAATATCAACCTAGTAAACGATACGTCTTCAGATGCAAATAGAACTTTTTCTAATATTGTAGCAGGAACTTATATTGTTATGGTGACAGATAATACAGGGTGTGCAAGTGCTTCTTCTGTAATTGAAATTATAGACCCCCCGTTACTAGTTGCTACAGGATCTGTAACTTCAGAAGATACAATTGAAGTTGCTGTTACAGGTGGGGCTGCTCCTTATGGATATAGTTTAAATGGAAGCCCTTTTACTGCTTCATCTACTTTTACAGGACTTACTTCAGGTAAGTATACAATTAGCGTTAGAGATGCAAATGGCTGTACAACAATCACGCCAGAGATAATTATAAGTTACTCAGAATTTATAGTTTTAGATGATAATGTTGAGGGATTCGAAAATACACCTTTAAATATTGATGTTCTAGCTAATGATAGCCACATTTCTGCGGATGATATATTATCCTTAAGTAGTGCATCTAATGGAATTGTAGAAATAAATAATAATGGAACGCCAAACGATGTTACAGATGATATATTGCTGTACTATCCCAATCCTCATTTTTATGGAGTAGATAGTTTTACATATGAGATTGAGGACATAAATGGTTATGCAGCTACTGGAACAGTAACTATAAATGTAAAATCAATAAATGACATCCAATTAGTAGATGATACCACTATTACAGATAAGGAAGAAGCAGTTGTTATTGATGTTTTTGCTAATGATAATAATTTACCATTTGAAGGAGGTATAATTACTGCAACAACACCTTCTAATGGAACAGTTACAATAGATAATGCAGGTACAACATATGATTTTACAGACGATATTATTACCTATATTCCAAATCCAAGTTTTGTAGGAACAGATGTGTTTGAGTATACAGTATGCAATAGTGTAATAGCAAATCATTGTGATACAGCTACAGTAACAATTCAAGTAAAAGAACCATTATCTGTCAGCACAAATATAACAGGAGAGCTTGCTCTTTGTGCGGGAACCTGTACTTTGTTGGAAGTAAATGCTGTAAGAGGTACAGAAGCCTATACATATTCATTTTATAAAGATGGAATATTAATACCAGGAGTTAATTCAGATGAAGTAAATATTTGTAGTTCAGGTGTGTATCATGTGGTTGTGAATGATGGAGAGAATATATATCAGAGTGAAAGTATAGAAGTTACAATTACAGAGCCTGTGCAAATTAGTGCTATTACAATAACTCCTTCAGGAAATAGCCCAAGTGGAATAATTGAAATAGAAGCAAGTGGAGGTTCTGAAAATTATGTATATAGCATTGACGGAGGACTTGTATTTATAAGTGATAATATTTTTACTGATTTGGAACCAGGTACTTATTTGATTAATGTTAAAGATAGTAATGGATGTTTATCAGCTCCTATAACAATTACAATTAATGCAATAGATGTTGATAATTCTGTAAGTAGGAATGAAAGCGATGAATTAGAAGTAAGTTATAAAGGGGCAAAATCATACCAATGGATTAATGTAGATACAAATACTGAAATTCCAGATGCAACTACTAGTACTTTTACACCAACAGAATCTGGAAGATATCAGGTTAAGATTGTATTAGAAGAAACAGCTAGAACTAGTGTTATAGGGAATACAATTATTAGATATAAGAGTAATGAAATTGTAATATTCTCTCCAATAATTGAATTTAATGCAGAGGTATTGAATGTAGATGAAGAAACAATAGGGAATTTTAAAATATACCCAAATCCAGCAATAGAGACTATTACAGTGCCTTTAAAGCTAACAGGAGAAAAATATAAAATATATGACACTTTAGGAAAGGAAATTGATAAGGGACGTATAGAAGAAAGTACTTTAAGAGTATCACAACTTTCTAAAGGAGTATATCTTTTAAAAGTTACAGGATATAAAACCGTACGATTTATTAAGAAGTAATAAGATTTGTCCGTTTAAAATTAAAAAGAGCTTAGTTTAGAAGAATTAAGCTCTTTTTTGTTGGGGGTATGAGTGTAACATAACATAGCTTTCAATGTCCAATAATAAAAGAGTTATGGGGGGACATGGAAGTATACAACCTGTTTTAAAGAATAATAAAAATTTATTGAGAAAGAAATCGTTGTTTAAAGATCAAGAAAAAAGATTTAAAATAATAGATGTAAAACTTAAGTTTAAAAAAGCTACAGAAGAAGAATTAGAACTACACAAAGAGAAGATAAGAGAACGATCTAGGAGAGCTAGAATACCTTATTATTTTGTGATAGTAACAATAGTTATTTTAATAGGAGTTATGACTAATTATTTAATAACTTCAAATGAGGAGTACAAACAAAGTATTCAACAGCAAAACTTAAGATTGAAAAAAGAACAGTTGGCTATTTTAATTGAAAAAGGAGATGTTTTTTATGCGAAAGAACATTATAAAAATGCCCTCTTTTTCTATAAAAAAGGGCAGATTTTATTTCCAAAAGATGCTGCGTTATCTTTAAAAATAAAAGATTGTTATCAAAAGCGATGCGAACGTATTGGAGTAGACTGCGAAAAACTAACAAAATAGTTTTACTGTGTTACAATATTATATTGTGCAATTTCTGCTGCTGTCATCCAATGAATACCACTCGCTGGTGCTGCATTAATTGTAAAATAATAAAAAGCTTCTGCTTGTTGTTGGGTAAATCCTACCGAAACATAATAATTAATATAAGGCAAATGATTTGCGTGACCTACAGGGAAATCTGTAGCAGTTGTGTTTTCTCCCGCAGCCCAAGCGTGCACTCCAATTCTGGTATTGCTTCCTTTTGTTCTTTGTATACCTGCTAGAAAGAAATCTACGCCACCAGAGGCAATCTCACCATTATCCATTAAATGAATATTGATTCCTTTCTGATGTACTTTTTCTGAAAGTTGCAGATTAACTGTGTCGTCAGAAGAACCGTCACAGTTTTTAATATTGATTTTCGTAATGTTTGGAAAAGAAGCTACAAGAGCGTTAAAATCATTTAAAGCAGAACTACCTATAGTTCCATCCATTTCTATGGTTGTATTGTCATCTAATACTTTAAATATTCCAAACTGTCTAGTGGTGTTTGGAGTTTGAGGAGAATTACTGTCGTCACTACAAGATATTAGTATAGATGACGCGATAAAAAAAGTAAAAATTAAGCGAAGAGTTTTCATACGAATCTTATTTATTAATTATTGTTCAAAAAAAAACTTCAGTAGTTATCTTTTTAAAGATAACTACTGAAGTATACTTATACTATTGTAATTTATGATAAGCTATCCTTCCAATTTCTTCTTCAGTGTTGAAGAATAGCTGATGTTCTATTTATAACTTAAAGTTACTAATAATATTGTGTCTTATTCGGTGCTTTGTAATGTTTGCACAAATTCTTCGATAGATTGTGCGTTATTTACTGAATATTCACCAATTTTAGTTCTTCTTAGTACAGATAAGTGTGCTCCTGAGTTTAAAGCAACCCCAAAATCATGTGCTAAAGAACGAATATAGGTTCCTTTACTACAAACTACTCTAAACTCAACAAAAGGCATTTCAATTTTAGTAATTTCAAACTCAGTAATTTCTACAGTTCTTGCTTTAATCTCTGTTGTTTTTCCTTGACGAGCAAGTTCGTATAAACGTTTTCCATCTTTTTTAATGGCTGAAAAAATAGGTGGTTTTTGCTGAATTTTCCCTAAAAACTGCTTTGTTGTTTCATGTATCAACTCATCTGTAATATGTTCGGTAGGAAAAGTTTGATCAACCTCGGTTTCTAAATCATAACTAGGAGTTGTTGTTCCCAATACAAAAGTACCAGTGTACTCTTTTATTTGACCTTGATATGTTTCTATATTTTTAGTTTCTTTTCCAGTACAAATAATTAAAAGTCCAGTTGCCAAAGGATCTAAAGTTCCGGCATGACCAACTTTTATTTTTTTAATATTGAATTGTTTGCGAATATGCCAGCGAAGCTTATTCACAACTTGAAAAGAAGTCCATTCTAAAGGTTTATCTATAAGAAGTACTTTTCCGTTTTTAAAATCATCAAGAGTGTTCATAGAAAAATGCTACTACTTAGTTAACAATAATTAAAATAAAGCGTATGCAATTGCTAAAACTCCAACAATAGCACAATAAATAGAGAAGTAGGTTAATTTACTTTTTTTAACTAAGGCAATCATCCATTTACAAGCTAATAACCCAGCTACAAAAGCCGCTGTAAAACCAGCAAGCATAGAAACAGATTCAGAAGATTGAAAACTAATATCACCACCTAAAAGATCTTTAGCAATCTTACCAAAAATTAAAGGAACTACCATTAAAAAAGAGAAACGTGCAGCTTTAGTACGATCAATACCTAAAAGTACAGAAGTAGAAATTGTAGCACCAGATCTTGAAATTCCTGGTAGCATTGCAATTGCTTGAGAAGTTCCGATAACCAAAGAGTTTAAAAAAGAAACATCTTTAGTAGTGTTCTTAGCCTTGTCTGCCAATAATAAAAGCAATGCAGTTACTAAAAGCATAAAACCAACAAACATAATTTTTCCGTTAAATAACGATTCTAACTGCTCTTCAAAAAATAAACCAACTAAAACAGCTGGAATCATTGAAATTATAATTTTTGCAGAAAATTTAGATTCTTCGTTCCATGAAAACTGAAAAAGTCCTTTGAAAATTTGAGCAACTTCTTTTCTGAAAAATACTAAAGTACTTAATGCCGTTGCAAAATGTAATATTACGGTAAAAGTTAAACTTTCTTTAGGAATAGAATTATCTCCTAATATGGCTTTTACAAGTTCTAAATGTCCACTTGAAGATACAGGTAAAAACTCGGTAAGTCCTTGAACAATTCCAAGGATAATTGCTTCTATTATGTCCATGCTTATTTTTTAGGGCTCGCTAAAATAGCATAAATTTCTATTCCCAAACCAATAATAACTAATGTAGGCGCTAAACGAATTCTTCTCCAGCTATAAATATCAGGATTAAATACATTAGGATCGTCACTTCCACCACCAGACATTAAAATGAATCCTAGAGCAATTACAGCTAATCCAATAAGCATAATCAGATAATTTCGCTTTCCGAATAAAAACTCTGATTGATTTGAATTTTTACTTTTATTCATAGTTTAATAATATAATTCGTTGGTTTGTAAATTTAAAAATCGTTGTGTAGCAAAATAAGTACTTACCCAAGTAATAATAAATGCACTTACTAATATTCCTAAAGCTAAATAAAGTAAAGAAAAATAATCTTTTAATAACTCTAATGAAGGAATGTATTCATCTACATAATACACTACAAAAGCTAATCCTATTAATGCAATAAAAGCACCTACAAAACCTAATTGCATACTTTGCCAAATAAAAGGCCTTCGTATAAATCTTTTAGTAGCACCTACCATTTGCATTGTTTTTATATTAAACCTTTTAGAGTAGATAGATAACCGAATAGAACTGTTTATTAAAATGATAGAAATAACAGCAAAGAAGCCACTAATGATTAATAACCAAAAGCTTATTCTTTGAATATTTTTAGTAAGCTGTTCTACCAAAGGTTTATGATAAGAAACATCAAAAATGAAAGCATTTTTTTGAAACTCTTGTTGCAGTTCTTGCATTTTTTCAGGAGTTACAAAATCAGCTTTTAAATATAAATCAATTCCGTTTTTTAAAGGATTTGTACCTAGAAATTGTAAGTAATCTTCCCCAATATCTCTACTGTAGGTTTTTGCCGCTTCATCTTTAGAAATAAAATAAATTTCCTTGGTATACGGTTTTTTAAGTAGCTCCTCTCTAAATGTTTCAATTTGCGCTTCCGAAATTTCATCATTTAAGTAAAGAGACATAACTACTTCTTCTTTAAAATGATTCGCAACTTTGGTCGATTTTAATAAAATTAACCCTAATACACCAATCATAAAGAGGACTATAGCAATACTTATAATAACAGAAGCATAAGAAGATCGTAATCGCCTTTTCTGAAAAGAATCAAAAGAATTCGTCATTTGCTATAGTTTTAAAGCGCAATTTACAAATTATTGTTGTACAGTGTAGCCTAACAAAACCATTACACTACAAATTTTTGTTAAAATAAACAGCGTATAAAGAATAATAAGTACTACTCTTTAATATCTTGGCAAAGCTCAATAAGAACGCCATTGGTAGATTTAGGATGTAAAAAAGCCACTAATTTATTATCGGCACCTTTTTTAGGTGTTTCATTTAGTACAATAAAACCTTCATCTTTTAAGCGTTTAATCTCACTTTCAATATCTGCTACTGCAAAAGCAATATGATGAATGCCTTCTCCTTTTTTTGCGATAAATTTAGCAATAGGACTTTCTGGATTGGTAGCCTCTAATAACTCGATCTTATTAGGTCCTGTTTTAAAAAAAGAAGTTTTTACACCTTCACTTTCAACTTCTTCTATCTTATAATGCGCTTCACCAAATAAAGAAGCAAATAGAGCATTCGATTTTTCAATGCTTTTTACAGCAATTCCAATATGTTCAATTTTATCCATGCGGTAAAAATAAAAAATCTACAAACGAAAGTCTACAGATTTTCTATTTCAATTTCTTTAGCAAGAACAATAAGTACATCTGTTTTATTAATTAAAGAAAGAATTTGTACTGTAATGGCTTTTAATTGATCGTGAGCACAACAAAAATCCCAGATTTGGTATATGAATAATGTAAAATCTTCGTTAGGATCGTATTTGAATTGTTTTGTTTGATAAATTATATGCAATAACTGATGAATGAGTTGTGTTGCACTTTCTAATTTTTCAGTATGTTTTTTATAAACATCCCATAAATCACCTTGAGCACCTGTTAATAGAGTTGCAGAAAAATGAAAGAACTCTTTTCGTTTGTTTCTAGAGTCTTTAGGTAAAAAAGTAGTAAGCTCACCTCTTTTAACTGCAAACATAGAAGCTTCTGGAATGCTGAGTTGTTGCAAGGTATCTTCTGTTTCAGATAGCCAATTTTTCAAAATTTGTGAACTAGCAGTCCGCTTTTTTTCTAGTAAGTCGACGATGTTTGAAATTTTAGCTAGCTGTGTCTCAATATCGCCAACAATTTTTGTAGTTGACTTTCTCATGATTATTCTGGTAATAATTTAGAACTCACATTTCCATTATCATCTTCAGAAGTATGCCATTCCATACCTTCTTCATTCAATGTCATTTTAATTTGAATAAGATTTTCTGGTTTTATTTCCTGAAGTTTATAACTCTCTACAATTACTTTTGGTTCTTGCTTTACAGGTTGTTTGGGTTTTATTTGCGAAGCTAAACTTTGGGTAATTCTTTTTGTTAGCACAGGAACTTCAATTTTTTCTCCTGAAATTGCTAAAAATTGTTCAGTAATTCTTTCCGAATACATTTGCAAAGCTTTGGTTTCATCATCAGTAGCTTTAATTGTTTTTTCTAAAGATTCTACTTCATTATTAATAGCAGCCTTTAATCGTAAAGAAGTTTTTCTATCAAAAGAAGTTCTTTGAGCCACATCTTTTAAAATGCTATACGTTTGCGCACTAAATTCAATATTATCTATAGGTTGATGTGCTGTTTCGTATTGTGTTTCTAGTTCTCCAATTGCTACAGGAATTGTTAATTCAATATTTTGTGCTCTAAACCTTGGAATAGAAAAATGTTTTAATAAATCGTGTTTGGCAAATTTTTCAGCAATCTCTAACGATTTTAAATCAGAAATCATACGAGCCTCTGTTAAACTAGTAGCAATACTGCCAATATATTCGTTTAAGTTAATCATGATCTAAGTTTTGTTTTAAGTGGTTAAAAGATGTATTTACTAGCTGTCATAAATTCTAAGTACTACGCAATAATCAAGTTATTCCGAAGTAGGAGATTAAACTACGTTGAAGTCAACAACTGAAGCAATCTTTTTATCTAATAAACAGATTACTTTGCTTTCTCTTTGAGTCTTTCCATTCAAGACGACATCTTTTTTCTTTAAGTCTTTGTTTTTTATAGTCTCAATTTAAAAAGGCCATTCAAAAACAGAATGACCTTCTGAATTAAAACTAAGCTTAAGCCACAGCAGCAATGCTATCTTCTAGCATGTCTAAAATGCGACTTAATCCTTCTGGTAACTCATCGTTTACCGCTCTAACTTTTACACCTAAGTTATACGTCTTATCTACTTTTACACCTTGAGAAGTATTTCTCTTATAAGAAGCAGAAGCTTTAAAGTTTACAATTTTGTAATTAATTCCTAATTCTGCACTAGCAGCAAATTCAGAAGAAACATTTCTTGTCTCGGTAGAACTTAAACGAGCATTAAAATCAATATTTACTTCGTCAATTCTAATAGATGGAATGGTTAACATGGTTAAAAATGGGACTTTAATCTCTACGTCGTCAGTTGAAAATAAACTGGTAGTATCTGTACCAGCAGGCAATCCTTCATCAGACAATTCTTGCGCAGTTTTCCCTAAGTGTGGATTTGGAACTGATTTTTTGTATTTGAAATCTACATAACGTAAAGAATCTGGAGTATTCGGGGTATTGCTAGTTTCAAAACCAACTTCTTTAATAAAGTTAACAGTAGCCATAGAAGCTGCCGTTTGTGCTTGAATGGCTGCCTGTAACGGACCTCCAACGTACACATTAAAATCTAAGCTGTTTAGCTCAGGTACTAAATTTGGCATAATTAATATTTTTTAGATGTTACCTACTCTGTTTCTAATTAGGCTTTTCGGTTTCCGCCATAACAATTGTATTTCGAAATAGTAAAAGCAAAGGTTTATAAAAGGAAGTATTTGAAGACCAGTATAAAAACTAGAAATAGAAAAGTTGTAATCAGTAACTTTTTTAAGTGTTTTTCTTGTGGTTTATAAGTGAAATATTGTTTTCAATTGAATAATAAATAGTTATTCGTGAATGTTATTATTAATAGAATAGCATCTTTCTGATTGATAAACAGATCACTTCGCTTTTCTTTCGAGTTCCCTCAGGAAGCACTCGTGATGACATAAGAAAAATTCGTCATTGCGAACGTAGCGGAGAGAAGTGAAGCATCTATTAATTAGGGTTTCATAAAGATTACTTACTTTCATATGTGCCAAAATAGAAATCTTGGCATAAAAAACTTTTACCATTCGCATACTATCTAAAACAAAACCTCGTTTAATTTTACAGAAAAGAAGTTGCTATGATCTTTCCTAAAAATAAAAATACTTACAGTACATAAAATTTTAGATTCAAACAGTTTAAGCTGTTTGTATAGAACATGGCTATTCTTTAAAATTAATTTATAACCATTAAAAATTTAAAGATGAAAGCAATGAAAGTTTTAGCATTGGCAATTGTAGCAAGTGCAGTAACATTTGTAGCATGTCAAAAAGAAGAAGATACTTTAAATACAGTATCTCTAGAAGGCAAAGCAGCAAAACCTTGGAATATGATTTCCTACAAAGGGATGATAGAGCGATTAGAGCATTATGATAAAACCAGAAAACCAGTTTTAGAACAAGCCTTAGGTTTTGAAGACACTCGTATTAATTACTATTCTATTGAAACAATTGAAAACTATATTAAATATGTAAAGCAATTGTCTAAAGAAAAAGGAATTGAACTCACGGGAATCAATTTTGTGTCTGGAGCATATCCTGAAGACGCAAATTATGGAACACCTAACTATCAGCACTTCATGTTTATGCCAACAACAAATGTTAATGGTAAAAATGTAGGCTTTGATCCTATGTTATCAACAAAAGACAAAGTAGTAACTATAAAAGAGATGCTAGCCTCTTTTGGATATAATTGGGTATATGATAGCAAGGAGGATTATGAAAACAGAAATACAATTTCTAAAGAAATTCAAAATAACTTTTCGAAACGAAATAGGAAAACTGATTTAGATAGCGGAGCAGCAAATGTTAGTAATATTGCACCACCATACCACTAAAAATAGCCTTTATCACAATAAAGATTAAAAAACATTTATAAACTGAAACCATTTTACATAAAATGTAAGATGGTTTTTATTTCCAATAAGTATACTAGCCCTATTTTTCCAATACACAGAATTCTTTACATAGGAAAGATAGAATTAACTTTTATCTTTTTAGGAAATACGCTTGGAGGTAAAAAGTGTTTTTCCTGTTTTTTGTTTCTAAAATGTTGATTTACTTAGTTATTTAGAAAAATGTTTGTTTTATGATCCAAAATAGAATGTATTTTTGAGTTGAATTAAAACTAAACTTTTACAATTATGAAAAAACTACTAAGACTCATTTGCAGATGGTTGTGCGGATCGCAACCCGAGCCAACTAAACCAAAGGTTTTACTCACCTATGAAAAAGTTGTAAGAATGCTAAAAGGTTATGATGATGAAAGATTTGAAATGTTAGTGAAAAATTTAGGCTTTGAAGATTCTAGGGTTAATACATTTGATTTTAAAGAATTGAAAAATTATATGACTTTTACCGAAAAATTGGCAAAGGAAAAAAATATAGAAATCAAAGGGGTAAGCTTTATAAAAGCAATTTATACAGAGGAGACAGCTCCAAATGAGGAGTTTATTGGTTATGAAAATTTATTATATACTCCAACGACTATAATTAATGGTAAGGAAGTTCAGATTGATTTGTTGAATTCTACTAGAGATAATATTGTAACTTTTAAAGAAATGTTGGAGAAATATGGATATAAATGGCGTTATAATAATAGAAAGAATTTTAAATTAAAATCAGATAAGAGCTTACAAGAAAAGCAAGAATTCAAGTCAATGATAATGTCTTCTGAGAGTGATGGAGGAGAAGAAAGTTTTGTGGCTAATTACTCTCATTTAGCGCCACCACATGATTAAAATTATTTAAAGCTATTATTTAATGAACTACCTAGATTTATTTGTGCAAATTTTAACTGGTGTGCTAAGTTTCTTTTTTTATTTCAAAAATAAAACTAAGTTTTTATTACTACTTACAATATTAACTGTATTAACAGGAATAGTTGAAAGTTTTGGAGAGTATACAGTTTTGTCAGGTAAATCTAGCTTTTTTTTATACCATATTTTTTCGTTGATACAGTTTAGTATCATCTTTATGATTTATGTGTTTTTAATTAAAGACTCATTTTTTAAAAAAGTTTTTTCTTTTTTGCATTTTTTATTCTTTTGTTTTTGGGGTGTTATATTTTTTAAAGGAGAACTATTTTTTTATTTAATAATTTTTGGAGCTTTTAATACGAGCTTTTATGTTCTTATTTATCTTAGAAGTATATTGATGTCTGACAAAATATTAAATTATAAGGAATTATTACCTTTTTGGGTTTCAGTAGGTTTTTTAGTGTTTCACTTACCATCAATCCCTTTTTTTACTTTATTTGGGCAAATGCAAAATAGGGGATTGTTCTTTATTTTAAATATATTAGTTATTTTAATGAACTTATTCATAATATATGGTTTGTTATGCAGCAAGAAGGAAGAGAAGTACTTATAATATCAACAATAATAATAGTATTAATTGTTACTTTTTTAATCATACTATTCACTGTTTTTCAACGACGTAAAAACCATTTACTACGAGAAAAGGAAAGTGAAAAGAAACGCTTTGAGCGAGAGATTGCAGAAACACAAATAGAAATTAGAGAAGAAACCTTAAGAAATATCAGTTGGGAGTTGCACGATAATATTGGGCAACTCCTTACTTTGGCTAAAATACAATTGCAACAAGCAGCAATTGAAAATTCTGAAGAAATATCAGAAACCATTACCAAGAGTTTAAACGAAATACGTTCGTTATCTAAACTCATAAATCCAGAATTTATAAAGAATGTAAAACTTAAAGAAGCTTTAGAGTTAGAAATAGAGCGTTTTAATAGATTGCAGTTTATAGATGCAACATTAACAATTACAGGAGAAGAACGTGAGATCAATCAAAAACACGGAATTATTATATTCAGAATCTTACAAGAGTTTTTCTCAAATACAATAAAGCATTCCAAAGCTTCTACCTTAGAAGTAGCACTAAATTTTAAAGAAGATCAGTTAGAAATTAAGGCAAAAGATAATGGTGTCGGATTCAATATGGATGAGGTGCATAAAAAAGGAATTGGCTTGCATAATATAAAAACCAGAGTAAAACTTATAAATGCTGAAGCAAATTTAGAATCTAAGCCTAATAATGGTACAATTTTAAATATTTATTACTACTTTTATAATATATAATCTCCATATTAATAGTAAAATTTTTTAATAACTTAATTACCAACGATTATGAAGTATTCTGTTGTGGTAGTGGACGACCATACACTACTGTCACAAGCTATCGAGGGCATGGTAAATACCTTCGATAAGTTCAAAGTACTATATACGTGTAAGAATGGAGGAGAGGTCCAAGAAAAATTTACGGCCTCCCCAAGAAACATTCCAGACATTGTATTAGTAGATGTAAACATGCCGGTTATGAACGGCATTGAGACTACCGAGTGGATTGTAACTAATTATCCAGATGTGAATGTTTTGGCCTTATCTGTAGAAGATGCAGATGGAACAATTTTAAAAATGCTAAAAGCAGGAGCTATAGGATATTTATTAAAAGATACTCAGAAACAAGTCTTAGAAAAAGCGCTATTAGAAATTATGGACAATGGTTTTTACCATACCAAAAACGTAACGAATCTTTTGTTAGATTCTGTTTCTGGTAAGAAGAATAGAAACCAAGTAAACTTTAAGGAAAATGAGATTAAATTTATGCGTCTAGCATGCTCAGAATTAACCTACAAAGAAATCGCCGAAAAAATGTTTTTAAGCCCCAAAACAATCGACGGTTACAGAGATAGTTTATTTACAAAACTCGATGTAAGAAACAGAGTAGGTTTGGTTATGTATGCGATTAAGAATAAAATCTACATGCCTTAGTGAATTCATAATTACTTTCCTAATTACATTTTTGAATTTTATCCCCAGGAAATAACAATTTTCATAGTAAAGACTGTTTGTGTGGTATTAAATTGAATTTTAATCGGTAAATTTGCACCATGGAAGAAACGAACAGGCAACGAAAGATAGCAGCATTACTACAAAAAGATTTAGTAGATGTTTTACAACGTGCTGCCCAAAACGGAATGAAAGGAGTTATTATCTCAGTATCTAAAGTTTCAGTTACTGCAGATCTTGGTGTAGCCAAAGTGTATTTAAGTGTTTTTCCTTCTGAAAAGAGGGATGAGATAGTTGAAGGTATAAAGTCTAATACCCCATTAATTCGACATGAATTAGCACAAAGAACGAGAAATCAATTAAGAAGAATGCCAGAATTATTGTTTTTCGGAGACGATAGCTTAGACTACATAGAAGAGATAGATAAGTCATTAAAAGGAGCGGATGAAAATCCTATAAAAAATCCTGAAATATTACCCCGTCGCCAAAAACGCTAATCAATAATTAATTGTTACATTGCCAAGAATTTTTAGTAGCAATTGAATTTTCCTTTTTACATAGCGAAAAGATATCTTAGGTCTAAGAGTACCACAAATGCTATAAACATTATTACCATTATTGCAATGATAGGTGTTTTGGTTGGTACACTGGCGTTATTCATAATTTTGTCTGGTTTTTCTGGACTTCGCACCTTCAGCTATTCTCTATTAAATGCTGCCGATCCTGATATTAAAATAACAGCGGCAAAAGGGAAGTCGTTTGCTTTTTCTAAAGAAGTAGACGAGGAGTTAATTTCGAATACCAATATTGCTTCTTTTTCTAAAGTTGTAGAAGAACGTGTATTCTTAAAGTATAAAGATAAAAGTCATATAGCCTACATAAAAGGAGTAGACGTTAATTATCCTGAAGTAGTTCCTGTAGACTCTTCTATAATTGTTGGAACTTGGATAGATAGAGAATTTAGAAATACCGCAGTTATTGGTAATGGAATTTCCTATAAACTCTCGTTACGATTATTTAATTTTTCAGATCCTTTACAGATCTATATTCCAAAACCAGGGAAAGGATTATTAAACCCTAACAATGCATTTAGAACCATAAATGTTCAAATTGTTGGTTTGTATTCAGGTTCGGAAGAATTTCAAAATAAATATGTATTTACAGAGTTAGAGGTAGCGCAACAATTGTTGAATTATAAAAACGATGTGATTACGGGTATCGAAATTAAATTGAGAGATCCGGACACAGTTGAAGAGGAAGCTGCATTATTACAAAAACACTTAGGAAGTCAATTTAAAGTACAAACAAGAGTACAATTAAATGCATTAATTTATAAGGTAATAAACACAGAGAACTTTGTGTCGTACCTTATTTTTACACTTATTGTAATCATAGCACTTTTCAATGTTATTGGTGCTATTATCATGATGATTATTGATAAAAGAAAAAACTTAAAAACATTAGTGAGTTTAGGTGCTAGCTTAAAAGATATCAAGAAAATATTTGTACTTCAAGGATTTTTACTTTGCATAGTAGGAATGACAATAGGTCTTATTATAGGAATTGTATTAGTATTACTACAGCGACAATTTAGTTTGATTATGCTTACCCAAAGCGTTCCATACCCAGTAGAATTCAAAATAAGTAATTTGCTTATTGTAATAGGTACTATTTTAACATTAGGGTTTTTAGCAGCTAAAATTGCAAGTTCAAGAATTTCAACAGCTTTTATTGAGAAATAATACGTTTAAACGTAGAGGAAAGTAATGGTGCTTCAGCAGAAAACAGTTTATGGTAATTCTATGTCATTCTGAGAGATTCCTGAGCTACGTCGAAGGATACTTGAAGGGAAGCTGAAGTTAGTCTTAATTTTAAATATAAAGATTGTCACAAAAACTCCGTTGTATTCTGTTTTTTCGCAATGGGGTCCTTAATTGATGAGTCCTTTCCAAAAAATGAATACAGAGCTATATAAATAAAAGACCTCGAAGATTTTTAATCTATGAGATCTCTCATTTCCGCGCCGCCTTCATTCAACGCTTATCAATTCATCGTGTGGTTACCATGAATATATTTTAATGTCCTTATATATCGGATATTGAAAATAATGATCAATATACTTTTAAAAATAATTCAATTTTAGAGCTCTTTAATCAATTGCCAACACCTCCCTCAAACGAATTGACAACTGCTTTTTTGTTAAAGAATGTAGTAGGTTATAACTAGTTATTGCGTACCTATTTGTATTATGAAATTTATCAAACGAAAAACCTAGCTAGGGGATTTGTTGTATAAACTTTATTAGCGTTTTTAGATAAATGTTTCTTTTTAGGGATCTCTGTTTTTATTGGTTGAGATTTACTTTATGTTTCATTTACAAACACTAAAGAACTTTTAATTACACTCGCAATTTACGACTTAGATAGGTTTTAATTCGCTAAAAAAAGTTATGCATAAGGTAAACTAACGATCAATGTACCAAAATGATAGATAAACTGTTGTTTTATCCAATTTCAGGAATCATTGTATCACCAAACTTAGCTTCAATTTCATCAAAAGCAGCAAAAACATCTTTAGGATCATCAGAAGTAACTAATTTTAAACGGTATTCTTTAAAATGAGGAATTCCTTTAAAATAATTTGTATAGTGCCTACGCGTTTCTACAATTCCTAAATGCTCACCTTTCCAGTCAATAGACATTTCTACATGACGTCTAGCTACCTTTACGCGTTCTGCAATTGTTGGTTTTGGTAAATGTTCTCCAGTTTTAAAATAATGTTTTACTTCATTAAAAAACCAAGGATATCCAATAGATGCTCTACCAATCATAGCACCATCTAAACCATATTTATCACGCATTTCCATAGCTTTTTCAGGAGAGTCAACATCTCCATTTCCAAATACAGGAATATGCATACGAGGATTGTTTTTTACTGCAGCAATAGGTTTCCAATCTGCATTTCCTTTATACATTTGGGCACGAGTTCTACCATGTATAGAAATAGCTTTACAACCTACGTCTTGTAAACGCTCAGCAACTTCAACAATACGAATAGAATCATGATCCCAACCTAAACGTGTTTTTACGGTAACAGGTAATGAAGTGTGCTTTACCATAGCTTCGGTAAGCTTTACCATTAAATCGATATCTTTTAGAATACCAGCTCCAGCACCTTTAGAAACTACTTTTTTTACAGGACAACCAAAGTTAATATCAATAATATCTGGCTTTGTTTGTTCTACAATTTCAACAGAGCGTAACATTGAA
Organism: Tenacibaculum amylolyticum; assembly: GCF_964511145.1. NCBI lineage: Bacteria > Pseudomonadati > Bacteroidota > Flavobacteriia > Flavobacteriales > Flavobacteriaceae > Tenacibaculum > Tenacibaculum amylolyticum. The sequence continues at coordinate 42,990 of NZ_CAZEFZ010000016.1, forward strand.
TCTAAATTGGCTCCAAAAATTTGAATCCCTACAGGACGTTCCTTTTCGTAAATATCTAGTTTCATTACACTTTTAGCAGCATCACGAATCAATCCTTCCGAAGAAATAAATTCAGTATACACTACGTCAGCTCCGTTTTCTTTGCACAACGCCCTAAACGGTGGATCGCTTACGTCTTCCATTGGAGCTAATAACAACGGAAAATCAGGCAGTTCTATGTTATCAATCTTTACCATAATTCAAAATCGCTGCAAAATTAGTCAATTTTATGATATGTTTTTTATTAAGTAATGATTCATTCAAGATACATTATAGAAACATTCTTTTTTAAGTAGAAAAAATGTTAAAAAAATATAAAAGAAGCTTTTTTTTGGGTTGAAATCTTTATTTCTAGTTTTTTAAATTGATTAAACATTGCAAATCAACATGACCAAAGGTTGGTTTTGTAATACTCCTTTCAAAAAATTAACCTCAAATTAAATTTATTTTTTATCATGAAAAAACAAACATCCCCGAAAGAAATTTCACAATTTTCAGGCAGTCTTTTAAAAAGACGGTCTATGTTAGTGCTGCTTCTAGTAGCACTCTTGTTTCCTTCAATGCAGCCCATTTTTTCACACGGTACAGTTACCTATCCGCCTAGTCGCGTCTGGATTTGTTATCTAGAAAACCCTGTAAGTCCAGATTCTCCAGCATGTCAAGCAGCTGTGCTGTCCCATGGAACACAAGCTTTTTACGATTGGAATGAAGTGGCAAGAATGGATGCGTTTGGCAACCATAGAGATATTATTATGGATGGAAATTTAGCAAGTGCAGGTCGTCCAGATAAATATGGTGGATTAGATCAGGTGAGAAGCGATTGGGTAGCTACTCCTGTAAGTCCAGGTCCATTTACTGTAACATGGACAAACTCTACGCCTCATCAAACACAATATTTCGACGTGTATATTACCAAAGCAGATTGGACACCAGACCAACCTTTAACTTGGGATAGCTTAGAGCTTTTGATTAGAACTCCCCCAAGGCCTGCGGCTTCTGTAGATAATATAGATGTTGTACTTCCTCAAAGAACAGGTAGACATGTTATTTATAGTGTTTGGCAACGATCGCTTACTGGAGAAGCGTTTTACTCAACAAGCGATGTGGATTTTGGAACGGTAGCACAACCTAACGATCCACCAGTAGGTGATTTTAAGTTTAACAATGGTATCTGTGGTGGTCCAGATGTAAAATTTGATGCAGCAGATTCAACTGATCCAAATGGAGATTTTCTAACCTATTATTGGGACTTTGGAGATGGAACTTTTGCAGAAGGTCGTGATGTATCTCATGTCTATACTAATAGAAATGAGGCAGCGGTAACATTAACAGTTAGCGATGGATCATTAACACATACCATAACTAAAACAATAAATTTAATTAAAGATCCAGACTGTGAAGAACCCTGTGTTTTTGATACACCAACTACAAGTCCATTTCCTACAATGAATGGCTCATACGATTATTTGCATGTAATTGGCGATAATGGACCTGATCTTAGTAATATTACCAATACTAGTGTAAATTGGAGTTTAGGAAATAATAGGTTATACCATTTTTCTATAAATACAAATAACGGAAGTCCAAACTGGTATAACAATTTAATACCATTTACTACACCAGATTTGAATATTACAAAACCTCAGCTTACAATTTCAGGATCTGGATTTGCAGGTTTAGATGGAGTTTATTACGCAACTCTAGACGATGGTAATTTTGTGTTAGTTGCTAAAGATGGTAGTTATACACTTTACTTTAGTAATTCAGCAACTCCACCGGATTGTGATAATGATACTGGAGATCCGATAAATACACCACCAGTAGCATCTTTGGTTGCTACACCTATTTCAGGAACAGAACCATTAACTGTTGCTTTTAATGCGTCAGGTTCTACAGATGCAGATGGAGACACGCTTTCTTATACAATTAATTATGGAGATGGAACTACTGGAGTTGGAGCTATATCTTCTCATGAATATAGTGCAGGAAACTATATCGCTATAGTTACAGTTAAAGATGGACAAGGAGGAACAGATACTGCTTCTGTGAGTATTTCTGTAGATGCAGATACTTCTCCGCCTGGTAATTGTAGTTTTGGAGCTCCTACAAGTACGTCTTTAGCAAATATAAATGCTACTTATGAACATGTGCATGTTCTTGGAAATGGTGGGCCAAATCTAGGGCACTTTTCAAAGCTAACAGTAAATTGGGATGCAGTTAATAATGGCTTATACCAATTTTCATTTAACTTGAATCTCCACCCTTGGTACATGAATTTTTCTACGGCTAATCAAACATTTAATCAGCCTAATCCAGAAATAACATTAACTGGAACAGGAATTCCTGGATTGGATGGTACGTATTATGCAACAGTTCATAATGGCAATTTTGTGTTAGTAGCGAATTCATTTACGTTATATTTTAGTAATTCTGATACAACTCCTAACTGTCCTGCTATTGTTAATAAAGCTATTACAACTAAAACGATTGAGAAATCTTCATATATTAGTTCTAATATAGTATTGTATCCAAATCCTACAATTGATTTAGTAACTGTTTCTGTTCCTCCATCGGATAGATTAATGACTAAGAAAAAATTGATTGTTACGAATTTAATGGGACAAACAATTGCAGTAGCAGATATTGGAGCAGGCAAAACATTTACAACTATCGATTTTAGAAAGTTCCCAGCAGGAATGTACTTAATTTCTGTTTATGAAAACTCAAAATTAATTGACTCTCATAAGGTTGTAAAGAAATAATCAATATTTAGTAAGAAAATTATATATAAATCCTAGGTTAATTTTAAAAAAGAGACTGCTTTTTAAACAGTCTCTTTTTTTGTGTATTACTAAATAGTTTTTTATAAGTTTGAGAAGAACCTTAATATAAAAATACATCTTGCAAATTCCGTTTGAACCTGTTGTTTTTGGATATAAAGTAAATATTCACTTACTATTAGAATATCTAGCATTTTTTATAGCATATAGATATTATGTGTATTTAAGAAGAAACACAGAAGATGTTATTTCATCATCAAATAGATTAGCCATTATTTTAGGAGCTGCTATAGGAGCTTTTTTAGGTTCTAGAATTATAGGAATATTAGAACATCCCTCAGTAGTGTATACACACTCATTATTTTATATCGTAAATGTGAAAACAATTATGGGCGGATTATTTGGCGGATTGTTAGGAGTAGAAATTGCTAAAAAAATGATAGGAGAAAAAAGTTCGTCTGGTGACTTATTTACCTTGCCAATTATTATTGGGATTTTTATAGGAAGAATAGGATGTTTCTTATCTGGAACGAAAGAATTTACGTATGGAAAGCCAACTACTTTTTTTACAGGTATGAATTTAGGAGATGGTGTTTTACGTCATCCTCTATCATTGTATGAATTACTTTTTTTGATGCTATTATTTTTTGTCTTGAAGAATTACAGTAAAAACAAAACAGAGAGTGGCACAATTTTCAAATGGTTTATGATTAGCTATTTTGGATTTCGATTTTTGTTAGAATTTTTAAAACCAAATGAGTTTTTAATTTTAGGACTCAGTACAATTCAAATTTTATGTATAACTTGTTGGATATATTATTACAAGTTTATCAATAAAGCTCTTTTTTCTTGAGTTCTTTTTTAATATATATCTAAAGTTATAAAATATGCCTGTAAGAAAATATACTTACTATGATTTTACATTGAGCCTTTGTCCAGAATGTCTACAAAGAGTAGATGCTAAAATTGTATTTGAAGAAGGAAATGTATTTATGCTAAAACGTTGTCCGACACATGGAAACTCCAAAGTGTTAATAGCAGATGATATAGATTACTATAAGAACATTCGTAATTATAATAAACCTTCAGAAACTCCATATACATTTAACACGAAAACAGATTATGGTTGTCCGTACGATTGTGGTTTGTGTCCAGATCATGAACAGCACTCGTGCTTAACTGTTTTAGAAGTTACAGATAGATGCAATCTTACTTGTCCTACTTGTTATGCAGGTTCTTCACCAACCTATGGAAGACATAGAAGCTTAGAAGAAGTAAAAAAAATGTTAGATACGATTGTTAAAAATGAAAAAGAACCAGATGTTGTACAGATCAGTGGAGGGGAGCCTACAATACATCCACAGTTTTTTGAAATCTTAGCATATGCAAAGTCGTTACCTATTCGACATTTAATGTTGAATACCAATGGAATTAAAATTGCTAAAGACAAAGCTTTTGTGAAAAAGCTAGCTTCTTATACTCCAGATTTTGAAATTTATTTACAATTTGATTCGTTTGAAGATAATGTATTACAAGAATTAAGAGGAGCGAATTTAGCAGAGATTAGAAAACAAGCTATTGTAAACCTAAATGAAGTAAACCTGTCAACAACACTTGTAGTTACCTTACAAAAAGGATTGAACGATCATGAAATAGGAAAGGTTATTAATTATGCAATACAACAAAAATGTGTAAGAGGAGTTACATTTCAACCAACGCAAATTGCAGGAAGGTTAGAAAACTTTAATCCTGAAACAGATCGATTAACTCTGACAGAAGTTAGAAGGAAAATTTTAGAACAAACTTCCATGTTTACCTCAGACGATTTAATACCAGTTCCGTGCAACCCAGATGCATTGGTTATGGGCTATGCGTTAAAATTAGATGGAGAAATATTTCCATTAACACGTTATATAAACCCTACCGATTTATTAGATAATAGTAAGAATACTATTGTTTACGAACAAGACGCAGATTTACAAGGCAAAATGATAGAGTTGTTTAGTACAGGAAATTCTGTTGAGGTTGCGGAAGAAAATCTAAAATCTATTATGTGTTGTTTGCCAAATATAGATGCGCCAAATCTAGGTTATGATAATTTATTCAGGATAATTATAATGCAATTTATAGACGCCTATAATTTCGATGTACGTGCTATTAAAAAATCGTGTGTGCATATTGTAGATAAGGATTATAAAATAATTCCTTTTGAAACGATGAACTTACTATATAGAGATGATAAAAAGAAACATTTAGAAGAACTTAAAAAACAATACTCATGATTCCTTTAGAAGCCGATTATTCAGGAATAGTAATTTTAATTTTAGCCATTTTATTTGGTCCGCCTTTGGTGTTGATATTTTTAGGAACCCTTTTGAGAAAAAAATATAAAAATGCGTCTAAGATCTTTTATATACTTGCTGTTGTATACCTTTTAGTAGGAGCAGGCTTGTGTTTTGGAGGTTTGTAGATTTAAATATAACATCCTCACAAAGAAAGAATAAACGAAGTGATCTTTGGATTGATAGTAAAACTAGTTCACTAGACTTATACTCCGCGTCGTTTGTAATAATGTATCTAACTTTTGTTAATGAATAAAACTTATAATTGGGCCATTTTAGGCTGTGGAAAAATTGCAGAAAAATTTGCAAGCGATTTAAAATTATTAACCAATGCTAATTTGTATGCTACAGCTTCTAGAAGTTTAGATAAAGCTAGAAGATTTGCAGATGAATTTGGATTTCAAAAATCGTATGGTTCGTATGAAGAAATGGTTGCAGATGAAGCTGTAGATATTATATATATAGCTACTCCACATACGTATCATTGTAAACATACATTGCTAAGTTTAGAATATGGAAAAGCAGTGTTATGTGAGAAAGCATTTGCAATTAATGAAAAAGAAGTACAGGAAATGATTGCAGCTTCAAAAAAGCACAATGCATTTTTAATGGAGGCTTTTTGGACACGCTTTTTACCGAGATTTCGTAAAGTTTTAGAAGTTATAGAGTCAAAAGAATTAGGAGAGCTAAAACTGATTCAATCAGATTTTATGTTCTATGCACCATTTGATCCAGAAAGTAGATTGTATAATTTAAAGTTAGGAGGAGGATCGTTATTAGACATTGGAATTTATCCTGTGTTTAATGCGTTAATGACGTTAGGCGTTCCTAAAAATATTGAAGCAAACGCTGAATTGAGTCCAACAGGTTCAGATGAGTTTTTGACAATGGTTTTTGAATATGAAGAAGGAAAAAAAGCCTATTTAAAATCAGGGTTTACTTGTGATTCATTTAACGATACTGTTTTTCATTTCGATGGTGGAGCTATTAGAGTTTCAAGAGAATTGAATGATCCTATTTTTATAATAAAAAGAAAGGAAGTACAAAACTATGAAACACAAAGCTACGCTATAAATGATGGAGATGGATTTGGTTATCAATTTGAAGCGGCACATGTAATGGAATGTCTAGATAAAGGGTTAATAGAAAGTCCAGTATTACCAAATTCTTTTAGTGTAGAATTGATACAATTATTAGATGAAGTAAGAAAAAAAATAAAAGTAGCCTACCCAAATCATGGTGAAGAATTTTAGATGCAAGATGGAAATAGATAGGCTACTATCTGTATAATGAATGTTAAAAAACTCGTACAATGTTAAATCCAAAAGCAATATCGCCACCAGCATTACTTATATAACCTGGTTCATTGGAAGATTGTGCATTGGTAAACAATAATTGAAATACGTGTCCACCAGTATCAATATCTATCCCAAACGTATAAGGATTTGAGTAAATTGAGTTTTTATGTCTATTAAAGTTATATGCATATTCTGCATTTAAACTTATTCTTTTGCTAAGTTTTAATCTACCACCAAAAGCCATTGCAAATTGATTGTGGTTAGCTTCTATAGTTTCTTCTAGAATTTGCAAATTTTCACGAATGTAAGTAGGAGCAATTTCAAAAGAAAACCTTTTAGAAAATCGTCTAGAAATTAATAGCTGTAAAGAATAACTGTATCTATCAGCATCTTTTAAAGTGAAATTGGTAAATCTACTATTACTGATTTCAGTATTTCTATTAATGGTTGCATATCCCGCAATATTAAACGGAGAAGTATTCGATTGTTTTAATAAGCTAAATTTACTAGCTAATGCCAATGTTCTTCTGAAAGATTCTCTACTAATACTAAACTGTATACCTTTCCAAAAGCTATATAAAAGTTCGATTTTAGTATTTGCCTGATCTAAGCCTAAAAAAGTATCAAATCCATCTTTTAAAGGTCCAAATCTATGGGAAACGATTAAATACAAATCACCTTTTTCTGCAACTTTAGTAGATTGTAAATTCCCAATTTTTAACGTTTTAAAAGCTGGTAATTCGTACATTGGTACAGAATTACTGTCTTCATTTAGTTCATTTAATAAATCATCTTGTGCAATAATAGTTAGAGAACTTATAAAAAACAGACTTATAAGTAATTTCATAACTAGTTGGTTAGTATAATGCATTGATTTAGTTTTAATTCGTTTAATAAATCATCAAAACCAATTACAAACCCTTTAGTTGTAATCGTTTGGTTTTGTTGTATGTTTTTTATGTTGATCGTTGTATCTACTTGACAAAATATATTTTCTTCCAAAATGAATCCTTGCGAATCTACTGAAGTAATTTTCCCAGTAATGCTTACAATCTTGTTTTGCCATTGAGTTGGATTCTGTGTTACTTCAGATAACAAACTGGAAGCACTTCCATTAAAGTCGATAGTACTGTTAGTTATAGTTTTAGGTGGCTGAAAAATATATTGATAAGCGCCATACATTGTGCCTATTGCTAATACTACTACAAATAAGAATGTTTTATTTCTTTTCGACCAAATCATAATTTATATCAATAGTAACGTCTCTTGCTATTTTTCGTCTAATTACACTTGGGATTTTTATTTCAAAATCTTGCGGAGTAACTTTAAAAGCAGCTATTAATTTAATAGTTGTGCCATTTTTTGAAATAGTGCCTTCAGTAATTATATTTTTTGCGATTCCTCTAATAGTCAAAACACCACTTAACGTAACTTTTTGTGCTTGCTTACTAAGCTTATTGAGATCAAAGTTTTCAATTTTACCTTTAAAGTTAGCTTTAGGATACGTGTCAGAATCCATAAAGTTTTCATTAAAATGTTCTTGCATTAAAGCAACTCTAAACTTAAAAGCACTTATAAATAATTGTGAAGCAATTTCTCCTTTATCATTTAATATAGCACTGGTACTTTTGTTGAGGGCTTGTACAGGTTCAAAAGCCGCAACAGAAGCTTTAAACCCAGTTTGTCCAGTTCTTGTAAAAAACTTTTGAGCAAAAGTAACCTGTGCTATTAATAAAAAAATAGTCAATAGTCTCATAGTAATGTAATAGTAATATATTGGGAATTGAAATTAGTTTTCTAAATAACCATCAGTTCTCCATTGGTCAATAATATTTCTGTTAGATGTTGGTAAAAGTCCCGTTGGAGGCATTGGGTTAGATGCATTATTAATACGGCCAAATAAATTTCCATTTTCTGCTGCAGCTCTAACTTGTACATAAGTTGTTAAAGACAATCCAGCTGTTGGATTTGTATTGTCATGACAAGCAGCTGTAGCACAGCTATTGTTAATAATGTTTTTTACATCTTTTTCGTACGTAATTTTCTCTGTTGGATTTGGTGTTGGTTCTTCTTCAGCAGGAACCTCAGAAGTAGAGCAGCTAAAAATCGAAAAAGAGATGCAAAGAAGCGAGAATAATTTAAGTGATTTTTTCATTTTGTTAGTTTTTAGGGTTGAACGAATATATAGATCATAACGTTTCTTTTGATTAAATAATCTATAAATATTCAATTCGTTATCCGATATCAAATGTATAGTAAAAGCTTGCTTTTACAGGGGTTAAACTTATCGAGAGGGAAAAAATACTGGTTAAAAAGGAAAAAATAAGATTAAAAAAACAGCTTGTTTTTCTAATTTGTAGGCAGACTTAATTCGATAGCAGAGAATTTCGTTTTCTTAAAAATAGATATCAAAAGTAATAAGGTATTTAAGTGTTGAACTTTTATTTGGCGAAGCTCTTAAATAACGTATCTTTGTGGGTTGTCAGTAGATAGAGATAAGAAATGAAGAATATTAGAAATTTTTGCATTATTGCACACATCGACCATGGTAAAAGTACTTTGGCAGATCGTTTATTAGATTATACAGGTGCAGTAACTGAACGTGAAAAGCAAGATCAATTATTAGATAATATGGATTTAGAGCGTGAACGTGGTATTACCATCAAATCACACGCTATTCAAATGGATTATATTCATAATGGAGAACCATATATTCTAAATTTAATTGATACTCCAGGACACGTAGACTTTTCATATGAAGTTTCGCGTTCTATTGCAGCTTGTGAAGGAGCTTTGTTAATTGTAGATGCAGCACAAAGTATACAGGCACAAACAATTTCTAATTTATACTTAGCATTAGAAAATGATCTGGAAATTATTCCAGTATTAAATAAAGTAGATTTACCTTCTGCAAACCCAGAAGAGGTTACAGATGATATTGTAGATTTATTAGGATGTGATGCAGAAGAGGTAATCCCTGCGAGCGGAAAAACTGGATTTGGAGTAGATAAGATTTTGGAAGCAATTATTAATCGTATTCCTGCTCCAGAAGGAAATCCAGAGGCACCTTTAAAAGCTTTAATTTTTGATAGTGTTTATAATTCGTATCGTGGAATTGAGACCTATTTTAGAGTAATTGATGGTTCTATAAAAAAGAATCAGCAAATTAAATTTATGGCTACTGGAAAACAATATGGAGCCGATGAAGTTGGTACTTTAAAATTAGAGCAAGTCGTAAAGAAAGAAATTAAAACTGGAGATGTAGGGTATTTAATTACTGGAATTAAGGCCGCAAAAGAGGTAAAAGTAGGTGATACGATTACTGATTTTGAAAATCCAACAACAGATGTAATTGAAGGTTTTGAAGATGTAAAACCAATGGTATTTGCTGGAATTTATCCTGTAGATACAGAGGATTATGAAGAACTTCGTAATTCTATGGAAAAATTACAATTAAACGATGCTTCTTTAGTATTTCAGCCAGAGAGTTCTGCAGCTTTAGGATTTGGTTTCCGTTGTGGATTCTTAGGAATGTTACACATGGAAATTATTCAAGAGCGTTTAGAGCGTGAGTTTAATATGACTGTAATTACTACAGTTCCTAACGTATCATATCATGCGTTTACAAAGAAAGAACCAGACGAAATTATTATTGTAAATAATCCATCAGATTTACCAGATCCATCTAAATTAGATAGAGTAGAGGAGCCGTTTATCAAAGCTTCTATTATTACAAAATCTGATTTTGTTGGACAAGTAATGAGTTTGTGTATCGAAAAACGTGGTCAAATCATGAATCAAACTTATTTAACGCCAGAGCGTGTAGAGTTGATTTTTGAAATGCCATTAGCAGAAATCGTATTTGACTTTTACGATCGTTTAAAAACAGTTTCTAAAGGATATGCTTCGTTCGATTATCATCCAATTGGAATGAAGAAATCGAAACTGGTACGTGTAGATATGTTATTAAATGGTAATACAGTAGATGCACTTTCAGCATTATTACATGCAGATAATGCTTATAATATTGGAAAACGAATTTGTGAGAAATTAAAAGAATTAATTCCACGTCAACAATTCGATATTCCAATTCAGGCAGCTATTGGAGCTAAGATTATAGCACGTGAAACAGTAAAAGCTTTACGTAAAGATGTAACAGCAAAATGTTATGGAGGAGATATTTCTCGTAAGCGTAAACTTTTAGAAAAGCAGAAAAAAGGTAAAAAACGTATGCGTCAGGTAGGAAATGTAGAAATACCACAGCAAGCGTTTATGGCAGTATTAAAGCTAAACGATTAAAAAATATAGAAAGCCTCAGTTATGTACTGGGGTTTTTTATTTTTAATTCTTTGAAAAAGAAATAAATATATTTCCTATTTTTGACGCCAATATTTAAAAACAAAATTGATATGAAAAGAAAAGTACTATTGCTATTCTTAGGGCTATCTATGTTGATAGTTAAATCTCAAACAACATTAGAAACACCACCCGATTGGGGAGCTATTTCATTATTTGGAGGAACTCAAGCCGAAAGAGTTATTGAGATGGAGAAAAAAGGGGAGTTTATTTATATTCTAGGAAGTTTTTATGGAAAAACAACTTTAGAAAATCAAGTTATTGAAAGTGAAGGTATAAATAGTAACTTTTTTCTAGCTAAATTTAATGATTCAGGAGAGTTGTTGTGGGTTACACAAAGTGATAGTAAATTAAACGGTAGTGTTAGTGCTTATCAGTTGAAAGTTTATAATGATAAAATCTATGTGTTAGGTGAATTCAAAGATGGAGATAAACTTGCAAATACTGAGCTTTTTACTACTGGAGAAGAATATAATTATTTCTTAACAGAATATGATTTGTCTGGTAATTTAGTGCACCATGTTACTATGGGAACTAATGAAAAATTTAGGCGAATAGCCTATAGTGATAGGTATATTAGCCCTAGATTTACAATTAATACAACAACTAATGAACTTTATGTAATAATATTTAATAAGTTGTATACTATAAGTCAAGATTTTTCTAATGTGTCTTATACTAGAGATTTAGATAGAAATATTGTAGTAACAGATATTATCTTTTTTAAAGGGAATATTAATATTGTAGGGTACATTAGAGAAACAGCCTATTTAGATGCTTATGTATTAAACTCTACAAGCTTTTTATACAATCTTTTTTATGCTTCTCTAGATACTAACTTTGTTACTAGATGGGCTTATGCAATAGCTCATAGAAACAATAACTCTGGTGTATCTAATGGAGGAAAGTTTATAATAAAAAATGGAGAATTATTTTTATTTGGAATGCTATATTATAAAGGAGGAACTCTTGCAAATTTAAGCTTACCTGATCCCGCTAATGATACATATTCATTTATTGTTTCAGTTAATGATGATACTGGAAATCTAAATTCGCTTAATGTCTTTGATGAATATAATGGAGAAACCTTGACTAATTTTTTAGATGCTAGGCCATTATACGATGAAAGAAATAGTCTTTCAATAATAGTATATGGACTAGAGAATGCTACAAGTATAAGAAGACTTGTATTCAACCCAGATAATACAGTTACTCTTAGTACAACCAAGGCCTCTAATTATATTTTTCCTGCTTATCCTTCAGACAACGAGGAGCTTAATTCTGTTATAGATGAAGATAGCCTTCAACTATCATTTAGAAAGGTTGTTGATGGAGAAGAGCAGTGGAGAAAAGAGTTCGTTAGCGAAAATAGTCTTAATTCTAATGTAATAGATGTAGTTTCAGATAAAGAAAACCATTACTATGCGTTATTGAATGATGGAAGTGGAACGAATAATGTATTTGGATCTAATAATTATACTATAGCAAAATTTGATTTAGATAATAATGTAATATGGTCTCATACTATTAAAGGAGAATTTAAACCTGCTATTCAAATAGGGGAACATATTCAATACAATAATAAGGCTGTATATTTAGCAGGAGTAATAACTTCAGAAATTGAAATCAATGGAGAAGCAATTAGACCTAATATAGATGGGGAAAGAAGTTTGTTTATTGTTAAATTTTCTGAAGAGGGAATTATAGAAAATAATATTACTCATGCAATTGATATAGATTCTAGTTTTTATTCCTATGAGGATATAGCTATACTTAATAATGGAGATATACTTGTCTCTGTTGTAAGTTTTAGCAAAGTTGTAGTGGCTCTTTTTGATGAGAGTTTGAATTATAAAAAATCATTAAGGATAGATACAGAAGGAAACTCTCCAAATATTTTAGATATAAATCTAGTAAAGGGAATTAATAACACTTTTTATTTGGCTGGAACATTCACAGGAGATAGAATTACTTACAATGGTGTTACGTTCGATAAAACAGGAAATGATAGTACAATTAATGGTAAAAAAGTAGTTTTTGAAATAAATGATGAATTAGAAGTACTTAATGTGTTTAACTACGGACATACGACGGATGCATATAACTTAGATTATAGAAGAGTTAAAATTACAGGAGATAATTTAGGGAATAAATTTGTAACTGGATTTTTAGATACTTCACAACAAACTACATATTCTTTTAATAATTTAGCTGTTAATTTGAGTACTAGATATGAACAAGTATTGTATTTAGGGAAGATAAATAATGATAATGATTTTTCCTGGGTTAAGATGTTTAGCGCAAGTGCTCAAATAAGATCATATGACACTACTGCAGATTTTGAAGGTAATTTATATGTTTCGGGTACTTTTTGGGGGAATTTATATATTAATGATACAATAGAGTTAAATGGAAGTTATGAAGATGGAAGTAATTCTTTTGTTATGAAACTTGACAATAATGGAAATGTATTATGGGTGAAAACAATAGCTTCTACAAATTTTTCTATTATAACAAGTACTGCAACTACTAATAACGAAAATGAACTAATCGTTGGAGGGCGTTTTAATAGATATAGTATTTTTGATAACGATAATGTTTTTAGAGCAGAGGGTATTAACAAAGGATTTTTAGGAGTCCTAGGAAAAGCTGTGTTAGATGTAGATGATTATACAGTTAATAATGGAACTGGAGTAAGTGTTTTTCCAAACCCATCTAATGGGGTTTTTAATGTAAATTTGCCTGAAAAATTATTAAAATCTAAATTTTATGCACAGGTTTTTGATTTAAATGGTAGAGTAGTTTATAGCAAAACAGTTACTGAACATATTGATTCACTTCAACTTAATTTTAAATCAATAGGAAGAGGAATGTATATACTTAGGCTGACAGATGGTGTAAATAAATACGCAAATAAAATAATCTTAAAATAAAAATTTATGGAAAATTCATTCAATTCATTTGATAACGACAGGGTATTGGTAGCTCACACTACTGAGGTTGAAAGAGTCGCCTTTTATAAGAAAACATATGCGCACGTTGCAGGAGGCGTTTTGTTGTTCATTATTTTTGAATATTTATTATTACAAAGTAATGCTATTGTAGAATTTACTTTGTCTATGACGCAAGGATACAAATGGTTATTGTTACTTGGAGGTTTTATGTTGGTTACAAATTATGCTGAAAGTACAGCATTAAAAACAACAGATAAAAACTTACAGTATATGGCTTACGCAGGTTATGTATTTGCACAAGCATTTATCTTTATTCCACTAATCTATATTGCAGTAACCTATACGCAAAGTTTTGAAGTATTAGAACAAGCAGGTATTGTCACCTTAACATTATTTGCGGGATTGTCTGCAGTGGTATTATTAACTAAAAAAGACTTTTCTTTTTTAAGAGCAGGATTAACTATTGGATTCTTTATTGCAATTGGTTTGATTATAGCAGGAACATTATTCGGATTTAATTTAGGATTATGGTTCTCTGTAGGAATGGCTGTTTTAGCAGGAGGGTCTATTTTATATCAAACATCTAACTTAGTACATAGATTTACAACAGAAGATTATATTCCAGCGGCATTAGGATTATTTGCTTCTTTAATGCTATTGTTTTGGTATATCTTACAGATCTTTATGAGTAGAGACTAATAAAATACAAATAGATATATAAAAAAGACTCGGAGAATATTCCGAGTCTTTTTATTTTATTGCTCTAACCACTTTCTAAATTCTGCAGTAGTTGAAGAGCTGGTCATTGGTTTTTCTTTACAACCTTTTACTGTGAGTAATAATCGGTTTTTAAAATGACTTTCAATATTTTGAATAAAATCAATATTGACAATTTCACTTCGATTAATTTTAAAAAATTTGACCGGATTCAGTTGTTGAAAAATTGAACTTAAGCTTTGGGAAATAGTGTGTCTTTTACCTGCAGAATCTATAGCAATACAAAAATCACCAGAAGCTTCAATATGGGTAATATCTATTACGTTTAATAGTTGTATTCCTTTACTTTTCTTAATTACAAAACGTTTTTTATAAACGGTATTTTCTTCTTTTAAAGCTGTTTTTAATTCTGAAATAATATTGGTGTTTAAGTTACCATAATCACCTTTTTTAAATAGCGATTGATATTTTTCAATGGCTTTGTTAAAATCAGCTTTAGAATAAGGTTTTAATATGTAAGCAATCCCATTAGAGTTAAAAGCTTTGAAAAGGTATTCATCATGAGCAGAACAGAAAATAATTGGAATATCAATGCTTACATCATCAAATAAATCAAATGAAATGCCATCTAATAATTGAATGTCTGATAAAATAAAACTATAACTATGTTTAGTAAGTAGTTTTTTTCCTTCTAAGATAGAGCGTGCCCAATCATGTGCAACTTCATCTTCAAAAAAGTTGTTTAAATAGGTTGTTAGTTTTTGATATGCAGGAATTTCGTCTTCTAAAATTAAAATTTTCATACGCTTAATTTTCTACACTTAATTTAATAATAGGAATAATTACTTTAAACTCATTATTAGTATTGATAATACTAATTTCTTTATCAGATAATAATTGATAACGTGTTTTTAAATTTTCTAATCCAGTACCAAAAGAATCTTTTTTGGCTACAATTGATGATTTTGAATTCGCTACAGTTAACCAGTTATCTTCAATATAAATAGTAGCTGTAATAGTATTGCCAACACTTGGTTTGTTATGTTTTACTACATTTTCTAATAAAGCTTGAATGGCGCCTGTAGGAATGAATTTGTTTTCTATGGAAGCATTGCGTTTTATATGAAAATCATAATCATGATCGAAACGTGTTTTAATCAAGAAAATATAGTTTTCGGCTAAGGTGATTTCTTCAGAAAGCTCCATAACTTCTGAATCTTTGGTTTGGATGAGATATCGATAAATTAAAGATAATCTATTGATATATTCTTTTGCCTTTTCAGAGTTAGAATCGATTAAACTATCTAATGTATTTAGGTTGTTAAACAAGAAGTGTGGATCTAGTTGACTTCGTAATAGTTTTAACTCATTTTCTTTTTGTTGTTTTTCAACTTCAATAAGTTGATTTTGACCTTCATAAAACTTTTTGGTTAAGAATAAAGCAAACAAAAAGGATACATTGGAAGTACAACGATTTATCATTTTGAAAACAAACTCGAACCCACTAGGAAACTTAGACCAGTCGTTATTACCAGTCCAGTAACTAACAATATATTCAAGAGATGTAAGTGCAACCATAGTTCCAATTCCAACAACAGTAAAAAATAAATACCTTTTTTCTTGAAGAAACTTAGGGATAATCCAAAACGTGAAAATGAAAATAATAGCACAAGTAGTAATAAATTCCATAGGAAAATCGAGTAAATATTCAATAAGACGAGAGTTATTTTTATAGTAAGACCTACCTTGAATACTAAAGTCTACAATGAAATAAATAACAATTAAATAAATATCAGATTTGTTTATCCTTGTGTTCATTAATAGTTGTTTTGGTAAAGAATAACAAGCCAAAGCCTATTAAAGTGGTAAGATACCCAATTATCATTTTATATGGTATTGGGATGATACCAAAAATAAATAGCGTGGCAATTAAAATAACAAGAACACCAAGTTTATTTTGTCGTAAATAATTTAAACTCAAAATGAATAAGCCAATATTAAAATAACCTGTGCCTTTTTTTATGAAAACATCCCAAATGGATGGGAACTGTGATAAGTGACTTGCAAACTCATTACGAATTTCTTGATTAGGTTGACTCCACCATATAAAATCTAGAAGACACATACCAAGAATACAAATTGCTCCAGCCATAGCAATGGGTGTGCCTATGTAGGTGATAATTCCTTTAGGGAAATTTACCATTTTAGGAATGGCAAAAGCAACGCCTAAAAATAAAGACCAATGTGCAAAATCTATAGGTTTTAAATCATAGACGGATACAAGTACAAATAACAATTGCCCAATAACTTCGAAAAGTATTCCAGTTAAAAATAAGTAATCATAGAGTTTGTTGTGTTTGGTGTTTTCCTGTTTTTTTGGAAGAAATAAAATGAATAAACCAATCACGAAAACAATATAACCAATAAGCATTACAGCATGATATTCTTGAGGAAGTAACAAACCACCTATTCCTGTGGTAATAGAACCAAAAAGTGTAATAAACATTCCTTTTAGATTCGTGTTTATGTAATCGAATGATTGAATAGAGAGTCCGACAAATAATAATGTAGGTCCCACAGAAATAAAAACAGGCCAAATAGCAGGTTCTGCAACCAAATGATAATACATGTTTGCACGTTCTTCTAAATTGCTGTTAAAACTCCATAAAACGAAATCTATGGTACACATTCCTATAGAAGCCATAATTCCAGCCATGGTAATGGGAACTCCAACTTTAGAGAACTTTCCTTTTGAAAAATGTAATACACCGGGAATGATTAATACATAACCAATTAAAAGCGTCCAGTGAATAAAATCGATTGGTTCTAAAAGATTGAATGTATCTGTAAAAGAAAATGAAATCTGAGCTAAAATTTGTAAGCAGAAACCTAAAACAAATAAAACTTTTATGTGCGTATTTTTTTTCATTTTTACTAGATTAATCATTACTATCGATTCTGTTTTCTTCGTCTCTAGAGCCATTGCGTTTCGATTTCTTTTTTCCAAATTTAGATCCAAAATTATAGGTTAAACGCAACTGTACATTTTGTCTAGATCCATTACTTTCTATATTAGCATTAATATTATCGTAATTAACTCGTCCTACAAAACCTCTATCTAATACTTTGTAAATTCCTAGGTTTACTTTTAATCGGTCATCTATAAATTTCTTTCCAAAAGAAAAACTTAAGTTTCCAATCCAGCCCACATCAATTTGTCCTTCTAAAGCTCCTGAACCAAAATAACTAGACATTTCAGCATTAATATCCCAAGGTAACTTATAACTTGCTTGAGTGAATAATCCGTAATTCCATTTGGTAAGTTTTAAAGTAGGTGTTAATTCATTTGATTGAAACTTGTTGAAATCTACAATAACTCCAGTAAATCCTTCCAGTCCTTCAATAAAATCTAACGGACCAAAAAGTCTAAAATTCCAGTTTTGACGATCTTGTAAATTAATAGTAGTTCTTGAGATTTGAGCCGTAGTATCATCTTGTGAAATAAACTGAAATAAGTCATCTTTAGTTTCGCTATATGAAACAGTAAAGAAAGGTTGACTATCAAAAGTTAGATTGAATTGATAATTGTTCGTAAATGAAGGTTTTAAATTTGGATTCCCAACTTCAGAGGTTAATGGATCATATAAAGTAACAAACGAATTCAAACTATTGTAACTAGGTCTTCTAATTCGGTAGCTATATGCAACATTAGCACCTAATGATTCTGTAATTTTTTTACTTAAAGAAGCACTTGGGAAAATTTGAGAAATATTACGAGTTCTTGTGTCGTTGGTATTTGTAGAGGTTCCTTGTGTGTTACTGTTTTCATATCGTAATCCACCAGAAAAGGACCAATCTCCCATAGTAGCATTTACTTTAGAATATACAGCAAAGATTTTTTCATCAATAAGAAATCGATTACTATTGGCAGCTTGAAAATCAAAATTTCCTGTAGCATTTTGTGTAAATAATTGTAAATCACTATCCGTATTTATTTGTGAGTACTTACCTCCAAAACTTAATTTAAAATCATCAGAAAAAGTTTTAGTGTAATCTGCTTTATAAGTATTAATAGTATATTCTCCGTCTTGTAAATAACGTTGATTGGTAAAAGGAACAGTATTTCCGTTTACAGCATAAATATCGTTAGCGTTTTCATTTTTATAATTTACATAGTTGAAATCAATCAATAGTTTATCACTTTCTGTTTTAAATTCATAATAAGGATTTAAGCTCAACGTATTTTGAGTTCTATCAAATGTGTTTTCAGTAACAAATCTCTGTAAGCTAGTTGCAGTGGTAATATCAGTATTACTTTTTGCTACTCTATCAGAAGTTGAATTGTTATAACGTGTACCCACTCCAATAGAATTATTGTCATTAATATAATAATCGATACTTCCACCTACCCAAATACGTTTTGGATCAAAAGGCTCTATAGTAGCTTGATCGTATTTAGTATTTCCAACGGTTCTTTCAATAAAAAGATCATCTCGCCAAGTAGGACTAGAATATCCTGTGTTTAATTGCCAATTTAATTTGTTTTTATAACTAGCAATAGAAGCATTGGTTCCGTATTCTATACCTTCATCTTCACCAAGCCAAACGGTAGTACTACCATGCGTTCCAAGTCGAACATTTTTCTTTAAAATTATATTAATAATAGGTCCAGATCCTTCAGCGTCAAATTCAGCACCTGGTTGTTCTATCAATTCAACTTTAGCAATATTATCTGCTGGTAAATCACGCAAAAGAGTATCCATATCCATGTAATCCGTGGTTTTACCATTAATAAGAATACGCACATCAGATCTTCCAGCAAAGTTAATTCCATTATTCGTTACAATAATTCCAGGAACCCTTTTTACAACATCTTGCAAGCTATTATTAATCATTTCTGAATTTTCCAGGTCAACAATTAATTTTTCTGCAGTTTGTCGAATCACAGGACGTTTACTTGTTACAACAACTTCGTCTAGTGATTCATTTGTTTCTTCTAGCGTAAAGTTTAAATTTTTATTTGCAGTAAGCTCAAACTTTTTTGAAGTTTTGGTTTTAAAACCCAACATTGAAATTTCAATATGATACGTGCCTTCTTTAAGATTTGCAAAATTGTATTTTCCATTGTCATCAGATACAACACCTTTAGGAGTGGTATTTCCTTCTTCATATAAAATTACATTAGCAAAAGGTAAAGGTTCATTTTGTTTGTCAGAAACAGTACCATTAATATTATGTTGTGCAAATACTAAACTAGCCTTTAAAGTAAGTAGTAAGAATACCCCGAAAATTCTCATAATTTCAATTTTAGATTTATATGCCAAAAATGAAAACTAAGTGTGTTTTTTGAAATCAAAAACAGATGAATAGGGGTAAAATTCCGTTAAACCGAGTTTTAAAACTTTTTCTATAGTATTTAAATGATACTATAGCTATATTCGTTATAAGATAGTTTTACAATGATTTTTAAACAGAAATGAAATTTAAATCTTCTCTAAAACTCGTTTTTTCTTTTTAGGTTTTTCTTTTTTTTGAGGTTTATTTCCGGGAAATACAAGAGAAGTGCTAGAAAAAGTAGTACCAAAATTAATATTGGCATAGTATACTTGACTAATAGCGTCTAATACCTGATCTTCTGTGAGTTCTTTTAAAGGATGTATGAATACAGACCATAAGACACCATCAGAAATTGCATACTTTACATCTAAAGCTGTATGGAAATTAGCCATTAAAGAAGCAGTTTTAAATTCTTCAGTCAGTCTCTCGCTTTCTGCTACGGGAGACATAATACGCATTCTATTATGTGTAGAGTCTGCAATAGCAATAAATGGAATTTGTTTAATAATAAATCTCCACTGTGATTTCTGGCTGACAATACTGTCACTAACTGTTTCGAACATATTGCCAAGTTTTGTTGGAGTCATTTTTTGACTATATATAGTAGTACTTGAACAAACTAAAAGAAGAATTAGAAGAGCTTTTTTCATGGTTTTAATTTCTCACTTAGACGAAGTAAACTCTTAAAAATAACAAAGAGCTCTATAATTTTAGAACTCTTTATTTGTAATTATTTTTATATAAAATGATTAGTCTCTATTTCCTAATATTTGTAAAGCCCAGTAAGCTAGCATTGCTAACGATCCTAGAGCAGCAACTAAATATGTTCTAGCTGCCCATTTCAAAGCGTCTTTAGAACCTGCTAATTCTTCTCTAGTTACCATGTGTTTATTCTCGAGCCAAGCCAAAGCTCTATTACTAGCATCGTATTCTACTGGTAAAGTAATGAAACTAAATAATGTTCCTATTGCCATAAAAATTAAACCAGCTACAGCTATATATAAACCAATACCAGTATCTCCAGAAGCAGCACCAAAAAGAATTCCTCCCATAATTAACCATTGCGAATATCTAGAAGTAATGCTAACCATTGGTACAAGTTTAGAACGCATTTGTAACCAAGCATATGCTTTTGCATGTTGAACAGCATGTCCTACTTCATGCGCAGCAACTGCAGCTGCAGCAGCATTTCTTTGATTATATACACCTTCACTTAAATTTACTGTTTTATTCTGTGGATTATAATGATCTGTAAGCATTCCAGGTGTAGAAATAACTTTTACATCATAAATACCATGATCGGCTAACATCTTCTCTGCAATCTCAGCTCCACTCATTCCATTTCTCAAATGTACTTTTGAGTATTTTTTGAATTTTCTCTTCAAGGTATTGCTTACTACTGAACTGAATAGTGTAATAATACCTATAAGAATATAAAAACCTATCATAATCGTTTCTTATTTTGTTTTGTTTGATAAATTTACAACATAAATTATTCCATTTTCAAATATGAACTCAAAAGTTGTCAAAATGGCAAACAAACCTAAAATATTGTTAATATACACAGGGGGAACAATAGGTATGATTAAAGATTATACCACTGGAGCGTTAAAAGCATTCGACTTTAGTCAGATTTTAGAAAAAATTCCAGAATTACAGCACCTAAACTGTGAAATCACAACTATTTCATTTGAAGAACCTATAGATTCTTCTAATATGAATACGAGCTATTATATAAAGATAGCTGAAATTATAGCAGAAAATTATGCCGCACACGATGGTTTTGTGGTGTTAACAGGATCTGATACGATGTCTTATACATCTTCTGCAATTAGTTTTATGTTTGAGAACCTTCAAAAACCCGTAATTTTTACAGGTTCACAATTACCAATTGGAGATTTACGAACAGATGCGAAAGAGAATTTAATTACATCTATAGAAATTGCTTGTGCAAGAGAAAAAGAAGATGAACCTATTATTAAAGAAGTGGGTTTGTATTTTGAGTATAAATTGTATCGTGCTAATAGGACTACAAAAATTAACGCGGAACAATTTGAAGCTTTTAATTCTATGAATTATCCGCCATTAGCAGAAAGTGGAGTGCATTTACACTTTAATCACCATTTATTGTATAAAAGCAATAATAAAGATACTTCATTAATCTTTCGTAAAAACTTAATTGATGATGTAGTGGTTTTAAAGTTATTCCCTGGAATTACTTCTAAAGTAGTTGAGACTATTTTAAACATACCAAACTTAAAAGGAGTTATTCTAGAAACATACGGTTCTGGAAATGCACCTACAGAATCTTGGTTTATAGATTTATTAGCAGCAGCAATTCAGAAAGGAATACGAATTGTAAATGTTACACAATGTGCAGGAGGAAGTGTTATTCTTGGTTTGTATGAAACAAGTACAGACTTAAAAAGAATAGGTGTTATTAATGGAAAAGACATTACTACAGAAACGGCTGTAGCCAAAATGATGTATTTATTAGGAGAGGAATTATCTGACGAAGATTTTAAACATTATTTTGAGTTACCCCTAAGAGGGGAAATAAGTCTGCAACACTAGGCTATTTTTTTTGAAATTAATGTAACAATATGGAAAAGTTTTTTGACAATTCCCGTTAAAATTCTTTAATGAACCAACATTTTTTTGTTAATTGGCACTCTGAAAACTGGCGGTATTAGGTAAAATAGTTCGAAAATGAAGGTATGTTGCTGATATTCAAGCCAAATTCATTATATAAAAATTTGTATTTTTAACACGTTAACTATTAAAATTAATTATAACAAAATGAAAAAAGCAGTAAATGTCCTAACTCTTACAGGATTTATGTTCTTTGGGGCTATTCAATCAACTTTTGCTCAGGCAGGTGAAGCTGAAAAAACTTTTCACCAAGAGTTAAAACAACGTTTTATTGAGGGAGATCCAAAGTTTATGGGTATTGTATTAGTGACCTTAATCTTAGGTTTAGCTATTGCAATAGAGAGAATCATCTATTTAAACATGGCAACTACCAACACTAAAAAATTAGTAGCTCAGGTAGATGATGCTTTAAGTTCTGGTGGTGTTGAAGCTGCGAAAGAGGTTTGTAGAAATACAAAAGGACCTGTTGCTTCTATTTTCTACCAAGGATTAGAAAGAGCTGATGAAGGTTTAGAGGCAGCTGAAAAAGCAGTAGTAGGATATGGTGGAGTTCAAATGGGATTATTAGAGAAAAACATTTCTTGGTTATCTTTATTTATCGCATTAGCACCGATGTTAGGATTCATGGGAACTGTAATTGGTATGATCGATGCCTTTGATAGAATTGCAGTAGCAAACGATATTTCTCCAGCGGTAGTAGCAGGTGGTATTAAAATTGCATTATTAACAACAGTATTTGGTCTAGTTGTTGCTATTATATTACAAATATTCTATAACTATATCGTATCTAAAGTAGATAGTATCGTAAACAGTATGGAAGATGCTTCTATTTCTTTAATCGACTTATTAGCTAAGTACAAAAAATAAGAATTAGCATGGATAAAAGAATTTTAACAATTTTAATTGCTGTTATTGGCGTTGCTGGTTTCGGTCTTTATGCCAACGTGTTGATGGCAGATCCGGAAAATGCAGAGGCAGTAGCGAATGCAACATCACCAATGGTAACTTTTTCTGTGGTAATCTTGATTGCTTCTTTAGCAGTAGCTGTTATAGCTTCTTTATTAGGAGTTTTAAAGAATCCAGCAGCCTTAAAGAAAGCGTTACTAGGTGTAGTAAGTTTAGGAGTTGTAATACTAATTTCATACCTAATTTCTGATCCAGCACAAGTATTAGATGCAAATGGTAAAGTTATTGCAGCTGCAGGTAGTGCTGTAGCAAAATTAACAAGTACAGGTATATGGGCGAGTCTTTTCCTATTAGTAATTGGAGGAGCTTTCTTTGTATTTGATTTATTAAAAGGTTTAGTAAAATAATTTAACATGGCAAGAAGAGAAAACCCAGAAATTAATGCAGGTTCGATGGCAGATATCGCCTTCTTGCTACTTATTTTCTTCCTCGTAACTACAACTATGGATGTTGATTCAGGTATTTCTATGAAGTTACCAGAAAAACCGCCAAAGAATTACGAGCCACCAAAAATTAAAGAGAAGAATATCTTTGAGATTAGCATTAACAGAAATAACGACCTATTTGTAGATGGAGACGTTATGGAGTTAAAAGATCTTAAAGAAGCTGCTAAGAAATTTATAGACAATGGTGGAGGTGTTGGAAATCCAATACCAGGTGAAGAGAAAGGTAAAGAGTGTGATTATTGTCAAGGAGCCAGAGATCCAGAATCTTCTGATCATCCTAACAAGGCAATTGTATCTATAGAGAGTGATAGAGCTTCTGATTATTCAACATATGTAACAGTACAAAATGAGCTTAGAACTGCTTATGCAGAGTTAAGAAATGCATTATCTTTAAAGAAGTACAACAGATCATTTGTTGAAATTGAAGAAGCATATAAAAAGAGTGGTAATAAAGATAAAAACCTTGAAATTATAATTAAGGAGATTAAAACTGCTTACCCTCAAATCATCACAGATTTAGATCCAACAGATAGTAGTGAATAATATAAAAACAAATAATTATGTCAAAATTTAAAAAGAAGAAATCTGGTCAGCCAGCGATATCAACGGCTTCTTTACCTGATATTGTTTTTATGTTACTGTTCTTTTTTATGGTAACAACTGTAATGAGAGAAACAGATTTAGCTATTGAATCGCCTAAGTTGCCTAGCGCAACAGAAGTAAAGAAACTAGAAAAAAAGAGTTTAGTTACTACAATTTATGTAGGTAAAGCAAAAGATGCAAAGTACGGTAAAAAGTTCAATTCTATTCAGTTAAATGATAAGATTGCTACTCCGGAAGATATTCCTGCTTTTATCATAAACTCTAGGTTGGATGTTTCTGAAGAGCATCATCCAAGAATGACTACTTCTATTAAGGCTGATAAGCAAATGAATGTTGGTACTTTGACTGATATTCGTATAAAACTAAGAGATGTGAATGCATTAAAGCTTAGTTTGTCTACTCACAAAGGAAGTAGCATAGATAAATAAAAATTCATTTTGATTTATATATAAAAAAGAGCAATTATTAGATTGCTCTTTTTTTATTAATAAAATCTAGTTATTATGAAGTTAAAATTGTTTTTCGTATGCATTTGTAGCGTTATATATAATGCATATTCTCAAGCCGATTCTCTAAAGTTAGGAGATCGTTATTGGGAAGATCAATTATATTTGAGTATATCTTATGATGTTATGATAAATCAGCCTAATACGACAACTGAAACGGGTTTTTCGTATAGCTTTTCAGGAGGATATATTAAAGATATTCCTTTTAATAGACGAGGAAATGTTGCTGCTGGAATAGGAGTAGGTTATGGTTATAATTCTTTGAGTCATAATTTGCAAGTAATAAATACGAATACCATACAAATTCCTAGTAGTGTTTTAAGCTCAAACAAACTTCGATTGCATAATTTAGAGTTTCCTATTCAGTTTCGATGGAGGACTTCTAATGCCATAAAATATTCATTTTGGAGAGTATATACAGGAGTACGATTAACGTATAATTTAAGTAATAAATTTAGTTACACAGTAAATAATACAGCTGTAGAGTTTTCAAATATTGCTATTTATAATAAGTTTCAAGCTGGATTAGAATTATCGGCAGGTTATGGAGCTTTTAACTTCTATTTATACTATGGACTGTCTCCTATTTATAAAAATGCAACTATTAACGGGGCAGCTGTAAATTCTAAAATTGCAAAATTCGGATTGATATTCTACTTGCTGTAGTTATTGTAGCGTATAATAAGCAATGAATTGAGTTAAAAAACCTATTAAAAAGCCTAAATAAACCTCTTTTGGAGTGTGTGCCTTTAGATATAGTCTAGAAGAAGCTAAAAAGCCAGAAAGTAGTATTAAAATGATTATAAGAGGTAATACAGAGATATTATAGATTTGTTGAAAGACTACAAAATAACCTACAGCACTTCCCATAGAAAGCAAGTGTAAACTTGTTTTTATCTTCGTAAAGAAAATAAAGTATACCATCATCATTCCTAACAATGTTCCGAAGAATAAATAAGAGAGGTCTCTTATGTTCGGTAAACTTTGGAAAAACTTTCCTAAAAATAGAAAAATAGAAATCATTATAAACAAAGGAATCTTACGTTCTTGTATAGTAGGAACTTCAAAAGATGTAATTTTATTAGTCAACCTTAAGAAGATTAAGAGTAAAATTGGAATAATATAAGTAGCCGTAAAAACAATGATTAAAAAGTAGATTTGCTCTTTAAACGTAAATGTTATTGGGCTCAGAAAGAAGTACAACAATAAACCAACAGTAGGCATTACTATTGGATGTAATATGGTCGATATAAACTTGTGCCAGCGCATTAAATCTCTTTTCTTAAACGAGCTACAGGTATGTCTAACTGTTCTCTATATTTAGCTACTGTTCTTCGTGCAATAGGGTATCCTTTTTCCTTCAAAATAGCGGAAAGCTTTTCATCTGTTAATGGTTTACGTTTGTCTTCTTCAGCAATAACATTCTCTAGAATCTTTTTGATTTCTCTAGTAGATACATCTTCCCCTTGATCATTTTTCATAGACTCTGAAAAGAAATCTTTAATCAGTTTAGTACCGTAAGGGGTAGAAACATATTTACTATTTGCTACTCTAGAAACAGTAGAAACATCCATGTTTATTTTATCAGCAATATCTTTTAAGATCATCGGTTTTAACTTACGTTCATCACCAGTTAAAAAGTAATCATATTGATAATGCATAATTGAGTTCATCGTAACTAAAAGTGTTTGCTGACGCTGTTTAATAGCATCAATAAACCATTTTGCAGCATCTAACTTTTGCTTGATGAATAATACAGCATCTTTCTGAGATTTACTTTTATCTTTTGAATCCTGATATCCTTTTAGCATATTGTTATACTCTCTAGATACGTGCAATTCAGGAGCGTTTCTAGAATTTAAAGTTAATTCTAGTTTTCCATCAATAATTCGAATGGTAAAATCAGGAACAATTTGCTCAGCAATTTTGTTATTTCCTGCATATGAACTCCCAGGTTTTGGGTTTAACTTTGCTATTTCTGTATTAACTTCTTTAAGCTCTTCTTCAGAAATATTGAATTTGTCTAGTAGTTTTTTATAGTGTTTTTTTACAAAATGATCGAAAGCATTTTCTAAAATATCAATCGCTAAACGTCTACTTTTTGTAGGAGTTTTTGCTTTTAATTGAATTACCAAACATTCTTTTAAATCCCTTGCGCCAACACCAATTGGGTCTAGTTTTTGAACAACATTGATTAAAACAGTCTCAACTTTTTCTTCAGTTGTAAACACATTTTGTGTAAAAGCTAAATCATCTACTAAGTCTAAAATGTCTCTTCTTATATAACCACTATCATCTATACTTCCAACCAAAAATTCAGCAATAGCTCTTTCTTCATCATCTATTCTAAATGTATTTAATTGATTTTTTAAAGATTGATGAAAGGTAGTTCCAGCTGCATAAGGAACTTGTTTTTCTTCATCGTCTGAAGAGTAATTATTTGCTTGTGTTTTATAACTAGGATATTCGTCGTCACTTAAATATTCATCAATATTAATATCGTCAGCTTCTATCTTTTCATTACCTGTATCATCATAGTCTACATCATTGGTAAAATTATCTTCAAAATTGTCTGCTTCTTCCTTTCCTGTATCTAAGGCAGGGTTTTCTTCTATTTCTTGCTTTAAACGTTCTTCAAAGGCCTGTGTAGGCAATTGAATCAACTTCATCAACTGTATTTGTTGAGGAGATAATTTCTGAAGTAATCGTTGTTGTAAACTTTGTTTTAACATAAGTACAAATATATGAATTCAAAGAAAAAGAAAATCGCCATTCGGAAGCGAATGGCGATCTATTTTTTTATTTAAAATACTGTTAAAATTCTGCATTTTGTGGTGTTCTAGGGAATGGAATCACGTCACGGATATTACTCATACCAGTTGTGAATAATACCAAACGTTCAAAACCTAGTCCAAATCCTGAGTGTACTGCTGTACCAAATTTACGTGTATCTAAATACCACCATAATTCTTCTTCAGGAATATCTAATGCAGCCATTTTCTCTTTTAAAACTTCTAAACGTTCTTCTCTTTGAGATCCTCCAACCATTTCTCCAATTCCAGGGAATAAAACGTCCATAGCTCTTACGGTTTTTCCATCATCATTTAAACGCATATAGAATGCTTTAATTTTTGCTGGATAATCAAATAAAATTACTGGACACTTAAAGTGTTTCTCAACTAAATAACGCTCGTGTTCCGATTGTAAATCAGCTCCCCATTCTTCAATTAAGAATTGGAACTTCTTCTTTTTATTCGGTTTAGAGTTCTTTAAAATGTCAATAGCTTCCGTGTAACTTACACGTTTAAAGTTGTTTTCAACTACAAACTTTAAGCGTTCTACTAAGCCCATTTCACTACGTTGTGCTTGAGGTTTTTGTTTTTCTTCTTGTGCTAAACGACTATCTAAGAATGCTAAATCGTCTTCACAGTTATCTAAAACATATTGTAATACAGATTTGATAAAATCTTCAGACAAATCCATGTTGGCATCTAAATCGTTAAATGCAACCTCAGGCTCAATCATCCAGAATTCTGCTAAGTGACGTGTAGTATTTGAGTTTTCTGCTCTAAACGTTGGTCCAAATGTATACACTTTACCAAGTCCCATAGCATAAGTTTCAGCTTCTAGCTGACCCGATACAGTTAAGTTCGTTTGCTTTCCAAAGAAATCTTGAGAATAATCTATCTCTCCTTCTTCGTTTAATGGAGCTTTGTTAGTTTCAAAGTTGGTTACTTTAAACATTTCCCCAGCACCTTCTGCATCAGAACCTGTGATAATTGGTGTGTTTACATAGTAAAATCCATTTTGTTGGAAATATTGATGTACAGCAAACGAAAGTGCAGAACGTACACGCATTACAGCACTAAAAGTATTTGTACGAACTCTTAAGTGAGCATTTTCACGTAAGAACTCTAAACTATGTCTTTTAGGTTGAATTGGATACTCATCTGGATTAGAATCTCCTAAAACTTCAACGTTGGTTGCCTGTATTTCTACTTTTTGACCTTTTCCTTGGCTTTCTACTAAAGTTCCTTGAATAGCAACAGCAGCACCAGTATTAATTCTTTTTAAAAGCGTTTCGTCCGTATTCTCAAAATCAACAACACATTGAATATTATTAATTGTAGAACCATCATTTAAAGCGATAAAACGATTACTTCTAAACGTTCTTACCCATCCTTTAACACTTACTTCTTGTAAAAATTTACTGGAGTTTAATAACTCTTTTACGCTACTTGTTTTCATTTTTAAAAAATTGAACGACAAATATAATTTTTTAAGTAGAAATGAGCAATGCTACTGAGTTAAGAATAAGTATAATTTGAGTTTTATATACTCATTAAATGAAAATAAAAGCTTATTGTTTTTTGTTTTCCTCTTTTGGTGGTAAAATTTTAAAGTTAGTTTCTTTTAATACCTTCTGATTGGCAATCTTTTTTTCAAAAGAAAGTAGTAGAGAAGGAAGTAATAATAAGTTAGAAACCATGGCTAGTAAAAGGGTAACAGATACCAGTCCTCCTAAAGCAATTGTACCTCCAAAGCTAGAAACCGTAAATACTAAGAATCCAAAGAATAATACGATAGAAGTATAAAACATACTTACTCCAGTTTCTCTTAATGCTGAATATACAGCGGGTTTTACTTTCCAGTTATTAGCTAATAATTCTTGACGATATTTGGCCAAAAAGTGAATGGTGTCGTCTACAGAAATACCAAAAGCAATACTAAAAACTAAAATAGTAGAAGGTTTAATCGGAATGTCGAAGAATCCCATTAATCCTGCAGTCATTAGTAAAGGTAGCATGTTTGGTATTAAAGAAATCAGAATCATTTGTGGCGATCTAAACATCCAAGCCATGAAAATAGAGATTAATACAATGGCTAATGATAATGAAATTACTAAGTTCTTAATTAAATAGTTTGTTCCTTTTAAGAAAACTAACGCTTTTCCTGTCATAGAAACACTAAACTTTTGTCCTGGGAACTGCTTTTGAATAACAGCATCTAATCGATCTTGGATGATATCCATTTTATCAGTTCCAATATCTTTCATAAAGGTAGTGATACGTGCATATCTACCTGTGCTGTCTACAAAGTTTTTAAGCATACCAGCATTACTGTCAGAGTTTTTTGTATATGCAAAAATGTAACTTTTCTCTTGACTCGTAGGAAGTTGATAATACTTTGGGTTTCCTTTATAATATGCTTGCTTAGAATATTTAACTAAGTTGTTTACTGAAATAGGTTTCGAAAGTTCAGGGAAAGTTTCGATCGTTTCATTTAACTTCTCCATTTTTTTCAATGTAGAAAGTTTCATAACTCCTTTCTCTCGTTTGGTATCGATTAAAATTTCCAAAGGCATGATACCACCAAACTCATTTTCGAAAAATTTAATGTCTTTATAAAACTGTTTTCCTTTTGGCATATCTTCAATTAAACTACCCGAAACTCTAATTTTATAAAGTCCAATCATGCTTAAAATAATGATAACAACGGTAGTGATATAAATTGAAATACGTTGGTTTTTTACAGCTTTTTCCATCCAGTTCACTACGTTCTCCATCCACTTTTTCTCTAAATGATTCAAGTGTTTCTTCTGTGGAAGTGGCATAAAACTGTATAGGATTGGGATAATTAATAAAGCAAGAATAAATATACTTACGATATTAATAGAAGCTAAAACACCAAATTCTCTTAGTAATTTACTTTTTACAAAAACAAATGTTGCGAAACCAGAAGCAGTTGTAATATTGGTCATTAAAGTAGCATTTCCAATTTTAGAAATTACTCTTTGTAACGATTTTGCTTGGTTTCCGTGCTTTTTAACCTCTTGTTGGTATTTATTAATTAAGAAGACTGCATTGGGAACACCAATTACAATAATTAAAGGAGGAATTAAAGCAGTTAAAACGGTTAATTCATATCCTAATAAACCAATAAAACCAAAAGCCCAAGTTACACCTACACCTACTACTAATAAAGTAATAAAGGTGGCTCTAAATGATCTGAAGAAGAAAAAGAAAATAATAGCAGTAATAAGTAAAGCTCCTCCAACAAATAAGAGCATTTCATCTGCAATATTTTTTGAGTTTAAAGTACGTATGTATGGCATACCAGAAACTCGAACTTTTAAGTTATATTTTGATTCAAATTTAGAAACCAGTGGAATTAATGTTTTCTCTACAAAGTCAGCTCTTTCAGGTGTATTTACAATATCCTTTTTTAAATAGATCGCTGTTTGTATAGTTCCTTCTTCATTGTATAGGATATTTTCATAGAACGGTAATTTTTCAAATAACTGTTCTTTAATATTTTCAATGTCTTTCTTTTCTGTAGGCTTTTTTTCAAATAAAGGGCTAACTACAAACTTTCGTTTTTTTCTATCAGCTTCTAACTTTTTAATATCAGATATAGATGCTGTAAACTCAACTTGTGGCTCTTTATCTAAAGTTCTAGCTAATTCATTCCAAGCATTAAATTTTTCTACAGTAAATACAGTACTATCTTTTACTCCAAGGATAATCAAATTACCTTCTTCTCCGAAAATATCTAGGAATTTATTGTATTCCTGATTTACCTCGTGATTCTCTGGTAATAAGTTGGCTTCAGTATATGAAAAACGAATGTATTTGGCTTGGGTGACTAAGAATGCAGTTATTATAACAATAGCTGTTAAAACCAAGTATCTGTTACGTAAAATAAATCCTGCGATTTTAGTCCAAAAAGTCATCTAAAAAAATTTGTGCAAAGGTAGGTTAATTTGAAATAATAAAATAAAAAAGAGTGTTGTAAAACACTCTTTTTAAAAAACCTTTTAAGGTTTTATTAAACAGTCATGATTTCTTGCTCTTTTACAGAGAATTTTTCATCTATTTGTTTAACAAATCCATCGGTTAAACTTTGAATATCCGTTTCAGCATTCTTTTTCATATCGTCTGAAACATCTAATTTTTTAATTTCGTTGTTAGCGTCTTTACGAGCATTTCTTACACCCACTTTAGCATGCTCAGCTTCTGCTTTAGCTTGCTTTGCTAAATCACGACGACGTTCTTCTGTTAATGGTGGTACATTAATAATAATATTTTCACCATTGTTCATTGGATTAAATCCTAAGTTAGCAATCATAATTGCCTTTTCAATTTCGTGCAACATGTTTTTTTCCCATGGTTGAATAGAAATTGTTCTAGCATCAGGAGTATTTACATTAGCTACTTGACTTAATGGTGTTTGAGAACCATAATAGTCTACCTGTACATTTGCTAACATTGCTGGAGAAGCTTTACCAGCTCTAATACTTCTTAGTTCTTTCTCTAAATGAGAAATTGCATTATTCATTGCTTCTTTTGTACTATCTATGATAAAATCTATTTCTTCAGTCATCTTATAAATATTTAAGATATCAGTTTTTAAACTGTTTTATTTGTAATCAACTATTGTACCAATTGGTTCTCCTGATATTAACTTGAATAAGTTTCCTTTCTTATTCATATCGAACACAATAATAGGTAATTTATTTTCTTCACTTAACGTAAAGGCAGTCATATCCATTACTTTTAAGTTTTTCTCAATAACGTCTTTAAAAGTAATGTTTTCAAATTTAACGGCATCTTTATTCTTTTCAGGATCGTCATTGTAAATTCCATCTACACGAGTTCCTTTTAAAATAGCATCTGCATCTATTTCAATAGCTCTTAATACTGCAGCAGTATCTGTTGTAAAATAAGGGTTACCTGTACCAGCACCAAAAATAACAACTCTACCTTTCTCTAAATGTCTAATTGCTTTTCTTTTGATGTAAGGTTCAGCAACTTCTTTTATCTCAAGAGCTGTTTGCATTCTAGTGTATACACCTTCATCTTCTAAAGCACTTTGAAGTGCTAATCCGTTGATACAAGTTGCTAACATTCCCATATGGTCACCCTGAACTCTGTCCATACCATTGGCAGCACCTGAAACTCCTCTAAAGATATTTCCTCCACCTATTACGATTGCTACTTCAATTCCCTTGTCTACAACAAGTTTAATTTCTTGCGCATATTCTTTTAACCTTTTTGGGTCTATTCCGTAATCGCGTTCCCCCATTAGGGCTTCTCCGCTTAGTTTTAGAAGTATTCTTTTATATTGCATAGTTTTGTTGAAAAGTTGTGCAAATATACAAATATTAGTTGCAAAAAAAACCTCGCATTAAGCGAGGTTTTTCTAAAATTATATGTAGTAAAAAATTACCCTAAAGTAACTCTTACGAAGTTTTTCACTTCAACATCATCACCGTAAGAAGTAACGTATTCTTCTACAGTTTTCTTCTCATCTTTGATGAATTTTTGATCTAATAAACACTGCTCTTGATCTAAAGTAGTGTTATCAGAGATAAATCTTTCCATTTTTCCTGGTAAGATTTTGTCCCAGATTTTCTCTGGCTTACCTTCAGCTTTTAATTGCTCTTTTGCATCTTCTTCAGCTTGTGCTAAAGCTTCGTCAGTTAATTGTAAACGAGATACATACTTAGGAACATTCTTTAATGTTTTTCCTAAACGAACTAATTCTTCATTATCCTTAACGATTGCAGCAATTCTAGCATCAGTTTCAGCAGCTACAAACTCTGGAGAGAAATCTTTATAAGATAAAGTTGTTGCTCCCATTGAAGCAGCTTGCATTGCTAAATCTTTAGTTAAATCAGCAGCTTTGTCAATAGATTTAGTTAAACCTACTAAAGCAGAGATTTTACCAACGTGTGTATATGAACCTACGTAAGGAGCTTCAATTCTTTCGAAAGAAGGAATCTCAATCTTCTCACCAATAACTCCAGTTTGCTCGATTAATTTCTCAGCAACAGTTACTCCTGGCTCAAATTCAGCAGCTAAAAACTCTTCTTTATTATTATAGTTGATAGCAATGTCAACGAATTGTTTAGCTAAATCTTTATAACTATCATTCTTAGCAACGAAATCAGTTTCACAAGCTAAAACGATAGCAACACCATAAGTATTGTCATCACTAATTTTAGCGATAGCAACACCTTCAGATGAATCACGATCTGCTCTTTTAGCAGCGATTTTTTGTCCTTTCTTACGTAAGATTTCAATAGCTTTATCGAAGTTTCCTTCTGCTTCCACTAAAGCATTCTTACAGTCCATCATTCCTGCACCAGTAGTTTCTCTTAATTTTTTTACGTCAGCAGCGCTAATTTTTGACATTTTATAAGTTTTTTATGTTGTATTTATTTGTACAATGATATAATAAAATAAAGGTTTCAATGTAATGAAACCTTTATTTTAAAATTACTTAGCTTCTTCAGCTTTTACTTCTTCTTTGGTTTCAGCTTCTTTGTTAGCTTTCGCTTTTTCTTTGTCAGCTTTTCTTTCTGTTAATCCTTCTGCAATTGCATCAGTAACATAAGATAAAACTTTATCAATAGATTTAGAAGCATCATCATTTGCAGGAATTACAAAATCAATCGGTCTAGGATCAGAATTCGTATCAACCATTGCAAAGATTGGAATGTTTAATTTTTGTGCTTCAGCAATAGCAATATGCTCTTTCTTCACGTCAATTACAAATAAAGCACCTGGTAAACGAGTCATATCAGAGATAGAACCTAAGTTCTTTTCTAATTTTTCACGTTGACGGTTAATTTGTAATTTTTCTCTTTTAGATAAAGCATCAAAAGATCCATCTTGCTTCATTCTATCAATAGCAGCCATTTTCTTTACAGCTTTACGGATAGTTACGAAGTTAGTTAACATACCACCTGGCCATCTTTCTGTGATGTAAGGCATGTTTACTGATTTAGATTTTTCAGCAACGATATCTTTTGCTTGTTTCTTAGTAGCAACAAATAAAATTTTACGCCCTGAGTTTGCGATCTTTTTTAAAGCAGCTTGTGCTTCTTCAATTTTCGCTGAAGTCTTATACAAATCGATGATGTGAACACCATTACGTTCTGTATAAATGTAAGGAGCCATGTTAGGGTTCCACTTTCTAGTTAAGTGACCAAAGTGTACTCCGTTTTCTAATAATTCTTGAATGTTTGCCATTTTGATAAATGTGTTTACGTTCTGTTTTCGCAACAACACAGTAGTTTTACGTCTGTGTTATTTAGATACTAAACTGTTTAATAAAAATTAATTTATGAATAACAGTCTCAAAACATTTAAATGATGCTGAAACAAGTTCAGCATACATATTAACGCTTAGAGAACTGGAATTTCTTACGTGCTTTCTTCTGACCGAATTTCTTACGTTCAACCATTCTAGGATCACGAGTTAATAATCCTTCTGGTTTTAATACTGCTTTGTGCTCTTCATTAATTGCTACTAATGCTCTAGTAATTGCTAAACGAATTGCTTCAGCTTGACCAGTAACTCCACCACCATAAACGTTTACTTTAATATCGTAAGAAGCTAAGTTCTCAGTTAACATTAAAGGTTGACGTACTTTATACTGTAAAGTTGGAGTAGTAAAGTAATTGTTTAAATCTCTTTTGTTGATAGTGATGTTTCCTTCACCTTGAGAAACATATACACGAGCAACAGCTGTCTTTCTTCTACCTATTTTGTGAATTGTTTCCATTATTTAAGATCGTTAAGGTTAATAGTTGTTGGTTTTTGAGCTTCTTGTCCGTGCTCAGTACCAGCGTATACATATAAATTTCTGAATAATGCGCTACCTAATTTGTTTTTAGGTAACATACCTTTTACTGCTTTTTCGATAATTCTCGTAGGATCTTTTTCGAACATTTCTTGAGCAGTAAGCGATCTTTGACCACCTGGATACCCTGTGTGACGGATGTAAGTTTTCTGATTCCACTTACTTCCTGTTAAATTAATCTTTTCAGCGTTGATAATTACAACGTTGTCACCACAGTCTACGTGTGGAGTATAATTAGGTTTGTGTTTACCTCTAATAAGTTTTGCAACTTTAGAAGCTAGACGACCTAATGACTGCCCGTCCGCATCAACTAAAACCCACTCCTTGTTTACAGTTGCTTTGTTAGCCGATACTGTTTTGTAACTTAATGTGCCCATACACGATTAGTTTTTGTTAATTATAAAATTTAATTTTTCCTTAAAAAAGGAGTGCAAATTTACAATTATTTATTGTATTGACAAATAGTAAGTTGCTTTTGTTTAAGTTTAAGATTTTTGAAATGTGAATTAACATATTATTAAGAGAAATCTGGTATACTTTTGATCTTAGATTAAAACTAACTAATGAAAGCAAAGCCAATACTCTTTTTTGCTACTTTTTTGTGTACCATACAAATAATAAGTCAGCAGAGTCAGAGCATCCCCAAAAAGAAGTATTATACAAAGTTTATAACGTCGGTTCCAGAAATTGATGGTGCAATAACGGATAGTGCTTGGGACGAATTAGAGTGGGGAACAGATTTTACAGAGAAGGATCCAGATGAAGGCACACCGCCTACCTATCAAACTAAATTTAAAATAGGTTATGATAATAAGTATTTATACGTTGCTTTAAGAGCTTTTGATGATGAACCAGAAAAAATAGAAGAACGTCTTACGAGAAGAGATGGTTTTGCTGGAGATCGTATCAATGTAATTATAGATAGTTACCACGATAAAAGAACAGCTTTTGTGTTTACAATTACGGCTGCAGGTGTAAAAGGAGAAGAGTTGGCTACAAATAATGGTCAAAATTGGGATGCTAGTTGGAATCCTATTTGGTATACAAATGCAGTAGTAGATGATAAAGGATGGACAGCAGAAATGAAAATTCCTTTTACACAATTACGATTTGGAAATGCAGAGGAACAAGTTTGGGGATTAAATATTAATAGAACATTTTTTAGAAGACAAGAGCGTTCACTTTGGCAAAGAATCCCAAACGAAGTATCAGGTTTTATTAGTGAGGCAGGAGAGTTACACGGTTTAAAAGGTTTGAAATCTCAAAAGCAATTGGAAATCCAACCTTTTACAGTACTTCAATACGATACGTATGAAAAAGAGGCTGGAAACCCTTTTAGAACAGGAAGTGATTTTTCATTTAATGGAGGGTTAGATGCTAAAATTGGGATTACGAATGATTTAACATTAGACTTAACTGTGAATCCAGATTTTGGTCAGGTAGAAGCTGATCCAGGAAATATTGTATTAGATGGGTTTGACGATGTCTTTTTTCAAGAGCAACGACCGTTTTTTGTTGAAAATAAAAATATCTTCGATTTTAGAGTTGGAGGACAAGACAATGTTTTTTATAGTAGACGAATTGGTAGGTCTCCTCAAGGGAGTGTAGAGTTGAATGATGGAGAGTTTGTTGATGTTCCTGTAAATACAACAATTTTATCAGCAGCAAAATTCTCAGGAAAAACACAAGATGGTTGGTCTATAGGAATTTTGGAGAGTGTTACCAACAATGAATATGCAGAAATAGATTCAAACGGAGATAGAAGAGAAGTATTAGTAGAACCACTAACGAATTATCTGGTAGGAAGAGTTCAAAAAGATTTTAATGAGCGTAACTCATATATAGGAGGTGTTTTCACTTCTGTAGTTAGAGATAAGAGTAGCTTAGATTATTTGCATAAAGCTGCGTATACAGG
The DNA here is from genome assembly GCF_964511145.1 of Tenacibaculum amylolyticum. Classification (NCBI taxonomy): domain Bacteria; kingdom Pseudomonadati; phylum Bacteroidota; class Flavobacteriia; order Flavobacteriales; family Flavobacteriaceae; genus Tenacibaculum; species Tenacibaculum amylolyticum. The sequence continues at coordinate 80,552 of NZ_CAZEFZ010000016.1, forward strand.
AGGAGTAGATTTTAGACATGAATGGCACAATAGAGATTATTTCATTCAAGGAAACTTTGCATTAAGTCATGTGTTAGGAAGTAAAGAAGCAATTACAAGAACACAAGAATCTATTCGTCATTTATTTCAGCGTGTAGATGCTAGTCATTTAGAAGTAGATCCGAATAAAACTTCGTTAACAGGAACTGGTGGTCGTATTTTTGGAGGAAAAAGAGGAGGAGGAAACTGGCGTTTTTTCTTGGGAGCTACATGGAAATCTCCAGAGTTTGAATTAAATGATATTGGTTTCTTAAGAAGTACCGATCAAATATGGCAATTTAGTAATGTTGAATACTTATGGCAAGAACCAACAAATGTATATCGTAGAATGGCTTCCCGTATTATATTTAGAAGTGCTTACGATTTTGCTGGTCATCTAAATAGAGTAGAAACACAATGGAATACATTTGTAAATTGGGAAAACAATTGGGGAACAGAACTACGATTTGGACATAATCCTAGAGTGATTAGCAATACATATTTACGAGGAGGGCCGCGTTGGAGAAATGCAAATGAATCTTTTTATAATTTAAGTTTTGGTTCAGACTCTAGTAAAAAGTTTAGTTTTTCTGCTGGATTTAGAAATTCTTTTGGATCGCAAGATACATTTAGTGTAAAGAACTATGATATTCGTTTTAATTACCAACCTTTAGATGCATTAAGTCTTTCTTTAAGTACTAACTATACAGATAATAGAAACAAAGTTCAGTATGTAACAGTTCGAGATTTTGGAAATGAGCGCCGATATGTTTTAGGAGAAATTAATAATAATAACTGGTCTACAACCTTACGATTAAATTATAGTATCAATCCAAATTTATCGATACAATATTATGGTCAACCTTTTATAGCGCGAGGAAGATATAAAAACTTTAATTACGTTACTGGTAATCCAATTGCAACAGATTTAAACAATAGGGTTACTTTTTACGATGAAAGTACAAATCAAATTCAATTTGGGGCAAATAGTAGTGGGACAGATGTTTTTTTAGTAGATGAAGATTTAGATGGAACTACAGATTACGAGTTTTCTAATCCGGATTTCTCTTTTGTGCAATTACGTACAAATCTAGTAGTGCGTTGGGAATATATTCCTGGTTCTGAATTATTTTTAGTTTGGTCTCAAGGAACTACTGGAAGTGTAGATTCTGATAGGTCATTACTTGGAGGTTTAAACAATCAGATATTAGAAAACAAATTAGATAATACCTTTTTAATAAAAGCGACATATAGATTTTTATAAGCTTTGAGTAATTAATAAGTTTTAAAAGATTAAAAAAGTGATTCTATAACATGTTAGAATCACTTTTTTTAGTTTTAACTTACAAAACTATGAATAGCTGTATCAGCATTTTTTTGATATAGAGGATTGTCTAAGTCTTTCCAAATAGTACTTTGATCTATAACCTGACCTGTAAGTATATTTTCTTTACTAGCATAAAATACACCGCTTTTAAACTTCGGATTATTAATCCCTTCTACAAAACGTTTTGCTCCTTCTTCAACCGAATGAGACATTTTCATAAGTGGCATAATTAATTTCATACCAATATGTTTTAAGAAAATTCTTTTTATAAGAGGTAAATCATCCATTCCTTGAGTTCCTCTGGTGCCACCAGGACTCATGCTAATAAATTTGATGTCTGGGTTTTTTCTAGCCATATTACTCATCCATAAAGTTCCACCATACTTAATCCATCCATATACTTGCATAGGGTCAAAATCGTTCTTGAATTTACTACCATCAAAAATTGAAATAAACTCTTCTACTGAATTCTCACTTAAATTAGGGCGTTTCATTCCCATTTGTTTAATTCCTCTGGCAGCTTCTGAACTTGCAAATAACACTACATTGTTTAGTTTTTGGTGTTTTATTAACTCGTCTACTAAAACAACATGTCCTAAAAGATTACCAGCTGTTATTTCTGTTACTCCATTTGAGGTTAGTTTTTCAGGAGTTTTACCGCCTGTGCCTCCTGCATTTAGTATTAAAGCATCTACAGGAGATGTAATTGTTTCGACAGCTTTTTTAACGGTTTCTGGTTTAGAAATATCCATGATTATAATTTTAAAGATATCTCTTCCAGTTGCTTGTGTTAATTCTCTTTTAGCAGCAGTGGCTTTTTCTAAATTTCTACAAGCTAAATAAATAATTTCTGTATTTCTCTGAAATGCTAACTGTCTTGCGGTTTCTTTACCAATACCTGCGTTAGCTCCGGTGATCATTATTGACTTATTCATGATATTAATCGTTGAAGTATTTTTTGTTAATGAAGTATAAAGTAGCTCCTATGAATCCAAGTACGAATTCTAAAATAGTTGCTTTTACCATACCTTCAGAAGGCATTCCGTCTAAAACAACACTAATTACTCTACCAATACCTAAAGAGATAAAAAGTAAAGGGAGTGTAATTGCTGCAGTTTTTCTGATAGCTGTTTTTATGGCTCCAGAAAAAGATAAGATTGCTATTGCTAGCAATAAAATTCCAAAAGCACGAACATCATTTAGAGCGCTAGCATTTCCTGCGATTTCAATGCCTTCGTTTGCTTTAATTTTTACAGGGTTAAAAGCTGTAAGCGTTCCTATTACAGATAATAGTAACCCAGAAATAATTAAGTAGATTTTTAAAATTTTTAAACTGTTCATAACCAATGATTTTAATTCATTGCAAAGGTTATGATGTTTTTAAGAGTTTTCTTTTTGGTTTAGGTCAAAGAATTCTCATTTTAGTTCAAACGATAATCAGATGGACTTTTTCCAAAATGTGACTGGAAATTTCGATTAAAAGTAGCGGTAGATTCAAAACCAACGTCATAAGCAATTTCTGAAATACGATTCTTGCTCGATTTTAATAATTCAGCTGCACGTTCTAATTTTTTCCGAGTTAAATATTTTTTCGGACTTTCTTCAAATACTTCTTTAAACTTTCTTTTAAAAGAAGATTCACTTAAATGTGTTAATAACGCTAGTTCCTTTACGGTAAGATTAGCATACATGTTTTGCTGAATTACTTTTTTGAAAGCTGTTTCATTTGGTTTAAATAAAGCAGCTAAAAAGTCTAATTGAGATGGTGCATTTTGAGATTTTACTAATAGTTGAATAAATTCTTTCAGTTTAGTTTTTATAATACCTTCATCTACCAATTCAGGGTTTTCTAGTAAGATTTCTATACTTTGTCTAAAATTATGTAGCATTAAATCTACTTGAACTTGTTTTACATTATATCCTACTTTATAGTTGGATGTAGCAACGTCTAAATCAAATAAATCTTTTACTAATGAAGGATACAAGAATATTCCAACAGATTCTATTCCATCTTTACAACTTTCTTTGTTTTCGCTAGGTTCAAAAAAGTAATTCAAGCACTTAGCTACCATGGCAGTATCTTTATTAAGTTTAAGGTAGTCTTCAGGTGTTCTTACATTTACTTCACCTTTGTTAACAAACATAAAGCAAGCTTCTTCTTCAACATAGTTTTTTAGTGTTCTGTTGAAAAATGGCATCGATAGCTTTATAAAAACAATCCGATCTTTATAAGTAATTACTTTCTCTTCAAACTCCATGTAATCAATTAAAAATTTCTAAGTTGTTATAGGAATGATTATATATCTAAAATAATATATTTAATGGAATATAGGCAATAAAAAAACCACCTAAATAATAAGGTGGTTTTTTTATATTTTCTAAGTTGAATGCTAATTATTCTACTTTTTGATCTAATAAATCAAAGAATTGATTTAATCTTGGTAAGATAATAATCTTTGTTCTTCTGTTTTTAGATTTGTTCTCAGCTGAGTCGTTTGGTACTAAAGGTATAAAACTACTTCTACCAGCTGCGATTAATCTTTGTGGTGCTACATCATATTTATTCTCTAACTCACGTACAATAGCAGTAGAACGTTTTACACTTAAATCCCAGTTGTCTTTTAAAGAAGAGTTTCCAGAAATTGGAGTATCATCTGTATGTCCTTCTACCATTACATCCATTTCTGGTTGTGCGTTAACAACAGTAGCTACTTTTTGTAATACTTTAGAAGCTTTGTCTGTTATAGTATAACTTCCACTTTTAAATAATAACTTATCTGAAATAGAAATAAATACAACAGTTTTCTCAACATTTACTTCAATATCTTGGTCGTCGATACCATCTTGTAATTCTTTCTTTAAATGGAAAGCAACTACTAAGTTTAATGAATCTTTTTTAGATGCTGCTGCTCTAATTTTATTAATGTATTTATCTTTTTTGCTTAACTGAGATAAGGTTTCCTTAATGTTTTCGGTAGCACCTTTAGTTAATACAGTTAAGTTTTCAACTTGTTGAATAGTATTTTCCTTGTCCTTTTTTAATTCAGCAATTCTGCCTTCTAAATCTTTAGATCGATCCTGGTATTTGTCTTTTTCTACTAAACACTTAGTAAGGTTGTTTTTTACAGTTAATAACTCTTCTTTAGTTTGTTCATGTTTAGCTTTTAAAGCATCAAGTTCTTTGCTAGAGGCACAAGAAGCCAATAAGAAAGCTGCCGAAAGAAATAATATTAATTTTTTCATTTTTTATCTTAGTTAATATAAGCTACAAATTTATAAAAATGCTGAAACAAAAAGTTATGTTAACGCTATTTTAGTACGGATTAATTTATTTTTGTTAAACTAATCTAAAAATAAATGAAGCGCATACAATATTTTTTAGTTCTAACTGTACTTGCAACTTGTGTTTTAGGCTGCAAAGTAGAAGAAAAAAAGAGTTATACCAAACTACAGGGAAGGGTTTTTGGAACTACCTACAATATTATTTACAAGAGTAATGTAAATTATCAAGAACCAATTGATGAATTATTCGAAGCATTTAATAATTCGTTGTCAGCTTATATTCCTAATTCTATTATTTCTAAAGTAAATGAAAATGATACTACAGTTGTAGTAGATGCTTATTTTATAGAAGCATATGATAAAGCGAACAGAATTTATAGAGAAACAGATGGGTATTTCGATCCTACTATAGGAAAATTGATCGATGCCTATGGATTTGGTTCTGGAGAGGAAAAGAAAAATTTGTCTAAAGAAGAAGTAGATTCTTTGATGAATTTGAAAGGATTAGAAAAGATAAAAATTATAGATAATAAGGTAGAGAAAGATCCTGTAATAGCTTATAATGTTAATGCGTTTGCAAAAGGTTTAGGAGTAGATGTAATTGGCCGCTTTATAGAAGAGAAAGGGATTAAAGATTATTTAGTTGAAATAGGAGGAGAAATTAGAGCAAGAGGAAACAGTCCAAGAGATACATTTTGGAAAGTGGCTATAGATGATCCAAACACAGATGGTTCTAGAAGTCAATCTAGAACAATTGAATTGAATAATCAATCTATGGCAACTTCTGGAAATTATAGAAAGTTTAAATTAAATGCTAATGGAGAAAAGATAGTACATACAGTAAATCCAAAAACCGGTTTAGCACAAGAAAGTAACTTATTAAGTGTTTCTGTTTTATTGAAAGGAGATTGCGCAGATGTAGATGCTTATGCAACTGCTTTTTTAGCAATGGGATTAGAGGAAACAAAGGAGTTTGTGAAAAACCGCCCTGATTTAAAAGTAATCTTATTATTTGCTGATGAAATAGGACAAATACAAGAATTTAGAAATTAATGTTTATAACATACAGGCAAAATTTCACCCTTTGCCAATGCAAATCGCTCTACTTGTTCTGGAGCGATTTTTTTTGTGTAATCTATTTCTTGAACATCAAAACCAATGGAACGAAGTTTGTCAAAATAATCACGACCGTATACACGAACATGATCGTACTGACCAAAAATTTTAGTTCTTTCTTTTGGATCTGTGATACTATCATCTTCAAAAGTTTCAGCTCTGTTTAAATCTTGTGGAATTTGAAAAATACCAAAACCTCCTGGTTTTAAAACACGGAATAACTCTTGCATTGCCTTGGTATCATCTGGAATATGCTCTAGTACATGATTACAAAATATAATGTCGTAAGAACTATCTTCAAATGGTAAATCACAAATATCTGCTTTTACATCTGCAATTGGAGATTCTAAATCAGAAGTAACGTACGTTAAGTTTTTCTGTTTTCTAAATCTATTTAAAAAGCATTGTTCTGGCGCAATATGCAATAGCTTTTTTTGCTCAGTTGTTGAGAAAAAATCAGTTTCGTTTTTTAAATACAACCACAATAAACGATGTCTTTCTAAAGACAATGTTGAAGGAGATAACACATTTTCTCTTTGTACTTCATATCCATAAGGAAGCATTTTTCGAAAAGATTTACCATCAATAGGATCTGTAAATCGATCTCCTTTTAACCATAAACTAATAAATGGACGTACCCAATAACTTGCTTTGATAAGTATTGGACGTGGAATTGTGTTTAAAACGGTTTTAAAAACTGACACTATGATTACAATACTATAGGTTGTTGTCTAAACTCATTTTCTTCATCGCTTTCAATGCCTAAAGCTTCATAAATATATTGAAAGGTAGAAAGTAATTCTGGTTTTCCATCTACAATAGCAACATCATGTTCAAAGTGTGCAGAAGGTTTGTTGTCTAAAGTTGTAATTGTCCATCCATCTCTATGTTGGCGAATTTTATGAGTTCCCATATTAGTCATAGGTTCAATGGCAACAACCATTCCTTCTACAAATTTCTTTCCTCTTCCTCTGCGTCCATAGTTTGGCATTTCTGGATCTTCATGCATTGTTTTACCTAATCCATGTCCAACTAATTCACGAACCACACCATAACCGTTTTTTTCAGTGAATTGTTGAATAGCATATCCTACATCACCAACTCTATTTCCAACTTTAAATTCACGAATTCCAACATATAAGCTTTCTTTCGTAATATCTAATAACCTTTGTGTTTCAGGAGCAATTTCTCCAACAGGAAAAGTATACGCATGATCTCCGTAAAACTCATTTTTAATAGCACCACAATCAATAGAAATAATATCTCCTTCTACTAAAGGCGTATTATTAGGAATTCCGTGTACTACTTGCGAGTTTGGGCTCATGCATAGGGTGTTTGGAAAATCGTAAAGACCTAAAAAACCAGGAATAGCACCTTGCTCTCTAATAAACTCTTCAGCAAGTTTATCAAGATATAATGTTGTAACACCTGGTTTTACTTCTTTAGCAAGCATTCCTAATGTTTTTGAAACCACTAAAGCACTTTCGCGCATTAATTCAATTTCTTCTCTGGTTTTTTGTATAATCATCTTCTACGAAATAAAGTGCAAATATACTGTAATACTGAGAATAAATTAAGGAATAAATTTTGGATTGTCCTGTCTGAATTTTTTAATTTGTTTTAACCAATTAGGGTAACCATGTTTTTTGATCATTTCTTTAATATCTTCAGATTCAAAATCAAGATGAGGTTGATATTTGCTTAGATAAATAAATTCACTTTTATATTCCCATTCTTCGAAACAATTTTTATGCATTCCAGAATCAGAGAATTTCCATAAATGATGTTTTTGAGGAAGAAAAGCAGTCCAACTGATAATACTATCTTTATGTTTAAGTGTTTGATTGCAAATAGAACATATGGTAGAATCTGTTATAATTAAAGCCATAGGTAATTAACTAGTTTTATGAGTTGAAATATTAATATAAACAAAAACCTGAAATAACATTATGATTAGATGTCATTTCAGGTCAATTTTTTTATAGTACTATTGAATTATTTCTCGTAAGCGTGTTTGTATCCTTTTTCAGAAACAATTTGTAATAAATCGTGTTCAAGTGTAGCGCCATTTACGGTATGCTCAACAAACCTTCCAATTTCTTTTCCGTCTTTGTAAAAGATAAAAGTTGGTACACGAACCACATCAAATCCTTTTTCTAAACCTTTTGCTGTTTTTTGTCTGTTAACCGTAACTAATTCTAAGTTATCTTGATTAAAATTAGTCTCATCTAGAATTTTATAAAAGTTAGGAACCTCTCTTTTACTATCGCCACACCAAGTTCCCATAAAAGCTTTGATGGTTACATCTTTTAAAAGCGGTTGTAATTTTTTAATCGCATTTTTATCAGTTTCGTAATACTCATAATAATCGTTAAACCATTCGCTACCATAAGGTTCTTGTTGTAAATCTTTTTTGGTAGCTACACCTACTAAATTTCCACTAGCGTCTTTTACAGCTACTGGTTTTGCTTTAGCAGTTGTTTTTGGTTTAGGGTTCGCAGCACAAGCTGTGATTAATATAATTGATAGAATTAAAAATACGTTTTTCATGGTGTTATTTTAGACTAATGAATGTTGTGTCATTTCTTTTGGTTGAGGTACACCAATTAGTTGTAAAATAGTTGGTGCAATATCACCCAAGATACCATTTTTTATCGATTTTAATTCGTTGTCTACTAAAATTAACGGAACAGGATTGGTTGTATGTGCTGTGTTTGGACTTCCATCTGGATTTACCATTGTTTCACAATTTCCATGATCGGCAATTACTAAAGTAGTGTAATCATTTGCTAAAGCAGTTGTAATAATTTCTTTAGTACAAATATCTACTGTTTCACAAGCTTTTACTGCAGCATCAAAATCTCCAGTATGTCCAACCATATCACCATTAGCAAAGTTTAAGCAAACAAAATCTGTCTCTCCTTTTTCAAGTTCAGGAACAATTGCGTTTGTAATATCGTAAGCACTCATTTCAGGCTGTAAGTCGTATGTAGCTACTTTAGGAGAAGGACATAAAATTCTCTTCTCTCCATCAAACTCTTTTTCTCTACCACCAGAGAAGAAAAATGTTACATGTGGATATTTCTCTGTCTCAGCAATTCTAATTTGTTTTTTTCCTGCATTGGCTAAAACCTCTCCTAAAGTATTTTCAATGTTTTTATTATCATAAATAACATGCATGCCTTTAAAAGTAGCATCATAATTAGTCATTGTTACAAAATACAATGGTAATTTGTGTAAGTTGTATTCAGGAAAATCTTGTTGACTCAATGCTTGTGTTAATTGGCGACCTCTATCTGTTCTAAAATTAAAGAATATTACTACATCATCTTCTTTAATTAGTGCTTTAGGTTGATTTGCATCATCAACCATAATGATAGGTTTTATAAATTCATCAGTAACATCATTTTCATAGCTCTTTTCAATGCTACTTATAACATCTGTAGATAACTCTCCTTCACCTTTTACTAAAGCATTATAAGCAAGCGCTACACGTTCCCAACGATTGTCTCTATCCATTGCATAATAACGTCCTGTAACAGAAGCTAAAGTTCCAGTAGTTTCGTTCATGTAATTTTGAATATCTCCAATAAACCCTTTTCCAGATTTAGGATCAGTATCTCTTCCATCTGTAAATGCATGTAAGAATACATTTGACAGTCCAAACTCATTGGCAGCTTTCAATAATCCTTTTACATGATTACTATGAGAATGAATTCCTCCATCTGAAACTAATCCTAACAAATGAATGTCTTTATTATTTTCTTTAGCGTGTTGAAAAGCTTTAACCAGCTCTTGTTCTTTAGCAAGTGTATTTTCAGTAATGGCCTTGTTAATTTTAGCAAGATTTTGATATACAATTCTTCCAGCACCTAAATTGATGTGTCCTACTTCAGAATTTCCCATTTGTCCTTCAGGTAAACCAACATATTGACCATCAGTTCTTAACTCAGAATGCGGGAAGTTTTTATATAAAGAATCTATAAAAGGTGTATTTGCTTTATCTACTGCAGAAATATTTGGATTTGGAGAAATTCCCCAACCATCCAAAATCATTAAAATAACTTTCTTGTTCATCAGGTTTCGTTTGAACAGTAAAAGTAGTAAAGATTTAGAACCTTTTATTAAAATTTAACGAAACCGATTGCGAGTAATTATAGTTAATAAGAAAATTTAATACGTGAAAGAAATACTACAATGATAATACATAATGTAACAATTGATACTGTTTTAAAAACAAGTCTTTTTCTGTTTTCGTTTCGTATTTCTGTTCTAATTTTTTTGAGTTGATCAGGTGTCGCTTTTTTAGAGAAAACAAGTCGGTCTGTCTTATAAGAACTAGACTCATATTGTTTCATTTTTTTAAAAGCACTCTTACGATCTCTTTTATTGTTTTTTAAAGTTGTAACCATAGCATAAACTGCTCCTCCAAATCCCATAGCAAATAATTTAAAGTTTATCTATTAGTAGTTAGAAATTTAGAATTGTTACAAATGATAAATAAAGGAGTTAGTATAATAGTTCTAATTTGATTTTTTATTAGTACTTTTGCGGCCCTCAAAAAATAAGTGTGACCTTAAAGAGAAGTGCGTGTCTACACTTATGTTATACTAAGTAAATTGTAAATAGAAGTATGAAATTTTTAAAAATTATTATCCCTGCCCTAACTCTTTTTATAACAGGAGTTCAACAAATCAATGCTCAAGAAGTATCTAGAGAAGATAAAAAAAAGATTAAAGTACAAGAAGAAGAGATTCGTGCAAACGAAGAAATGTTGATGAGTGGTGTAAAAGGATTAGAAAGAATTAAAGCGCGACTGGAAAAAGATAAAGCGAAAAATAGGCTTACTCCAAAAGAGTTAGAAAGAAAGAGTAAAATTATTAGAAGTGTAGAAACACGATTAGATAGATTAAATACTAAAATAGCAGAACAAAAGAAAGAGTTAAACACTTTTAAGAAAGGGTTACATATTAAAGTAGAAAAAACTGTGGTGGCTTCTGGAGGAACACAGAGTGTAGTCGATGAAGAAAAAGCTCAAGAAATAAATGAAAGAGCTCTAAAATTAAAAGCTGCTAGAGAAAAATTAGCTAAGGAAATTAAGGAAAGTGAAGCTGCTTACTTAAAGCAGCAAAAAGAGTTACGTGAAAAGAACCTAGCTTTAGCAAAATTAGATAGCGAACTAAAACAAGAGGAAAAAGCAATTGAAGGAGGAGAAAAGTTATCTGAAAAGAATAAGCAGAAAATAAAGGATTATGAAGTTGAAATTAGCATGACACAAGAAATGGCAGCTAGTGTAAGAGAAGATTTAAATAATAAGAAGCAAAAAGTAGCAACAGCAGTTGCAGCCGGAAAATTATCTAAAGTAGGTTTACAAAGAAGAAAATCTATTATTAGAAAAATAGAAAAGAAATTGAATAAAATGGAGAGAGAGATTGAGAAGAAGAAAGAAGCTATTCAAAAATTAAAAGGAGCATAATTTAGTTATGTTATGAAAAACTATAAGGGTGAAACGTTGATGTTTCACCCTTTTTATTTTAAGATTTATTTACTGTTTGTATTTTTGAATAGCTTGTTTAATTTTTTGAATTCTATTTTCAGGATCAGGATGTGTACTTTGAAACTCAGGAACTCTTCTGGGGCCAGCAGCTGCTTTTAAAATTTCCATAACATTAATTAAATAACGAGGATCGTAACCAGCATCAATCATAAGTTTAACGCCTAATTCATCACTTTCTAATTCATCACCACGTCCATTTTTTAGTAATGTTTGTTGCCCAATACTATTAGCCAATCCACCTAAATCTGCTCCTACAGAAGCACCCATTGTAATCAACTTCCAAAAATTAGCTTCACTAATACGTTCGTTAGAATGTTTTCCTAAAACATGTCCAATTTCATGTCCTAATACACCAGCTACCATGTCTTCATTTAATCTGCCAGAATTATCAGTTAATCGAGCAAATAAAGCATAGGTAATAAAAATCTGACCTCCTGGTAAGGCAAAAGCATTGATAGTTTTATCATCTTTTAATAAATGAAACTCATATTTATAAGCAGATCTTTTAGCAATTGAATTATCTACGAGTCGTTGCCCTATTTTATCTACGTAAGTTTGGTATTGATTGTTGGGGTACAAACCACCGTGTTGATGTGCCATAGAAGGAGCTTGTTGTATGCCAATAGCAATTTCTTGCTCTGGTGTTAAACTTATCGTTTGCACTTTACCCGTGTATGGGTTTTCCTTCCGTTGACTACATTTTCTTAGGTAAGCAAAGCCTACAATCATAAGTCCAATAAATAACCGTATTCTAAGGCGTCTTCCTCTCATTTGTTTAATGGTATGATTTTGAGTTTAATATACGAATATTATCAGATTTATAAGGCTATTAATAATGAAATGAGTATTTTTATAGTTCCTAATTTTTTAAGATTTCAGCATATGGAAACTCACTTCGAGCTTAATGAAGTTACTAAGAAATTACCCACCCATTTACACAAATTTGTGGTAAAACAACCTTATGATGAATACACAGCGCAAAACCAAGCTGTTTGGCGTTATGTAATGCGAATGAATGTAGATTACCTAGGAAAGGTTGCGCACGAATCGTATTTAGAAGGTTTAGATAAAACAGGAATTTCTGTAGATACCATTCCAAGAATGGAAGGAATGAACAGAATTTTAAAAGAAATCGGCTGGGCTGCAGTTTCTGTAGACGGTTTTATTCCCCCAAATGCATTCATGGAGTTCCAAGCATATAATGTATTGGTAATTGCTTCAGATATGCGTACAATAGATCATATTAAATATACACCAGCTCCAGATATTATTCATGAAGCTGCTGGACATGCACCTATTATAGCAAATCCTGAATATGCAGAATATTTACGAAGATTTGGAGAGATAGGAGCAAAAGCAATCTCTTCTGCTAGAGATTATGAAATGTACGAAGCAATTCGTTTGTTATCTATTTTAAAAGAAAATCCAAATTCTACCACAAAAGAAATCCAAGAAGCACAGGAAAAAGTTGAGTGGTTACAAAATAATATGGGTGCACTTTCTGAAATGGCTCAGATTAGAAACTTGCACTGGTGGACCGTAGAATATGGTTTAATTGGAACACTGGAAAATCCGAAAATCTACGGAGCAGGTTTATTATCTTCTATTGGAGAGAGTAAATGGTGTATGCAAGATAGTGTACAAAAATTACCATATACTTTAGAAGCATCTAATGTATCATTTGACATAACCAAACCACAACCACAATTATTTGTTACTCCAGATTTTGCACACTTAAGTTTGGTATTAGAACAATATGCAAATACGATGGGAATTCGTAAAGGAGGCTTAAGTGGTATTAACAAATTAATAGATTCGAAAAACTTAGGAACGATTGAATTAAGTACAGGAATTCAAATTTCGGGAGTTTTTACAAATGTAATTACAGATCAGAATAATAAACCTATTTATATTCAAACTACAGGTGGAACCGCTTTAGCTAATAGAGATAAGGAGTTAATTGGTCACGGAACACATTATCATAAAGAAGGATTTGGAAGTCCAATAGGAAAATTAAAAGGAATAAATATTCCTATTGAAAATATGAGTCCTAGAGATTTAGAAGCTTATGGTATTTACGAAGGTAAAATAGTTTCTTTAGAGTTTGAAGGTGGTGTAAAAGTAGAGGGAGAAGTAATTACTGGTACAAGAGATTTACGGGGTAGAATACTATTAATATCATTTAAGAATTGTACCGTAACACATTTCGATACAGTTCTTTTTCATCCAGATTGGGGAATTTATGATATGGCAGTTGGAGTAGATGTTATTTCTGCTTATGCAGGACCTGCAGATGTAAGTTCTTTTGAAGATATTGGAAAAGTATCTGAAACGAAAACACACAAAATAAACTATTCTTCAGAAGATAAACGCTTATACGGTTTATATACCGAACTTAGAAAAGCTAGAGAAACCAATACAGTTACAGAAGAAATGATTTCTAACACTTTAGGAATTCTAAAAAACGATTTTCCTAACGATTGGTTATTGGTTTTAGAACTTTTTGAGTTAGCTGTAGAAAAAGACTACACTGTTCAAGAAGAGATTAAAAAGCACTTAGACAATTTAAAAAGTAATGAGGAGTACGCAAGTTTAATAGAAAATGGCGTATCATTGCTATCGGAAGAAGAAGTATTATAAATATGAACATTTTAAAATTATTTAGAAAGAAAAATATGGCAAACGAAATTCAAGAATATTTAGCGAAAGGAGCAATTGTACTAGATGTAAGAACTGTTGCAGAATGGAATGAAGGACATAGTGAAGTAGCTAAACATATCGTATTAAATACAATCCCAGAAAATGTAGAAGAAATTAAATCTTGGGACAAACCTGTAATTGCAGTATGTAGAAGTGGCGCTAGAAGTGGACAAGCTGCAGATTTTTTACAATCTCATGGTGTAGACATTATTAATGGAGGTCCTTGGGGAGATGTAGATCAGTATTTATAATACGAAAAACAAGAAACTTATATTGATTGAAAAGGAATGTTTGTTAATGAACATTCCTTTTTTTTTATGCGTTTTTTTAGAAAGGAATACAATTCAATCCTAAACACTCTCCAAGTTGTTCAAAAGAACCTAAAGGAGATTGTGATACATAAATACAACAATCACCATGTTGGCGACATATTGTGTCGCATTGATCTCCAAAGAATCCACCATTAACTCTTTTTTGTTCATCTTTACTTAGTGTTTTTACATTTCCTAAGTTTAATACTTGTTTTAACATAATAGAAGGTTTTAATTTATTTCTATAAATATAAAAAATAGATCAATTATGTTGTTGTAAAACAAAGAAGTAAAAAGCCTTTAAAATTTTATGAAAGGAAATTTGTTTTCTAGTTTTTCTTTTTTGTCTATAAGTTTATTTAAAAATTTTTGATGCGCTTCAGAACTCGGATTAAAAGGTTTATGAGCTAAACCTCTTTGAATTTCTTCAACCTCTTTTAAGGTGTTGTATGCACTGTTACTGAACCAAGTTTCTTGAAATTTTTCCCATATATATTGAATAGCAATAGTATTAGGATGGATCATATCTTCTTTATAAAAACGATAATCCCGTAATTCATCCATCATAATTTCATACGAAGGAAAATAAAAACGCTGTTTTCTAGGCTCAATAATTTGGTGTATTCCAGCTAATAAATGCGATTTACTTCGTTGGTTTTCTACAAAACCATCCTTAATATGACGTACAGGAGATACCGTAAATAAAATGGAAGCTTTTGGGTTTACAGCTTTAATTAATGAGCAAATACTATCTAAACACTCAGCAATTTCATCAACACTTAATAGCTCTTTTAAAAATTGCTTTTGAGGAACTTTATGGCAATTAGCAACAATAGTATCAGAAGCAATATGTCTGTACACCCAAGCTGTACCTAGCGTAATAATAATATGTGTTGCATTGGTTATTTGTTGTGTGGTAAGCTGTATAGCGTTGTTTAAATTTTCTAATAATAGAATTTTGTTTGCTGTACTTATAGTAGAATGTGCTTCAAAAGAATGCCAACGCTCGTTTAATTCGAAAATGGAGGTTTCATTAAACGTAGTTTCATTTATAGCTTTTTCGATTAGGTTTTCAATAGCTTTTGGGTGAAATAATATACCTAATGGGTTCTGTTGTGTTTGGAATTTATAATAAGAAAGCTTCTGACCAATATTTTCTGAAAAACAAGAACCAACTAAAAATAATTTAGAATCATAATCTATTTGATAATGCGGTTGTTTTTTTAGAGGTATTTGAGTTTGTAAAATCACATTTAGAATTTTAAATACACTAATTTAATATAAAATCAACCAATAAGAAGTTTGAGAAAATAAACTAAATTATTTCTGTTCTTCAATTAACTTGTCTTTTTTCCAAATACCTTTAGCAAGTACTTTTCCTTTTTTATCGTAAAACGTGCCTTCTCCATGGCGTTTGTCTTTTTTCCAACCTCCAGTGTATTTTTTCCCATCAGTCCAAAAATAAGTACCTGTTCCGTTTCTTAAATCATTTTTGTAATTACCTTCGTAATGCTCACCGTCAGCCCAATAAAAAACACCTTTTCCTTCTCTTTTGTTATTTTTCCATTCACCTTCATATCTACCACCTGTATCAAAAACAGCAATACCATAACCGTTAGCCTTTCCTTTAAGAATTCTACCTACATAATGAAGTATGTGTTTTTTAGAACTTTTAAATTTTAAATACTTAAAGGAAGATTTGTTAGCAAGTTGGTTTTTAATTGATGATAAATGTTTTTTAGTACTTTTTAAAATGTTATATAAAGAATCATAACTTTTAGACGTTTTGGAATAGTTATGAGGCTTATAAGATGGTTCTTTGTTAGAGGCTACTTTGTCGTCTTGTTTCTTTGTTTCATTAGATTTCTTTTCTAAAGTCATAAACTGTTTCGCTATTTGAATACGAAACTTTACGAAGTCTTTGTCTTCATTTATTACAGTATCTAAGAATTTTTCCTCATAAGCATTTAAGGCAGACTCATATTCACCTTTAATTAATAGAGAATCTATAGGAGTTAAATTGTATTCCTGATTTACTTTTTCTTTTAGTAAAACACAATCTGTTTCTAATGTTGTAATCTCCTCTTGAAGATTGTTAAGTTTTATTTTACTATGAATTGTATTAGCAATTAGCGAAATACATAGTAAGCTAAATATAAAAATTAAAGTTCTTGATATTTTCATAGTTGTGCTATATTAGTCATCCATATGGATGGCAGGGATTTTATTTTTAATATTTCTAGAATCTAAAGAGAAGTATAAATGGAGTCTTGCAGTCCAACTTTGTTTAAAAACAGTTGCATCTTTAAGGGTTTGTCCGTGAGAATACATAATACCTGTAGCCAATGTAATTCTAGGACTCACAATATAACCTAAGGACATGTGTAATCTTAAATCTTCCATTAAACTACCAGTTACGGCTTTTCCACTTTGTAAAATCAATTCAGCTTCAGGAGAAGCATAAAATGTTTTTGGTTTAAACTTATCAGAATTTAGAGGGATTTTTACTTTAAACATATAGCGCCATCTATTCCTAAAAATATACTCGCTATCTTCTTTAAAACCTTTTGTCCACCGATGTTCAATACGAAGGCGGTGATAAAAAAGTAATGAAGAAACAGGAGCAGCAAACATATATTGATGCCATATTCTCCATTCTGGAACTAAATTTTTATCAGTAGAGGTTTCATCTGTATTAAAATTAAGTCTTAAAACACCTCCTGCACTAACATTAAAGTTTTTAGAGTAAATATATCCTATAGCATGTCGGTTATACACTTGTGCTAATTGTCCTACATAAGGAGTTTTTTCGGTTTCTTGAAATCGAAAATGAGTTTGTGCAATCCAGTAAAAACGATTAGAGAGCCTAATATTACCATAAGTGTTAATCCAGGTTTTTGTTACTGGAGGTTTAAATTCAGTCTCTTGAGCTAGTAATGTGGATGAAGTGTATAAAAGAAAAATAAGGGTAAGTTTTACATAACAAGTTTTGTTCATGTATAAGCTGTTGATTTAGGGATTTTTGCTTCGTGAATTATAGTATGTGATATGGTACTAAGCTAAACTTAAGTTTGTTGATTTGTTAACTAACGAATGTTGGGGATATTTATTATAAGATGGGGAATTATATGATTGGGGATTTTAATATGTGTATTACATTATAAAAGCTAACTTTATTCCTTTTAAAACTATTTAAAAGGAATAAAGTAGCTAAATATTTTACTCTTGAAGTTTTTAAACAATATATTCTTTTGCTTTCTCTAAAACTTTAGGAATTCCTCCAGGGTTTTTACCACCAGCGGTTGCAAAGAAATTTTGTCCACCACCACCTCCGTGGATGTATTTTCCTAATTCACGAACTACTTTACCAGCGTCGTAACCTTTTTCGTTTGCCAAATCTTTAGAAATAAAGCAAGTTAATAAAGCTTTTTCCTTAGATGGAGCAGTAGCAAATAACACAAATAAATTATCAATTTCTCCGCCTAATTCAAACAATAAGTTTCTAATGCTAGCAGGATCTAAATCTACTTGTGTAGCTAAGAAATTTACACCATTTACTTCAGTAATTTGATTTTTCAAATCACCTTTCATATTCTTAGCCTTATCTTTTAATAATTGTTCTATTTGCTTTTTTAAAGTAGTGTTTTCTTCTTGTAAAGAATGTACTGTTTTAGTAACATCTTTAGGATTCTTTAGTAATGCTTTTACTTCAGAAAAATTACGTTCTACGTTTTCAAAATATTCTCCAACAGCAATATTGGTAATAGCTTCAATACGACGAATTCCTGCTGCAACTGCACCTTCAGATTTTATTTTAAAATACCAAATATCACCTGTTTGCTTCACATGCGTTCCTCCACATAATTCCATCGATTGTCCAAAACGAATTGCGCGTACGTTATCTCCATATTTTTCTCCAAATAAAGCAATTGCGCCCTCATCAATAGCTTGTTGCATTGGAATATTACGTTTTTCTTCTAAAGGTAAATTCTCACGAATACGAGCATTTACAAATTCCTCAATTTCGTTTAACTGATCTTTATCTACTTTAGAAAAATGAGAAAAATCGAAACGTAAATAATCAGGATTTACTAAAGATCCTTTTTGCTCTACATGCGGACCTAAAATAGTACGTAATGCTTGATGTAATAAGTGTGTTGCAGAGTGATTACTTGCAGATAATTTTCTGAAATCATCATTTACAACAGCTTTAAATGTTTCGTTCAAATGCTTTGGTAAATTCTTAGCAAAATGAATGATAACATTATTCTCTTTTTTAGTATCTGTTATATAAATAATATCTCCGTTTGGAGCTTCTAAATATCCTTTATCACCTACTTGTCCACCACCTTCTGGATAGAAAGGAGTCATGTTAAAAACCAACTGATATTGATCTCCGTCTTTTTTAGTAGACACTTTTCTATATCGGGTTAACTTAACATCAACTTGTAAAGTATCATAACCTACAAATTCTTCCGTTTCATCTTCTAATAATACAATCCAATCTCCAGTTTCACTTGCAGAAGCTGCACGAGAACGATCTTTTTGAGCTTTCATTCCTGCATTGAATTCCTCTTCATTTACATCGTAACCTTTTTCTCTAGCTATTAACTGCGTTAAATCTAAAGGGAAACCGTAAGTGTCGTATAATTCAAAAGCTTTTTTTCCAGAAACAATTGTACCTTCAGTTTCTTCAATAACTCTATCTAATAACAACAATCCTTGATCTAAGGTACGTAAGAAAGATTGTTCTTCTTCTTTAATTACATTATGTACTAAAGCGTCTTGTTTTTTTATCTCAGGAAAAGCAGCACCCATTTGGTGTGCTAAGGTTTCTGCTAATTTATAGATAAATGGTTCCTTTTGATTTAAGAAAGTAAATCCATAACGAACTGCTCTACGTAAAATCCTTCTAATTACATATCCAGCACCATTGTTACTAGGTAATTGTCCGTCTGCAATTGCAAAAGAAACAGCTCTTACATGGTCAGCAATAACACGAATCGCAACATCTATTTTTTCATCTTTACCATAAGCAACACCAGTAATAGTTTCAATTTCTCTAATTAATGGTGTAAATACATCTGTGTCGTAATTAGATTGAACTCCTTGTAATACCATACACAAACGCTCAAACCCCATTCCTGTATCAATATGCTTTGCTGGTAATTCCTCTAAAGATTTATCTGCTTTACGGTTGTATTGCATGAATACAAGATTCCATATTTCTACTACTTGCGGATGATCCTCATTTACTAAAGATTTTCCATCTACAGTAAGTTTTTCTTCATCGGAACGGATATCAACATGAATTTCAGAACACGGTCCACAAGGTCCTTGATCTCCCATTTCCCAGAAGTTATCCTTTTTATTACCCATTAAAATACGATCTTCAGAAATATATTGTTTCCAAATATCATAAGCTTCCTGATCCATTTTTGTGCCATCTTCCTTATCACCTTCAAAAACGGTAACATATAATATGTCTTTAGGAATTTTATATACTTCCGTTAATAATTCCCAAGCCCAAGCAATAGCTTCTTTTTTAAAGTAATCGCCAAAACTCCAGTTCCCTAACATCTCAAACATTGTATGATGATAAGTATCATAACCAACTTCCTCTAAATCGTTGTGTTTACCAGAAACACGTAAACATTTTTGAGAGTCTGAAATACGAGCATTTTTTGGGGCACTATTTCCCAAGAAATATTCTTTAAATGGTGCCATACCAGAATTTGTAAACATTAAGGTAGGATCATTTTTTAGTACCATTGGTGCAGAAGGAACAATTTCATGTTGTTTAGACCTGAAAAATTCTAAAAACTTAGTTCTTATCTCTTGGGATTTCATTGTTTTTTAGTTAAAAAATTTCTAATTAGTAAGAAAGAAAACACATATATTGAAACATTTTATAAATTTGCACGTCTAACTAAAGTGTGTTTTCCTTGTAAAGGACACAAAAATACTACATTTGGTCGTATGGCAAAAGTAAAATATTATTATGATCCTGAGACACTTTCTTATCAGCAAATAGCGGTAAGAAAGCGAGATAAGTTTAAAAACAGCATGATCTTTTTAACTGCTGCTGTTTTATTTATGGTTTTAGGATTTTTCATATTAACACCGTTTTTAGAATCTCCAACAGAGAAAGCTCAAAAAAGAGAACTTGAAAACTTAAAGCTACATTACGAGCTTTTAAGCAAGAGAATGCAAGAAACTTCTGAGGTGTTAACAGGCTTACAAGAACGAGATAATTATATTTATAGAACATATTTTGAAGCAAATCCAATTCCAGATGAGCAAAGAAAAGCTGGGTTTGGAGGAGTAAATAGATATAAAAACTTAGAAGGTTTTGATAATTCTGATATGATTAAAGATGTTACAAAGGAGTTAGATGTATTATCTAAACAAATTGTAGTACAATCAAAATCACTAGATGAAATTGTTGCTTTAGCAAAAGAGAAAGAAATAATGTTGGCTTCTCTTCCTGCTATTAAGCCTATTAAAAATGAAGATGAAACACGAATGGCTTCTGGTTTTGGAATGCGTATGCACCCAATTTTAAAATATCGTAAAATGCATAATGGTATGGATTTTACAGCACCAACTGGAACGCCTATTTATGCATCTGGAAATGGAAAAGTAGTACGAGCAAATAGAAGCGCAACTTTTGGTAAAGTAGTATATATACAACATGGTTTTGGATACAAAACGGTATATGCACATATGAGTAAAATTGCAGTTAAAAAAGGGCAAAAAGTAAAACGAGGAGATTTAATAGGATACGTAGGAAACACGGGACGTTCTGCTGCACCTCACTTACATTATGAGGTACATAAAAATGGAAGACCAGTAAACCCAATTTATTACTATTATGGCGATCTTACTCCAGAACAATTTATTGCCATGCAAAAAGCTTCTCAAGAGGAACGACAATCTTTCGATTAATTTGTAACTTGCAAATAAAAATCGTTGATGCATATTGATTTACCCGAAAAAAGATATTACCGAATAGGGGAAGTGGCTAAAGCTTTTAATGTTAATACCTCTCTCATCCGTTTTTGGGAGGGTGAATTTGATATTATCAAACCTAAAAAAAACGCGAAAGGAAATCGCTTATTTACAAACGAAGACATAGAAAACTTTAAATTAATCTACAATTTAGTGAAAGAACGTGGATTTACGCTTGAAGGAGCTAAACAGAAACTAAAGCAAAACCCTACGAAGGTTGTCGAAAATCAGGAAATTATTAGTAGATTAGAAGCTGTGAAAGCCGCATTAATTAAAATCAAAAATCAACTGGAATAACAAAAAAGCAAAAACATGAAAAAAAATAGAATCACTTTTGTGCTAATTGGAGCATTAGTTTTATTAGGAGTAATGCAATATAATGGAATGGTAACATTACGAAATAATGCAGAAACTGCTTGGTCTAAAGTAGAAAGTTCGTACCAAAGAAGAAATGATTTAATTGGAAACTTAGTAAAAACGGTACAAGGTGCTGCTGATTTTGAAAAAAGCACACTAACAGATGTAATTAATGCAAGAGCAAAAGCAACTTCAGTAAATATTAATACAGGAGATATTACACCAGATAAAATAGCGCAATTTCAACAAGCGCAGTCAGGTTTAACAGGAGCATTATCTAAATTATTAGTTTCTGTAGAAAGATACCCTGATTTAAAGGCAAATAGAAACTTCTTAGAATTACAAAGTCAATTAGAAGGAACTGAAAATAGAATTAATGTTGCTAGAGATCGTTATAACGACGAAGTAAATAAGTACGATACTAAAATTGACAAATTCCCAGGAAGTATTTTAGCAAGTCTTTTCGGATTAAAAGCAATGCCAAGATATAAAGCAGATCCAGGATCGGAGAAAGCTCCAGATGTAGATTTCAAATTCTAATAAATGTCTAACGTAGAAGATTTTCTTACACAGGCAGAAGAACAAGAAATTGTTCAAGCAATAGTACAAGCAGAACGAAATACTTCTGGTGAAATACGAGTGCATTTAGAACGTAGTACAACTATTTCTCATTATAACAGAGCGCTAGAAGTATTTCAAATGCTTAAAATGTTTAATACACAACAACGGAATGGTGTATTGATTTATGTTGCTGTAGACGATCATAAGTTTGTGATTTATGGTGATAAAGGCGTTGATGATGTTGTTCCTGAAAATTTTTGGGAGAGTACTAAAAATACCATGCAAGACTATTTTAAACAAGGACAGTTTAAAGAAGGTATTGTACAAGGAATTTTAAAAGCAGGTGAAGAATTAAAAGTACATTTTCCATGGCAAAGTGATGATGTAGATGAGTTACCAAACGAAGTATCTAAAGGTTAAATGAAAAAGAGAATACAGCATATATTTTTACTTTTACTATTCGTATTTAGTGCAATACAACAAACATTTGCACAATTCGAAATACCTAAAGTTCCCAAATCTCAAACAAGTGTTTACGATTATATAGGTTTATTAAGCCCTAGTGAAAAAACTTCTCTAGAAAATAAACTAGTAAGATATTCTGATACTACTTCTACTCAAATTGTTGTTGCAATTATAGCAAGTACAAAAGGGGAAGAAATAGGGTATTTAGCTACAAATTGGGCGCATAAATGGGGAATTGGTGAAGGAGATAAAGACAATGGTGTTTTTATGTTACTAGCCAAAAACGACCGTAAAATTACTATTAGAACAGGTTACGGAACGGAACATTTATTAACAGATTACACATCACGTCAAATAATAGAATACGATATTCTTCCTTACTTTAAAAAGGGTGATTTTTATGCAGGCTTGAACAGCGGAGCAGAAGCCATTTTTAAGGTAATGCAGGGTGAGTATAAAGGAAAACGAAAGCGAGGGAAAAAAGGAGGAGAATTCGGAGTGTTTATTTTTATCATAATCATTGTTATTTTCTTCATATTAATTTCCAGAGGAGGAAGAGGTAATGGAGGAAGACGTTATCGATCAGATTCCAGAGATATTCTAGAAACCATTATTTTGAGCAACGCGGGAAGAGGAAACTATGGAGGCGGAGGCTTTTTTGGTGGCGGCTTCGGTGGAGGTAGCTCTGGCGGTGGTGGTTTCGGAGGCGGCTTTGGT